>NZ_JBFUAP010000012.1:0-228429 GCF_056406215.1 Mucilaginibacter sp. P1_D10 | reverse complement strand
CTGTTATGCCGCCAGGTGTATTGCAGAGTAGCTACGTTGGGAATAGATAAGCGCTGAAAGCATCTAAGTGCGAAACTAGCCACAAGATGAGWCTTCCATTGAGGATCGTAGCAGACTACTACGTTGATAGGTTACAGGTATAAAGGTGGCGACATCAAAGCCGAGTAATACTAATCATCCGAAGCTTTCTCATAGCAGGTAATTAAGGGTGTTAGAGACACAAGACCGTAAGATACAAGAAGCAAGAGCAATTCTGCAACCCAATATCCGAGCCCTTGCCTCTAACACCTCAACACAAAGCTGTTGTTTTCTCTCGAAATTACTTCTTTCAATCATGTTTAAGATATGAGATGTTAGATATGAGATATGAGACCGAAAGGTTGCATACTCAAATACTAAGCTCCTATCTAAATTAAAATATTGATTTGTTCTATTGCAGCCATGAGTCTCAAATCTCATATCTCAATACTCAAATCTAAAAGCCTTCAGGTGCCTATATCGGCGGTGTCCACCTCTTCCCATTCCGAACAGAGAAGTTAAGCCCGCCAGAGCCGATGGTACTGCAGTAAAATGTGGGAGAGTAGGTCGGTGCCAAATCTTAATGCCAACCATGGCCTTAACAAGAACCCTTCGTAGAAATACGAGGGGTTTCTTCGTTTATAAGGCTTTTTTGCCCATGAACCATGGCCGATAGACCATCGCAATCGGCGCTCCTCCTTCCATCAACTATGGACTAATTCCATCTAAAATTTGCACATCTATAATCCCCATCTGAAATCTGCACATCTGAAATCTGCATATCTAACCTTTTCCGTCAACGCAGGGTCTCTCCATAGAGGACCCTGCGCACGTAGGACATTAACGCATGCAAATCAGTAATTACTACCCGTATATAGGCAGACAACGTTTACCATGCAAGCTGCAGCAGGGTCCTCTATCGAGAGACCGAAGACAGCAAAACGCTTCCCTTGCTTTAGCCGTTCGTCGTCCATCACAAAGCCTTTTATGATATACTCCCTAAGCGTCTTAGTTGCCCAGATACGGAACTGCGTAGCCTGAAAGCTGTTTACCCGGTAGCCAACAGCTATGATGGCATCCAGATTATAAAAATCAAGGTACCGGCTTACATCCCGCGTGCCTTCTTTTTGAACTACTCGAATTTTTCGAGTAGTTGCCGCTTCTTCTAGTTCGCCTGTTTTAAAAATCTCTTTTAGGTGATAAGTTATCGTGTTACTTTCAACGCCAAAAAGTTCTGCCAGGCGTTTTTGGGTTAGCCAAAAAGTTTCCTAATTAAAAAGCACTTCAATTTTAACATCGCCCCGTGGAGTGTTGTAAAATATAATATCATTGGATTGTGGCAGATCGCTCATTTTTAAAAATTTAAGGCGTAATCAAATTTACAGCTTCCGGCGCATTTTTTCTGCTAAAGCTCCTTTAATACTTACCACAGCAACTCTGCCATCCTCCCCCATGAACTATTTGCACATCTATAATCCCCATCTGAAATCTGCACACCTGAAATCTGCATATCTAATCTTCCCCGCTTGTGGTTGGGTGATGCTTTTAGATGGCGGGAAGGGTGGAAATTTAGCTGGATAGGTTTGGCGGCTACCTTACATACAGGCAGTATGGTGAAAACATCTACCACAGGCTAAAAGAAATATTATGGCAGTCACCGCTGATAGAAGCGGTGCCGGGCTTTGCCGGGCTACACTGCGTTTCGGCCGCCTTCTCCCACCACTCAATCCCTCGCGCAGGCGGCTTCCCCACTCAATCCCTATTGCGGAGGAAGGGGATAGGTAAAGCATTCGTTATGGAGTAAACCACCGAAAAGTAATTACAAAACCATACCTTTTTGATTTGGACTAATTTTCCCCGCTACCGCATAGCGTCCCCGCTTGTGGTTGGGTGATGCCTTTAGATGGCGGGAAGGATGGAAATTTAGCAGAATATGATTGGCGGCTACCTTACACATACAGGCAGTATGGTGAAAACATCTACCGCAGGCTAAAAGAAATATTATGGCAGTCCGCTGGTAGAAGCGGCCGGGCTTTGCCGGGCTACACTGCGTTTCGGCCGCCTTCTCCCCCCACTCAATCCCTCGCGCAGGCGGCTTCCCCTTTCAATCCCTACTGCGGATACAGAGCTAGCTAAAACATCCGTTATTTAACCAAACCGCTCACAGCAGCCCCGAAACCACACAATCTTCTATGGACTATCGACTAATCGCATCTTAAATCTGCACATCTGTAATCTGCATATCTACTCCCTTCCCCGCTACCGCATAGCGTCCTCGCTTGTGGCTGGGTGATGCTTTTAAATGGCGGGAAGGATGGAAATCTCACCGCATGTGAATGGCGGCTACCTTGCATGCGGGCCACGGGGACACTTGCGACAGGGGGGGGCAAACTGAGTTATAATGATTCAATGACCCCATGACTAATCTGAAGAAATTCATGTGCCTATATCGGCGGTGTCAACCTCTTCCCATTCCGAACAGAAAAGTTAAGCCCGCCAGAGCCGATGGTACTGCAGTAAAATGTGAGAGAGTAGGTCGGGGCCCAATCTTAATGCCTCGATGGCTTTAACAAGGACCCTTTCATCTAACGATAAAGGGGTTTCTTCGTTTATAGGGTTTTATCACCGCGTCTTTGCGAGATACGAAGCAGCCCTCGGTAGGCAGGTATACTTTACTTTCACTTTTCCCGTGTTAAATTGCTTACGGTGGCAGTGCGGTGATAATATCGACCGCAGGCTGAGCGATATTTGTAAAATTTGCATACAATACGTATCATTGCATGTGCTGTCAACCACCAAGTTAATCCAAGAATTAGAGCAAATTAGTCCAAATGGATTTCAAGTATCAGTTCGCACCGGGGTGTTAAATTCAACCAAGGCTATTTACTTCCATCAATCATTGATTTATTTATTCAATATGGAAGATGATTTTAAGTTTAAGTCTCAGTACGGTTACAAGATAGACGAGTTTTTAGAAGCGTATGTTAATCAGTACTGGGAAGTGGAGTGCATTATAAGTTAATCTGAAATTGTATCCTTTTATTTCTGATTATATCTTCCAGCTCCTGAATCGTCATTAGGGCAAAAGACGGTGATTTTTTATGAAGTGAAACAAAGCAAAAGCGAAATTTACCGCCTAATGCTTCTCCGAACTTAAACTCGTTTGCAGTAGCACCGAAAAAAAAGCCCTTTGGGTTGTCTGGCAAATATTTCTTAGTTGTTTTTAGTTCGATAAGAATAATGTTTTCCAGGTTAGCCACTATAAAATCGTCAGTAATCACTTTTCCAACGTATTCCGGGATATAAACCATATCAAAAGCCTGAAGAAATGTGTGGCTCATTTCTAAAGCATCAAGTAACTGCTTTTTAAGTGAGAGGTCTATTTTAAAAAATCCGGTATGATTTTCTACTAAAAAATTAATGCCCTCCTTTTCGGTGCGATTATTTGAAACGGTAATTACGAAAGAGTGAGCTCTGGACATCAGGCTTCTGATTTGGTTTCGTAATCAGAAAAAACATGAGCACCAGTCACAGAGGTTAAATCCAGTAGTTCTGAAATGGGCATTTGAAATACCTTTGCGAAAACTGCAATGTTAACGAGCGAGATATTTCTTTCCCCTCTTTCAACCATGCCTATATAGGTGCGGTGGAAACCAGTTAAATTTGCGAGAAGCTCTTGGCTAATATTTTTATTGGTACGTAAACCTTTAATGCGTTCCCCAAATTCTTTTAATAGAAATTCATTTACCACATAACAATACTATACATATTGTATGCGGCGATCAACATACAATGTGTATCATTTCGTGGTGCATTGTGATTTTGTTTTAGGAGTACCAGAAAATTTGTAGTATGGCCGATAACTGACAAGTAGGCGGGCGCCAATTACAACACACACTCAAAAACCCCAACAACTTTCAAATAAGCAACCTCATCCTCCGTTATAACAATATCCTGGTATTCTGAATTAAACGACAGTGGTTTTAAAGTTATCAATTGATGGCTCCATTGGTCATCAGTAACATTCTTTTTGCTGCTGTATTCTTTTACAGTGTAACTTGAACCAAAATCCGGGTCTTGAATATTGGAGTATTCTACCAGTACTATTTTGCCATTCCGGGAACCACCATTATCCTTTCTGAATAAACAAAGTGAACCGTTAGGTATTACTTTATTCATTGACTCACCAACTACGGTACATGCAAACAAATCTTTTGATGGTTTATATCGTGCCGGTATTTCAACCCAATCAAAATCTTCTGTGTTTTCTTCTATTATTTGCAATTCGCTAAAAGTGCCAGCCGCAGCTTTTAAATTTGCTACGGGAACGGAGTTCACATATGGTATTACATTTTCGTAGTCCAGATAACCAACACCTTTTATAATTTGATTTTTCTCAATGTGTTTGGCAAAGTATTCCCGTAAATTTTTATCGCAAACATAAACGTAAGTACCTTTAATAGCTCGAAGCATTACAGTCCTGTAGATATTTAAAATGTAGTCTTTTAGCTCGGCTGGGTCACTAATAGACTGCTTGCCGTTTACATCGAAATAGTTTTCTTTTAAAATTATAATTTCGTCGGTCGCTTTGTTATAGCTAATCTCGTTGCCGAAGATGATGCCAGCATAATTAAGATCATAACCTTGTGTAGTATGGATACATCCGACCTGGTCTATCGCATTCGCAGAGTTGATAAAATTCTTCGCTACATAATTCCATTGTAGTTTGAACCCATCTATTTCGATATCATAAATCGTCTTGTCGTTTTTGGAAGCCCATGGCCAGGAAAAGCCAGCTATCATTCGCGATAATCCACTTTCTTCATCTCGTAACTTTATTTCATTTACCATTGTCTCAACGGAGTCAAAGAGAATGAATTCGTACTCTTTAGACTGATACACTTTTTGGGTAGGTGGAATATTGACGTTTAAAAGATTGCTGATATAGTTTACATAACCATTTCCACCTTTTACTCTAAACTGTGATTTTAAAGACTCAATTTTAGTTGATGGCGAAAGTTTTAACTTATCAAAATCATCCTTTCTTGCATCCGACGGTTTAATAGATTGTCCTTCATCATAAAATAATATTGCTTTATCGGATTGTTTCGTTACCCAGTCTAATTCACTGCAATTTTTTTTATCGAAGTTCAATTTTTCGCACGCAACATCAAAAGCGCGAAAATAAGCACCTAAGTTTACTCTTCTTCTTAATCTGTGCGATTCATCGACAACTACAATATCGAACCGAGTATCCTTTAAATCTGCAGGACCAATCACCATGTTAGCGCTTAAGCCCTTTATGTTTTTGAATACGTTTTGTAAAGTTTCTCTAAAAGACGCCATCGGCACAACAAGCGCCATTTTGGGGTTTGGAAACTTATTCTTTAATTTAATAACAGCGTTAATGAACTGAGTTTCATCATCCCCAAACTCTTTGTAGTTAAAATCCTCATACTTCGAGTGGAGAAGTTTGAATAAAAAGATGGCGAGGATTGTTTTACCGGTTCCAGCGCCACCTTCAACAATAACATTTTTGAAGTTATCATTTAATAGGGCCATTATGATTGTCATTAAGCCCTCTTTTTGTTCACGGTTTAAGGTCTTATATGGTGAGTATTTAAATAAATCTGAGTTATTAATATGCTCAATCGAATGTTTGGTTATGCCTTCGGCCCTTAATTTATTCCAAACCGACTTGAAGATATCCCAGTAAACTTCTTTTTTTTGGTAATAATTGTGATTGGCTAAACCGATATTACCATTAAGTAGTTTGTATTGCCCGTCACCGGAAATATATTTGATAAGGTTTGATTCTATATCAAGCGTGGCAGACTTATTAAACTTTTCGCTACTAATTAAATGGACGGTAGAAAGCACACTCTTTGCATTGCTTTTTAAATGCGCGGCCATCCTTGCGTAGGTATCCGTAGTTTCACCAACATATGCCTCTTTAACAACACCATCACTAAGTATATATACGATTGGCCACAAATCTTTGGCGAAATGCGTGTGTTGGAAATCGTTAAATAAATTCGGACTGAAATCATACCTTTTTATTTCAAAGGAATTATTTAACATCATAGTTCGGTATATTTTTTTGCAGTACCCTTTGCTTTATCCACCGGGTACTTCTCGCCATTTTTGCGAATCTTATCGGTCATTATTTCTTTGAGATCAAGGCCATGTTTTTCTGCCAATAGCAGTACGTAACCAAAGACATCAGCCAATTCATCCTTCACTTTTTCGATGTTGGCATCTTCCGGCTTTTTCCAAAGGAACAACTCGTTTAGTTCCGCTGCTTCAATAGACAAAGCTAAAGCAAGGTCCTTTGCATTATGAAATTGCGCCCAATCGCGTTCATCTCTAAACTGAAGTAATAATTTTTGCAGATCTTGTATATCGCTCATAACCGTCGCTTAAGTTATTCGGAAAATTAAGAAAATAAACGGAGTTATTCTTTGTGAGTTTAACGGCGGTTCCGCTCAGGCACGAGAATAAGATATTGTTCTCGTGCCTTCTCCGTGGCTACTTTGCACATGAGATTGCCGCGCCGCTACCGCAAGCGTCTCCGGCTTGTGGTGCCGTATCTTTTTAAACGGCGGAATTAACGAATGTTCATTTGCAATACATAGTGGTCACCCAGCAACCGGGCCACAAGCCGGGAGGCTTGCGGCAGCGATGAACTTGGCATTGACTGCCTTGGCTGCCGTTCGGCCCTAAACCCGATTGGCCCCGACGCGTCGGGGCTTCTACCGGCGGCTTGTATCCCGATTGCATTGGGACACGCAGCAGCGGGGCAGAACCCTGCCGAAGAACCACAACAGAACCTTTTCTAAAAAAGAGTCAAGAATCAAGAGACAAGAATCAAGAGACAAGAAAGAAATGCATTGTGTTTGCCTGTGCTGTGGGGTACTGAAACAAGCCTTCGACAGGCTCAGGTTGCCATGGCGGCATAAAATCTGAAACCGGCATAACCCTCTTAAGCACCAATCAAAACCATAAAATCCGAAAAATCAAAACTCCGAAATCGAACATCCGAACTCCGAAATCGAACTACCTCACCACCCGGTACACTACCCAGTTATCGGTTTCGTACACCTTTTTGAAGATGATTTGCGGCAGGGTGCGCTTGATGCTTACCAGGTAACGGTTGTTGAGCTGGGTGTAGCCGGTTACCAGGTTCCTGGCGGTGGCTATCACAATGTAGTCGGCCGCTTTATCCGGCGATTCTACGCCGCTCAGGAAGTTGTCCTGGTAGGGCATGGTGAGGGTGCGTATCTTCTGGCGTTCTACAAAGGCCACAACGCCGTAGGCGGTGGCATCGTCCATCAGTATGTGCGCATCGTCGGGCAGGGAGTTGATGTAGCTGGCCACGTCCATATTGTCAGCCTGGGTTTTATCGTCGGTACGGTTGGTGAGTACGGCTAAAAAGTTGCGGTCCTCGGCAATGGGCGATGTTTTGAGGAAGTACCAGCCGGTGTACAGTTGCACGGCCACGGTAATGACCAGCAATATCCGGAAGGCCCGTTGGTTTTTCACCGTTTGCGATTTAAACATTACGCACAAAAAGGCCAGCACCACAAATATCATATAATACTCGTAGGCCAGGTAAACCTTATCGTACTTCAGGTGCAAAAACTCTATGAACGCAAAGGGGGTAAGCAGCGTAAGTACCTGGTAGGTGCTTTCCCTAAATAAGTAGAGCGCAATGAGTATCATGGGGCAAAACATCAGCACGCGGGCCGATAGTAGCAGGCTCACCTCGGGTATCTGGTAGTTGGTGTTGGTAGTTTGCTGGTCGAAGCTTAGCTTATCAATCAGTACGTTCCAGGTGGCGTAGGGGCTCTCGTTGAAGTAGTTAAGGTCGCTGGCGTGGGTAAGGTTAAGCAGCTTGTAGCAAAGCACGGCTACCAGCGGCAGGGCAAACAAAATGATGTACAGCGCAAAGGTTTTGTTTACCAGCTTGCGCCGCAATGATGGGCTGTTGAAGCTGAGGAACAGGCGGAAGATGCTCTCCTGCTCGCCCAGGTTAAGGCTGTGGATGGTAATAGCCAGCACCAGCGGCAAAAAGAACAGCGTAAGCCACACGAACTTATAATCGCAAAAGATGAGCGTAACCAGGCATATGCTGGCAATAGATACGTGGAAGGTGGTATTGCTGCGGTAAAACTTAAGCAGGTTAAGGAAGAACAAAAAGAAGAATATCAGCATCAGGTACCCCCCCTTGCCCGAACATGCCGTGTACAATATACCGGGGTGGAAAAGGAAAAGAGCCAGCAGTATGTACAGGTAAAAATCTTGCGTGTTGCGTTTGATAAGCGTGGCTGCTATTACGTAAAAAAGCAATGCCGTGCCAATGGCTGATGCCAGGGCGGGCGCCAGTGTATAGCTTATGGTAGTGAACGCAAAGGTTGCCATAAAGGGCAGCATGGGCGATGTAAGGCCCATTACCTTAAGGCGCACGCCCACGCCATCGAAAACGATGAGGGCTTTTTCGATATAGAACAACGACTCGTGGTTGTAGTACCCTAAATTATTGAGGTACACCGCCGCCACCAGGTAATAAATTACCAGTATGCAAGTAATGAACAGTAAGTAAACAGACCTGCTGATTCTCATTTAACAATATTTGTAGGGTTGCTGACTTTGCTTAGCCCGTGGTTGGTTTTTTCCCAGTAAAACGGGTTGGTAACCAGCTGGAACAAGCCCTTATATGCCGATATGCTGTGCATGAGCCAATAAATAGGGTTGGCTATGGCAAACAATATCAGTTCGTAATACCGCCTTTTAAATACCGCCATCATGTTGATGTATATCATGAGGATATTACCCACCATGAGGTTGAATATCGACATGAAGAGCACCCAATCCGGGAACAGGGTGCGGATGCTCGATAAATCGAATACAATGTAGCAGATAAAGAACGTGAGCAGCAGCGGGTACACCAAAAATATCACGGGCGTAGCACCGATGAAGAAGTTGAAGCCGAGGAAACCTTTCCAGCCTATTTTGCGCACCAGGGCGGCAGGGTTGCGCATGTGTACCAGGTAGGTTTGCATGTAGCCCTTTATCCAGCGGCTGCGCTGGCGTATCCAGTTGAAGGGTTCGTTGTTGGCTTCTTCGTAGGTGGTGGAGTTGATGATGGCTATCTTGTGGCCCTTTGCATAAGCGCGCACGCCCAAATCGGCATCCTCGGTTACATTGAAAGGGTCCCAGGCGCCAAGGTCTATCAGTTCCTGCAGTTTAAAGTGATTGCTGGTACCGCCGAGGGGGATGGGGATATCCAGGGTATCTAAACCGGGCAGCATGTAATCGAACCAGTAGGAATACTCCAGCGTAAACATACGGGTAAGGAAGTTCTCGTTACGGTTGAAGTAGTTGAGTGCGCTTTGTACGCAAATAAACTCCGAAGGCAACTTGCCAAACAGCGATACCACTTTCTTCAGCTGGTCGGTGTCGGGGATGTCCTCTGCATCGTAAATGGTAAGGTATTTGCCACGGGCAAAGTGCAGGCCGTAGTTGCAAGCCTTAGGCTTGGTTTTGGGCATGTGGAAAGGCACCACGATAACCTCGAAGATGGCGGGGAAATCGAGATTACGTACCGCGTTGAGGGTTTTATCGTCGTCTTCCTCTATCAGCAGCTTTACATCAAGCTTGTGGCGGGGATAATCTATCGCCTGCAGGTTCCAGATGAGTTTTTTTATCAGCTTATCTTCTTTATAAACGGGCAGCAGTATGGTGTAAATGGGGAGTTCGTCATCAATCACCAGCTTAAGCTCTTCTTTGGTAACCGCCTGGTGTAGCTCGAAACGTGAACCCACCAGGGCCAGGAACAGCTTGAATATGATTGCCACCAAAAAGAACGAACTGATGATAACGTTGAGGATGATGGACGTGTTTTTGAAACTGAGCACCAGGCCCACTGCAACAATACCTATGACAACGAAGGTAGACACCAGCTGTGCCGATGAAAAGGTTACCACGGCAGAGCTATCCGGGTCGCGCTTCATCAGTTCGAATACGGATGATTTAACGTATTTATCGCCGATGAGCTTATTGCTTAGCCAGGTGATATCAAGGTCTGATGCCACGATGATTTCGGGCTCCATATCGTAGGTAAACCTGATGAAATCTGCAAACAGCTCGTCATCGGGGTTGGCCATCAGGGTTATCACCTTCCCGTTTTCTACACGCAGGGGAAGGGCAAGGTGGTCGTTGGCGAAGCTAAGGTCTATTTTATCTAAAACAGCCTGGTCATACTCCATCTCTCTTATCTCGGCAAATTCATACCCATCCTCAAGCATCGAACGCTCGTAGTTTTTGCGCGATATGTAGCCGAAGGTTAGGGCTATCTTGATGAAGGATAGCCCCGTCTCCAAAGAATGCCTTTCGATTTTTTCACGATTATCGGCGGTTAAAAAGCCATGCTTAACCAATAATTCAGGAATCGACATAGTCATGAAAAAATTAATTCGTTAGGATATGAACATGCACCGGGTACATTAATCATTAAACAGCTCCTGTGATTTCTGAACTTTCGAACGGATGTACAGGAACGAAAGCAATATCAGCACTAATATACCCAGCAATATGTACAGGTTGTAGGTATCCCAGAAACGGGTAAGCGCACTCTTGGTATCAATATACTCCAGGTTATCACTGCTTTTGTTGATGTTGAACAGGTATTTGTTGTTGTTTACATCAGATATACAAACGTTACTGCTTAAGGTAGATAGCTGCTCTGTGATGGATTTGGAGGCCGATAAGAAAGCTTCTGCCAAATGCTTGCCTGTGGCAGTAAGCACCAGTGTAGCGTTGTTGTTGCGGCCATAGAATATCTGCGCCAAACCATTTGAGGTGGTATCAGATAGCTGGTACACAATGGTGTTGTTATCTGTATTATACAGGCGGAAATTCTTCTCAAAATTGATAGGCGCATCCGGGAACTCTTTGTACAAAGGGTCATCTTTGCTTAAAAGAGCGATAATGTTGTTCTTCCTAAGCTCTGATGGTTGTATGCCACCCGGGCCATTTGAGTAAACAAAATCGGGGAAGTTGTTTGCGTTGATGTTGTTGTTCAACTCGTAGATAATCTCGCCCATGGCACCGGCAGCATATTTAGCGTAATCTTTGCTTACCACAATTTTGGTAGTACCGCTGTTGAAGGCTTCGGGATATTGGTAGAAGCTGAGGTCGCTGGTGATGAAGGGGTTCTTCGACTCCAGGTACGATTTATCTACATCAACCTCGGCAAAGAAATTGGTAAAGCTGTTTTTGCAATTTCCGTTGTTAGGATAAAAACGGAACTCGGCCTCCAGCGTGTTGTATTTATGGTGCTGGTAACGGTTTATGGTTATGGTGGTATTCAACTTGCCCGATGCATCCAGCTTCTCGCTGCTCAGTAATAAACCGTTGAGGTATATGTTGAAGAAACCACGGTCGCCTGGGTTAAGGCTGCTGTAGTTACCTATTATACGTATCTCCACCTCTTTAGGAGTGAAACTAAAATCGGAGTTTTTGAAGTTGAACGCGCTTTTCAGCGAGCCAATGCCCGAAAGGAAGTCGCTAACGCCGCCTATTTGTTTAAGCGAAAGTTTAGAGCGGTTTTCATCTACGGTTTTGAAGAACTGGTTCTGGGCCTTGTTTATCAACAAGTAATCGCCGAAGGTAGAGTTGAGGATATTCATGTTACCCAAAGCGGTGATAGCTTTTTCATAACCTTGATCGTCGCCACCGGTAACGTATAATATTTCGGTAGGAACTACTTCCTGCGCAACCGATTTTACTGCGGTAAGCTGGCCCTTGTTCTCAACCATGCGCGTAATGGTATCTGTAACCGTGCTGATAGCTTTATGCAGGTAAAATAAGCCCTGGTTGTTTTGGGGCGTAACTTTTACCAGCGACCTATCGGTGCCGCTTAATGACGATAGCATACCCACTTTTATATAGTTGCGTATGGTATCGGGCAGTTTGCCTTCCTCATACACGCCAATGGTTTTCTGCTGCGTTTTCTTCATGCGCGAATACGCCCAGGCAACAGCCTTTAAATCGTGCAGCGTAGGGTTTGCCGGATAAACGATAGCTCTTTTGCCATCGAAGCAATTGCTGATATTGATGTTGTTGAAGAAGTTTTTATTGCTCTTTACTAACGACAAGTAGGAGTAGTTCTTAATTTTTAACCACATAGCGGGGTTATCCAAATCGCGGCACGGGTCGTCGGTAATTGTCAATAGCGTTTTAACCTGAATTTTGATGTAGTTATCCGGCGTTACATCGGCCTTGGTAAGGTTGATGGATATCTTCTGTATAGAATCCTTAGTTAACCGGGCGCTGTAAACCGGTTTTGGGCCGATGAATAAGTTTACGTATGATTTTTCCCTAATTAAAGCCTGCGAGGGCTCGAAATACACCACCAACTTGCTGCCATTTATCTCATACTCGGGCGTGATTTTGAAGTAGAAGGAAGTGGCTCCGCTCATACCGTAAACCGGCTCGTCGTCATCGTGGCCCATCGCCTTAAATGAAATAATGTGTTGCGCAAAGCAAGTTGTGCTCAACATTATAAAAGCCAAAAGGGTAAATAGTCTCTTCATTGTGGTTATATGTATTAGTTTATTACGTAAAATTCTACTCTGAAATAATTGCCGTTATCGTCACTGCGGTACATCATTTCGCCGCCAAGCTCCTTGGTCATCAGTTTGGCTATAGACAAGCCCAGGCCCAGGCGGCTCTCTATACTGGCCGATGCATCATTAAGCGTTTTAAGCTTGTTGAACATCATATCCAGCTCTTGCTGCCCAATGGCCACGCCCTCGTCTATGATCTCGAAAACGAATTTCTGGCGTTGCAGGCTGGTAACAATGCGTATGTTATTGTTTGTTTGCGAAAACTTTATAGCATTTGAGAGTAGGTTTTGGAACACCTGCCCTGCAAACACCCTATCCAGCTTCACATTAAGCGGCAATTTCAGTATGTTATCTACCAGGTGTATGTTCTTCATTTGGGCGGTTTCCTGCAAGCCTTTAAACACATGCATCACCTCGGCGTTGATGTCGAAAATCTCCATATTGAACTTAATCTCAGGCGATTCGATCTCCTTTACATCCATCAGTTTGTTTAGCATGTACTGCATCTTTTCGGCCGATTCGGAGATGTAATTGCTCATTTCCTTTTGGTCGGCACTTAGGCGGTAATCCTCGTCTTTGAGCAGGTTATTGCTCATCGTAATTTGGCTGATGAGGTTTTTTAGATCGTGCCCGGCAATGTTAATGAAGCTGTTCTTCTGGTCGTCCAGCTTACGCAGTTGTTCGTACTGGCGATCGATGATGTTGTTTTTCTCGTTAATGTCGCGGTTCTGGTCTTTTAGCTGATCGTTAGATTTCTCGATGAGTATCTGCGATCGCACCTCGCGCGCTAAAACCTTGTAGCGGGCGTTAGGTATAAGGCATGATATGAACGCGATGATGAAAAAGAAGATGCCGTTGTTGATTACAAGATCCAGCGCAAATTCGTTGAGCAGGTTATAGAATATAGCCAGCAGCAATAAGGCGATCAACGTTTGGATAATGGAGTTTACCGGCTCCCAAAAAACTTGCAGGTTAAAAAACAGCACGATAACCGAGTAGATAAGGAAGTAGATAAGCTCAACCTCCAGCCTTACCAGGTTACATAATATGGCCGATGTTACCGAGAGGAAAAAGAAACAGAGGTGCAGCAGCAGCCTGTAATTATACTTTTTGGTTTGGAAAAAATTGTACAGGCCCAGTATAATAAGTACGGTAATGATACGCACTATCAAAAATTGTAGCCAGATATTATTGGCATAGATAAAGTCTGCAATGCTAAAGATGGGATACAGGAAAATAATGGTCCAAATGATATTATTGGTTTGGTACCACGCTTTTTTTAAGATTTCCTTTTTATATTCTTCTTTCGATATTTGAACAAACATTATTTGTTAAATTATAATAAGTTTTTCTGACCAGTTAACGGTTGCAACATTAAACATAGGTGAAAAATACCACTCTTAGCTTAAATCTTTTAAAATTATCGCAAAGGGTGCTATTTATACCTTTAATTATAATTATGCAGTGCTTTAATGCAAAAAGCAAACCAGTTCCGTTAAACGAAAGGCAGATAGCATTCAAGCGTGCTAAAAGCCTTGATAACGGTGTGAGCATTTCATGGCTCGAACAATGGTGGAACAAGGATGTGTTAAGCGCAAATCCTCTAAAAAAGGCCGATTACGAACTGCTTAAAAAACTTAAAGTTTCCACCATACGCTTACCCGTAGCATTTGAACATTTCGAGACCGTGAAAATCCCTGTTGGGAAAGTATTTGCCCACATTGATGAAGTTTTGAAACAATGTAAGTTATACGATATGAAATTGATCATAGATTACCATTACGGTAAAATAAATGATAATAATTATATAACCGAAACCCAAAAGGTAATTAACCAGTGGTTATTATTAGCTAAAAGGTACAAAAAAGAGAGCCCCAATTTACTTTTTTTCGAGATTTACAACGAACCCGGCCCCATAAACCCCAAAGTGTGGAAAGATGCTGCCTACAACATCGTTACCGCCATACGCAAAGAGGATGCCAAACGTACGTTGATAGTAGGCGCCTCCAATTATAACAGCATTTACGAACTGAGCCGTATGGAAAGATTGGCCGATGAGAACATCATTTACACCTTCCACTTTTACGAGCCGTTTATGTTTACCCATCAGGGTGCCGATTGGGTGGGCGACCAGGTATCTACCACGGGTATCCCCTTCCCCTACGACCCCAAAACCTACCCACCCATGAACCCCGGCGTAATAGGTACCTGGGGCGAGAACAATTATTATCAGTACAGGATTGATGGCAACCAGCAATCGGTGCGGGATAAGTTGCAAATCGTAAAAAATTGGGGTAATAAGTATTACGTGCCCATCATTTGCGGCGAGTATGGCGTGTATCGCAAATACAGCGATGAAGGCAGCCGTTACCGGTACATCAAAACGGTGCGGCAATCTTTAAAAAAGTTAGATATTCCGGGTATCCATTGGGATTATAACAGTAATTTTTCGATATTTAACGGCCAGCCCTCTGTTACGAACCTATCAACCGGCATGATGGATGCCATTGATTATAAACAGGCAAAACAATAATGTAATTAATTGATTAACTTTGTAGGCTAATACTGTACTATGCACTTTTTTGAAGAAAAACGTAAGGAGGTTATGTCGCACATCGAGCCCCACATGCTGGAGAAGATGTTCGAGTTCCTTAAACCTGTAGATACCATCTGGCAACCATCAGACTTTTTGCCTGATGCATCGCGATCTACTTTTTTCAGCGAAATAAAAGAATTGCAGGAGAGTGCGAAAGGTTTATCTTATGATTTGATTGCTGTATTGGTTGGCGATACCATTACCGAGGAGGCGCTGCCTACCTACGAATCGTGGCTCACCATGGTTGAAGGTGTATCGCACAACGAAGAAGGCGGCTGGATGAAATGGACCCGTTATTGGACGGCCGAAGAAAACCGCCACGGCGATTTGCTAAATAAATACCTTTACCTAAGCGGGCGCGTAAATATGCGCATGATGGAGGTAAGCACCCAATGGCTTATTGCCGATGGTTTTGACATTGGTACCGGCCGCGATCCATACCGTAACTTTATTTATACCTCCTTTCAGGAGCTGGCTACCAATGTATCTCACCGCAGGGTGGCATCGGCAGCAAAAAAAGATGGCGATACACTACTCTCAAAAATGTGTGGTGTTATTGCAGGCGACGAAGCCCGCCATGCAAAAGCATACAAATATTTTATAGAAAAGATTTTTGAAGTAGACGCCAATGAGGCCATGCTGGCTTTTGAGGATATGATGCGCAAAAAAATTGTTATGCCTGCGCATTTCCTGCGCGAAGTTGGCTTAAAGGTTGGCCAAACCTTCGGCCACTTTACCGATGCTGCCGAGCGCCTGGGCATTTACACCGCTTTGGATTATGTAGATATTTTGAAAGAGCTGATAGAAGACTGGCACATAGAAAGTGTAACCGGGCTGGAAGCAAACGGCGAAAAAGCACGCGACTATATCATGAACCTGCCCGCCCGCTTATTACGCGTAGCCGAGCGCATGAAAAACCCCATGCTGGAGTACAAATTCAGCTGGATACACGGACAGTAGTTTTTAGGAATATATAAGAAGAAGCCTGCTGCAAAGCGGGCTTTTTTTGGTTTGCGGCAGGCTTAAAGAATTCGTGTAATTCGCGCTATTCGTGAAATTCGTGTTTATTACCCTTCTTGTACCAAATCTGTCCCCAAGCCCTCCGACAAATCATCGAATAGACTATTCAGGATTGACTCAAGTGTTATTGAGTTTACATCGTCCACGTAATGCTCATTACGGGTTATCCACAGTTCCTGTCCGTTCACTTCTATATTAAATAATACGCCTTCATATAAATCGGGCTGCGATATGGTGATGCCGCCTGGTGTTTTTTGGATGTTGAAGCTGATATCGCTTTGCCTTTGTTTTTGAAAAATAGGGTTCAGCCGTTCTTGCAGGTGATTGAAGAGCTCGCCGGAGTTTATGGCTTTATGCAGGGTGATGATTTTCATGGGCTTTGTATTTATATATTTACAATCGCCTGTTGTTATTGTTTACCCGGTGCTTTTATTTAAGCATGTAAAACAGCAGCTTTGCTATATCTGTTTCATCTAAAAACACCGAAAATGAAATACAAACTATTGGGCCGTTCGGGCCTTAAGGTATCTGAACTTTGCCTGGGCACTATGGGCTTCGGCACCGAAGCCGGCTGGGGGGCTGATGCCGCTACCAGTTTCGATATTATGGATGCTTACGCCAAAGAGGGCGGCAACTTTTTAGATACCGCCAATATTTACAAACTGGGCACCAGCGAAAAAATCATCGGCGATTACATTAGCCATCACGACCGCGATTACTTTGTGCTGGCTACCAAATACACCCTAAAGGATAACCTTAGCAACCCTAACGCTAGCGGCAACAACCGCAAGAACATGATGCGCAGCGTAGAGGACAGCCTTAAACGCTTGAAGACTGATTTTATAGATGTACTGTATCTGCATATTTGGGACGATATAACCCCCATTGATGAAGTGCTGCGCGGCATGGACGACCTGATAAAACAAGGTAAAATAACATACGCAGCAATCAGCGATACGCCCGCCTGGGTAGTAGCCAAAGGAAACACCCTTGCCGAACTGATGGGCTGGAGCCAATTCATCGCGCTACAGGTAGAGTATAGCCTGCTGGCCCGTACCGCCGAGCGCGAACTGATACCGATGGCCAAACACTTCGGCATGACGGTTACGCCATGGGCACCGCTTGCAGGCGGCGCACTAACCGGTAAATACTTAAAAGGCGATAAAGGCCGCATAAAACCCGAAAGCAATCGCCTTAACCAGCGCGCCGAAAAGATAACCCGCGTAGTGATGGAGATTGCCGAAGAACTCGGCGTATCTGAAAGCCACGTGGCCCTGCAATGGACCATGAGCAAAGGATTCCAATGTATCCCAATAGTAGGCGCAACCAAGGTAGACCAGCTAAAAGATAATCTAAAAACAGTAGATGTAAAGCTGAGCGTAGAGCAAATCAAAAAACTGGATGATGCCAGCAAGATAGAACTAGGCTTCCCCGGCGATTTCTTCAACGAAGATGCGGTGAAGATGAACACCTTCGGTGGATTTTATGATAGGGTGGAGAAGCGTTGATAGTATTGATCAACCAGTGGCGGTGTTTTTAATGCTCTATTGCGCGAGAATACAACTGCAAGGTGTTATTGTATTCCTCTGCAATGTGACCATCTATGTTTGTAAATTTCTCCTTGAAGTTCAACAGGAGCTGGGCTGCTTTTTTACTGCCCGATACAGCACTTATTAACAATTTATCTGCTAAATCCGAAAGTGTTTCGCTGTTCTCGTTTTTTGTGTTGGAGTATAATTTTATCACG
This sequence comes from Mucilaginibacter sp. P1_D10, assembly GCF_056406215.1. Classification (NCBI taxonomy): domain Bacteria; kingdom Pseudomonadati; phylum Bacteroidota; class Sphingobacteriia; order Sphingobacteriales; family Sphingobacteriaceae; genus Mucilaginibacter; species Mucilaginibacter sp. P1_D10. Next base: position 210,419 of record NZ_JBFUAP010000012.1, on the reverse strand, counting down.
CTTTTTATTTGTGATGCTGTGTAATGTGGTATGTTAGTGTTAAAAGCAATAGCACCAAGGGTTCCTCCGTTATAAAAATCTTCCCGATAAAAAACAACCTGTTTGTAACTCATATTCTTGCCGACCGGCAAATTAACAACATGCTGAACAGAAATAAAGTTGCCTTTAACTATCACACTACAAACTTCAGTTGCGCTCCAAAACTTAATGATTTTGTCGGTGCCACATTTAGATAACACAAATTCCGAGTAAAGTCGTGTGTTGTAAATAATGTCTTTTTCTCGGTATCCACATAATGCAATTTTAATTCCGTTGGCTAATTTAAAAACCGTGTCTGCTTGGCCAGTTGTGTATTGACTACGCGGACACCCGCATTGCGGTACCTTGTTTTGACCAAGTGCCTGAGCAATAACCAACATTGCGATTGATAATAAAAATGGGACTTTCATAAGGATAGATTTTACCTAAAGATAGTAAATCAAAGTAAACGATAACGCGTTGATATCGTCAATCAAAATAAGTAAATTTGTTTAAAGCAGTTAGGTTATGACAACAACAGCAATTAGGGAACGCTTATACGATTATATCAGAGATGCCGACGATAAAAAAGTGGAAGCGCTGTATGTGATATTAGAGGGGGAGATAGTGCAAGGGTATGATTGGTCGGAGGATGAAAGTTTTGTGGCCGAACTGGATGAGGAATATAAAAGATACGAGGACGGGATTGATAAGGGTGTAACCCTCGAAGAATTGGAAGTGTCGCTGGAGTTAAACAGAAAACAACGTGCCGGGAAGTGAGTTATAATTTTCGGGTACTCCAGAGAGCCCAACGAGAAATAAGAGAAAGCAGCGATTGGTACGAGGAGCAACGGCTTGGGTTGGGGTTGAGGTTCGAAAATGCTGTTTTGGCTAAAATTCGGACGATTAGTAGCCACCCGTTACACTATCCTTTAAAAGGGAAGCTTCGCGAGACAATTGTACGCGATTTCCCATTCCTGATTTTATATCGGATAGATGATTCCAATCGAACAATTGTCATAATGTCCGTTTTTCACATGAGCAGGCATCCTAACAAGAAATAATGAATCGGCATAAATCTATATTGTGTTTGCTAATCTGCTTTCTCAGCATCACAACCACCCAAGCCCAAACCCGCAACCTCAACATAGTGTTCATCGGCAATAGCATTACCTACGGTGCAGGCCTTGATAGTCCTGCTACGCAGGCACCGCCGGTTGTGGCATCGGCATGGTTGCAAAAGCAGAAGGGGATTGGCGCAATAGCCTTTAGTAATCAGGGACATAGCGGCTACACCACACTCGATTTTTTGCCGGGCACGCCTGCTTTTATTGCCGTAGTCCAAGCTGCAAAAGCATTTGCCGGCCAGGATGCCCAACTCATTTTTTCCATAAAAATAGGCACCAACGACAGTGCCGTAAAAGGCACCCACGGTGCTCCGGTTTCCGTTGGCGATTACGGCATTAACTTAAAAACCATCACCGATACGCTGTTGAAGGAATTCCCGGCGGCAATTGTTATTTACCAGCACCCGGTTTGGTACAGCCCCAATACCCAAAATGGTGCCACTTACCTGCAGGAGGGTCTTACCCGCCTGCAGACTTATATGCCTGTAATAGATGCACTTGCCGCGAGATATCAATTAACCAACCCCGGCCATGTGTTTGTTGGCGATACCAAAGCTTTCGCCTATTTTAAGAAGAATTACCTAACGGACTTCCAGGCGGAGCCGGGCAGGCAGGGTACATTTTACCTGCATCCCAATAAAAAAGGGGCCATTGCTTTGGGCGAATTTTGGGGCAAAGCCATATACAAAGTGCTGAAAACCCTGCCAAAACACTGACGTTTTTTCCGTGTTTTTGCTCAAATGGCGAAAAAAAAGGGATGTTTTTCTTTTTTTTCCAACTATCCCAGGTAGGTTTTTACGCCGTTTGCGCAGTTTACCCCATCTATGGCTGCCGAGATAATTCCACCTGCATAACCGGCTCCTTCTCCGCAAGGGAATAGACCCGCAACCTGCGGGTGCTGGTAAGTTTCGCGGTCGCGGGGGACTTTTATGGGCGAGGAGGTGCGCGACTCTACGCCAACCAATATAGCCTCATTGGTATAGTAACCTTTCATCTTTCGCCCGAAGGCCGGAAGTGCTTTGCGCAGGCGGGCATGTATCCAATCGGGGAGTACTTCAAGTAGGTCTGTGCTTTTGCAGCCGGGCAGGTAAGAGTTTTCGGGCAGGTTGGCAGATACCCTTCGTTCCACAAAATCAACCATGCGCTGGGCAGGGGCAACCAGGTTACCGCCGCCGGCTTTAAAAGCCAGGTGCTCGGCCCGCTGCTGAAAATCCAGCATCCGGAATGGATCTGCCATGTTGCCTTTTACATCTTCCATGTTTATCTGTACCACCGTACCCGAATTAGCGAAGGGGTTGTTGCGCTTGCTGGGGCTCCAGCCGTTTACCACTATCTCATCGGCTGCGGTGGCGCAAGGGGCGATGATGCCGCCGGGGCACATACAGAACGAAAATACCCCCCGGTCGTCTACCTGTTCTACCAAATTGTAGTAAGAGGGGGGCAGGTAGGGGCCACGAACATCGCAGTGGTACTGGGCGCGGTCTATAATTTCCTGAGGATGCTCAATGCGAACGCCCAGTGCGAAGGGCTTGGCTTCTATCAGTATCCCCTGCGCATGCAGCATCCGGAATACATCATGTGCCGAGTGGCCGGTAGCCAGTATCACTGCATCGGAAAGCAGTTTCTCGCCATCGGGCAGTTGCACGCCCAGTATCTTGCCGAATTGCACCAGCAGGCCGGTAACTTTTGTATCGAACAGCACCTCGCCGCCGGCATTCAGGATGCTCTCGCGCATGGCGGTGATGATCTGCGGTAGTTTATTGGTGCCTATGTGGGGGCGGGCATCAACCAGGATATCCTCGGTAGCGCCATGGGCCACAAAGGTTTTCAACACGCCGGTAACATCGCCGCGCTTGGTGCTGCGCGTGTATAGTTTCCCGTCGGAATACGTACCCGCGCCGCCCTCGCCAAAGCAATAGTTCGATTCAGGGTTCACCAGGCCCTGTTTGTTAATATTGGCCAAATCGCGGCGGCGTTGCTTTACGTCCTTGCCGCGCTCCACTATAATGGGTTTTAAGCCTTGTTCTATACACTGCAGGGCCGCAAACAAACCAGCCGGACCAGCACCTACGATGATAACCTGCCGGGCATCCTTTACGTTTTTATACTGATGGTCGTAATGTTCGGGTAATTGGGGTTCGTCTATATAAACGGCAACCTGCATGCGGTACAATACCTTGCGGCCGCGGGCGTCTATAGAGCGTTTCAGGATTTTTACACCCTGTATCCTTTGCTGGGGTATGTTGATAGCCGCCGAAGCAAGCGCCGTCAATACAGCCTCATCTTCGTGCTGCCCGGGAGGGCAAACAATTTCTGTTTCTTTTATCATGATGCAATGCCGGGTTTTTATCCCGGATGCGACAAAGGTACATATTTGCTTATTTGCCCGGCGATTATTTAACCGCAAAGGGCGCAAAGATTTGCTTGTTGGCGAGCGCAAAGGACGCAAAGATTTTAATTGGAGGGCTGCATTTATCGTTAAAATTTACAACTCATCACCAAAAAAAACTTTGTGATCTTTGCGTTTTTTTCTTCGCGTTTAAATAGCCACATAGCTGCGTTTTTTCACCCCTCCCCACCCCGTTAAAACACCCTAAATAACCAAATTAAGCAGCTTATTGTAGCGCAATTACGTCGGGTATCGTATGGCTTCATACTTAGTGTATAGCGCACACAAATCAATACGTACGCTAAAGAACGCTAACTGTACGGAAGCGGACGGTAAAAAATCGCTTTAAAAATTAATCAGCTGAAAATCAATCAATTAAAAAAATGGTTGAATTTTGGCATATACCAAATCACTACAATATCACCATGACACCGAACACCGACACAAAGTTGAGCGCCCTATGGGAAGGATGCCTACAGAACGACAGGAAACAACAAGAACAGTTGTACAAGATGCTGGCCCCAAAAATGCTTGCCGTGTGCATGCGCTACGCCAAAGATAAAGACGAAGCGCAGGATATACTGCAGGAAGGCTTTATCAAAATGTTCAAGAACATGCGCAACTACCGTGGCGACGGCAGCCTGGAAGGATGGATACGCCGTATAATGGTACACAGCGCTATCTCTCGCTACCGCAAGGCAAAAACCATGGTTTTGGTTGATGATTTTGCCGAGCAGAACATACCGGTAAGCAGCAGCTACAACGCCAACGGACTGGAAGCACAGGAACTGATGAAGATGGTACAGGCCTTGCCAAAAACCTACCGCTCGGTTTTTAACATGTATGCCATTGAGGGTTATTCGCACCAGGAAATAGGCAGCAGCCTTGGCATGAGCGAACTGTTATCGCGCACTACCCTGCACCGCGCACGTGCTATCCTGAAAGAGAAGCTAAACAGCCTGGCCTCCCGCGAACGCCACTGCCTGGCAGGATAAGCCACGCCGCCGACCCTCGATATGATAGAGGGAAACGGATACTTGATGTACTGATTTATTGATTACCTGGCATGCCCGCCGGCTTAATCAATAAATCGATGATCAGCGGCAAATCCCCCAACGCCCTGATAGGGTAATACTCCCCCATATTATCGCAACAGCTTAATTATCGCCCGGCTATATTACGGCGCATATTGCTTTATTGCCCGCTTTGTGCCTACATTTATACTAATGTTTTAAATCATCGGGATAAAAGCAATGAAATTCATCCGCAGCGGTGTGCACCTGCCTGTAAAAAGCCTTGCCGAAACCATCGCATGGTACCGTGATATATTGGGCTTTCACGACGACTGGCAATTTGGCGATACAGATGGCGGCATCCGGCGCGACGATATGCGCCTGCTCTTTGCGCAGGACCCTGCTTTTGTGGCCGACATCAACAACGATAATCATCGCCTACCACTGATGTGGTTCGTAAAGGATATCGACGGAATTTATACGGAGTTCAGGCAGAAAGGTATACCGTTGGCCGATGAGCTGCGAACACATCCTTACGGCCTGCGCGAGTTTGCCTTTATAGATATAAACGGCTACTATATACGCGTTGCCGAGGCTGTGGCTTGAGTGGGGAAATAACCACAGACGTCATCCCGAACTTGTTTCGGGACCCCACACGGCAGGTGGTCGGCGCGCATGGCGGATAAGCAAATGGCTGCTTTTATGATGGGGTGTTGAAATAAATTCAACATGACGATTTTATAAAATAACATCAACGCATGTTTTTAAGCTAAACAGTATGATGAAACGGAACCTGATTTTTGTTTGCTTTATAGGGCTGTTATCCTGCTCGAATAAGTCGGCCAAAAATAACGCGGCACCGGGCAACCTCACTTTGCCCGGTAAAGGCTCCGCCTACGTATGGACGAAACTGTTGGATAGTGCCGGCTGGAAAAAGAGCTATAATTTCCAGATGTTCTGCATCCGCGATACTTTGTGGGTAATCCATCCCGATGGCAATTGGTACAGTGCCGATGGTACCAGGTGGCGCAAGTCGGCCCTACCCAACGCCATTGGTAATCACGCTTTTTTGGATTATGTGCCGTTTAAGGGCGCAATTTATGGCTTGGGCCATTTTGTGGGGAATATCGAGCATTTTACGCTGAAGACAGCCATATACCGAAGTGCCGATTTTAAGCATTGGGAAACACTGGCAACAGCAAGCAATCTGCCGCCCCGATTTTTTTACCGGCCCTTTGTGTTTGCCGGCAAAATATGGATAAGCGGCGGGCAAGATGCACAGCATACCTATGCCGATATGTGGAACTCGGCAGATGGCGTACATTGGGTAAAGGTTAAGGATAACCTGCCTTATGGTAAGCGCATCAACAGCCTGGTGCTGCAATTTAATGGCAGACTGTACTTGCTGGACAACGATGTATGGAGTTCTGCCGATGGGTTAAACTGGCAGCAGGTAACGCCATATATTTTGAAAGGCCAGGAGATATTTGGCTATGCACCGGTAGTTTTTGATGATAAGATATGGCTATTGGGTTGTAACCGCAACGGGCGCTTTTCAAGCCAGGTGCTTTATAGCGCCGACGGCAAAAGCTGGCATACGCAGGCTGCCCCTTGGTCGCCGCGCGGTGCAATGGCTGCTGCGGTTTATAAGCAGAAGATATATATTACCGGCGGTAAATATGGCGGCACACCCGATGCGCCGGACTTTAGATACAGCAATGATGTTTGGGCGATGAGCAAGCAATGAATAGGTAGATTTATCGGGCAATAAAGCGCCGAATTATATGAATATAAAAAACCTCCGCAATGCAGTCCTTCGGCAATTATTTGCTTTAACGCGACCATCGAAGGCTGCTAATACCAGGCTGTTGCGCGAGCGCGGGGAAAGGGTTGAGCAGTTCGTGCTTCGTGATGCGGTGCCCGAAGATATCCCTGCTTTAGCGGAATTACACGCCATTGCCTGGGCGCAAACTTATCCAATGGTGAAAAATCCGCCCACTGCCGCCCTCCGCGCCTGGCAATGGGCAGAACAATTTAAACAGATGGATGGCACTTGGTTTTGCCTGGTGCTGCAAGGCCCCACAGGCGGCTTGGTAGGTTTTTTAAAAGGCATGAGATACGCCCACGCCAACATGCCTGCTTATGATGGCGAGTTGAATAAGACATACCTTTTGAAAGAATACCAGCGGCTGGGCTTCGGCAAGAAGATGCTTTGCGTTTGTGCCGATAGGTTCATGGCTATCGGCATCAATAATATGCTGCTGTTTGCCGCCCCCGAAAACCCCACCTGCTGGTTTTACGAAGCCATGGGTGGGCAAAGGCTGTATGCAGCCAACGGCGATTTCGACGGCGGATACGGCTGGCCCGATTTGCGGGCGCTGGCTACGATATGTAAAGATTAATAACAGCTGCCTATGGGGTTCGAAAATGTTGCGGCGATGCCCGCGTGGCGAGTTGCGATTTCTAAGAAGCTGTTAAAAATGGTTTAGTTTTTCGTAGAGACGCAATATTTTGCGTCTCCCGCCACACAAAACGGATTGGCAGGATGGGATTTGCATAACGGAGACGCAAAATATTGCGTCTCTACGGTAGATTCCGCCCCGGGGATCATCCTCGGTTAAAACGAATTATATTTTAGACAGCTTCTAAGATTAAAACATTCAACCTATGAACAAATTTATCACCGCCATCAAAAACCTCGATTTATCCGCAGTTGAAAAACTACTGGACTACGAACCTAAATGGCTTACCTGGGCCGAGGACGATGGCAAGAACGCCTTGCATTACCTGTGCGCCGCAGTGATAGCAAAACATCCGGATAAGGAAGCGGACAGTCTGCGCATATTGCAGTTATTGTTAAACAGCGGAATGGATATCGATGCGGTGCACCGCATTAAGGATGGGGATTGCGGCTTTTTCCCGGCCCGGCCGCTTTGGTATGCCTATACGCGCGGCCGTAACAAAACCCTTTATACCTGGCTGTTGATGAATGGTGCCAACCCGCATAATTGCATGTTTGCCATAGTGTGGTATGATGATGCCGAAGCCTCCGCCCTGTTTAAAAGCCATGGAGCCGATATAGACGATAGCAGCATAGGCGAAACGCCATTGCTGGCGGCGTTCAACTGGAAAAGGTTTGCCCTGGCCGAATGGCTGCTGGCCAATGGCGCCAACCCCAACGCTGCCGACAAGCAGGGCAACACCGCCCTGCACCATGCCGTAAAAAAGAAATATCCTTTGCCCCAAATAGAGTTGCTGCTGCGCTACGGCGCAAACCCCAACCTACCAAATCAAGTCGGAGTCACCCCAATGATGCTTGCCGAACGCCAACGGCCCCAGGCTTTATTGTCTGTTTTGATGAATAATAGCCCATCATAGGGCAGATTTCATAAAACATTACGATGGAAAGTGAAAATTGCCGCATTTCTTTTCTACCCATGAGACATTCCCCCGGAACGGCTTCTTTTCTTCATCCCTTCGGGTAATGTCATTATTAAAGCAACCTTGTCACCCTGTAAGGGTGAAAGCTTTGTAGCAAACCAGCCATCCAAACATAGAGTGCCGTAGGTACTCAACAAAATGGAGTTCAACACCTAACGGCGTTGCCTTGTTTTTGCTATGTTTTTCTACAAAGCTTTAACCTCTACGAGGTTACTAATATTTAAATAATGACATTGCCTTTCGGGATGTTTCATGGGTAGAAAGTACCGAAAAACCTTCTTACGTTCCAGCGGAACGTCTTATGAATTGTACGTCTGTCAAGTCATAGACGATCGCTTTTTGATGAAGGCGTATCATAATATAAACTTAACACCACGGTTAAACTAAGCCCGTAGCTTTATTATCATAAAATTAAGGCTATTATGGAAGCGGGATACACTACAATCGACCTGGTGATGCTGGCGATAGCAGCATTCGTAATTTGGGTGGCCATGCGCACGCCCAAAGATAAAAGCGCTTTAAACGAAGTAAGGCAACGCGCTAAAATGAGGCGTAAAGGCCGCCGTAGCGCGCCGGTGCCATTCTGAACAGGAGGGGATTATATGATGAACGAGTGGGGCATTGTTGCACCTGCCTATACCGGGCCGAGGGTACGCGTAGCCTTTTTTGCCGAGATATTGACCGAAGGGCTGGATGGTGCCATACGCACCATGTACCAGCTGATTGACCGTATAGACGATAAGCGGTTCGAGTTCCTGTTTATATACGGCGAAGGGCCGGAGAGCATTAAGGGCCATCAGAGCATGAGCGTGCCGCATGTATCCTTGTTCGTAAACCAGGGCTACTCATTAGCCTTGCCGGTATTAGCTGAAAGCCGCATGAAGCACGCGCTGCGCAAATTTGCGCCCGATGTGGTGCACATTGCCACGCCATCGTTACTGGGCAACTTCGGGTTAAACTACGCACGGCAATACGGCTTGCCGGTAATGACGATCTACCACACGCATTTCATCTCCTATATAGATTACTATTTCAAACACCTGCCGTTTTTAATAAACAGCACCCGGCAGCTGGTAGTTGCCCGGCACAAGCTGTTTTATAACCAATGCGATAAGATATATGTGCCATCGGAAAGCATGAAGGCGGAACTTGCCGAAATGGGCGTACATGCCAACCGGATGGAGATATGGAAACGCGGCATGGATGCGGGCCTTTTCTCTCCCCAAAAGAGGAATAAAAGCGCACTGCGCGAACTTACCGGTAACGACAACCCGACTATATTATTTGCCAGCCGCCTGGTATGGGAAAAGAACCTCGAAACGCTTTTTGAGGTGTACGATGGTATGCAAAGCCAGAACCCCGCAGTAAATTTCGTAATTGCCGGCGATGGCAGCGCATTAAAAGCATGCAAAACCCGTATGCCCAACGCCGTTTTTACCGGTAAGGTGGGCCATAGCCAACTCTCCGTTTTATATGCCTCGGCAGATATCTTCCTGTTCCCTTCTGTATCAGAAACGTATGGTAATGTGGTGCTCGAGGCCATGGCATCGGGCTTGCCCTGCGTAATAGCGGATGGGGGAGGATCTGCCGATTTTATAGACCAAGGTATCAATGGCTTTAAATGTAAGCCTTACGATGCTGCCGATTACATAGAAAAGATTACCCTAACCCTTGCCAATCCCGCACTTGCCGAGCAGTTTGTGGCGAAAGGCCTGGAATATAGCGGCCGCCTTAACTGGGGCGACCTTGCGGCCGATTACTTTGACTGCCTGCGGGAGTTGGCATTGAACCCGTTAGCTGAAGCGGAACTGGAAGTTGCCGGGTAACACACGGCGCCAGCTTACCAATGTTTAATTAACATTAAGCTTTGGTTAACAAATTTAGTTTTGTTGATTGCGGGCTGTAAGATGCTGAACTTTGATTGTTACCCGTGTATCAACAATCCGAATGTTAAAAGCGTTTTCGAAGTTCCTGTTCCTGGCAATAACGTTGTTCATAAACGTGCTGCCTGCTGCTGTTGCGCTTTATGGCTACCGGGCAAGCCACCCCAGGCATTTAATTGCCAAACAAACAGTGTCATCTCAATCCGTTGTGGATCATGGCATACATGATGCAAGTTGGGAATTCATCAAAAAGAAGCACCTTTCCTCGCCGCCGGTTCATTTAAAACTGCGGCCCATATTTGCGATTTTCCTGGTGTTCGGCTTGTTTTTTTGTGCCCGCCAGTATCCGCTTAAAGATTTTTATTCGCGCTTCCTCTCCCGGAAAGCGCCCTTGCCCGTTTCGCAGAAATACCTTCGGCTGCAAACCCTGCTTATTTGATTTCCTTGCCGGCTGTTAAGCCCATCCATTAATAATTAACGCAATCGGCAATTTGCCCGTCGGCCTGTTTTTCGCAGGCGCCCGGGCCTCAACTTTTTATTATGAATTTCGGAGAAGACTTAAGCCTGCAGTTGATGCTGGCCAATAAATCCTATCATCAATATTTATTTACCGTTTTAAAAGAGATAGACGTTTATCAGCATTATCAAATAATACTGCTGCTGAGCCGCCAGGGCGGCCGTAGCACACAAAAGTTTATTTGTGATACGCTGTTGATAGAAAAATCGAACATGGTGGCCATTATTGCGGCCCTGGAAGAGAAAGGCTACGTAACCAAAACCGTAAACCATAAAGACCGCCGGGGCAAACTGCTATCGCTTACCGCAAAGGCGCAGGATACTGTAGGGGTAATGAACAACCTGTTCAGCGTATTTGAAGAGCAAATGGCCGAGGACCTCACCTGGCAGGAAATGTACAATTGCATAAGGGTGCTAAATAAGGTAAACGGCAAGCTTAACGATATGATGGTAGCGGGTAATTAAGCAGCAAGGTGTGTTCGGTTTAGTGCCCGTTTGTGCATATGCGGGCGCTAATTTAACATTGGCGCGGCGGCCTTAAGTATAAATGGTTATAATATTGAACCATTGGTAACCATAAGCATGATAACATATAATGGTTTGATAATGGCCAAAAATCGCCGGGGAAAGATGTGTGGGATAGCTTTGCATCAAAATATTAATGGTGAAAAAAGTTATACATTTCCTTGGTTTAATACTTGTATTTGCATGTGCAGGTTTAACCGCCAATGCCCAGAATACAGGTAAAATAGTTGGTAAGATAATAGATCAGAAAAACAGTGAAACCCTCATAGGCGCAACGGTGAGCATAGAGGGTACTACCAAAGGTGTTGCTACAGATGTAGAGGGCCGGTACTCGCTAAACGGCATAGCGCCGGGCCGGTACACTATATTGGTGCGGTATATAGGCTACCAAACAAAATCGATATCTGATATAGAGGTTAAAGCCAATGCTGCAACCCCGCTTGATGTTGCCCTGGCGCCATCGGTAAGCACGGCGCTAAACGAGGTTGTTATTAAAGCAACCTACCGCCAGGAGTCGGTAACGGCGCTGTATGCTTTGCAAAAGAACAGCGTTTCTATCTCAGACGGTATATCGTCAGAAGTTATACGCCGCTCGCCAGACAGGAACACCGCCGACGTTTTAAAACGCGTAAGCGGTGCCACCGTACAGGATAATAAATTTGTGGTTATCCGTGGTTTGAGCGATAGGTACAACTCTGCTTTGCTTGATGGTGCCGCCTTACCAAGCACCGAGCCTAACAGGAAGGCATTCTCGTTCGATATCGTACCATCAAACCTGGTAGAGAACCTTACCATTACTAAAACAGCCACGCCAGATCAGCCAAGCGATTTTGCAGGTGGCCTTATCCATATCTCCACCAAAGATTTGCCAGACCAGAATTTCGTTTCGTTCGGCATAGGCGGTGGTTATAACACCGCTTCTACCTTTAAAGATTTCCTGAGCGGCCCGCGTAACGCAACCGATTATTTCGGTTTCGATAACGGCGACAGGCAATTGGCTAATGGTTTTTCCTCGTATAACAGCATTGTTAACGGTTTAACTACAGATCGTAACATCCGTTTGTTAAGAAGCCTGCCATCCGACTATAATATTTACAAAAACACCGCCCTGCCAACTCAAAATTACCAGTTTACTATTGGTAAGGTGAAAGACCTGAAAAGCGGCAACCGCTTTGGTGCTATATTGGCCTTAACGTACCGTAACACGCAAACTATCGGCAACGATATAAAACGCGATTACTACGATAATCATTATAACGATGATATCTACAAATTCTCTACCAACATTGGGGCATTGCTAAACGTTGGTTACACCTACGGTAAGAATAAAATAACCTTTAAAAACGTTTACAACAGGATTTTCGACGACCAGTTCCTGTACCGTACAGGTAGCAATACCGGCTCGGGTGTCGACCTGAAATACTACGCTTTCGATCTTTTGCAGAAAGCCTTGCTGAAATCAACTATAGAAGGTAACCACCCCTTAGGCGACAAGGGCGCAAAAATTAACTGGGAGGCAAGCTACGCAAATGTACTTAACGACCAGCCCGGCCAGCGTAAAACCAGTTACTCGCGCAATATTGGCAGCGGCAACCCTTTTCAGGCAAACGTTTCTGGCTTAGGCAAAGAAAATGCTACCCTGTTTGCTAAACTGAACGAAGACTCTTACAACGGTGCGTTAAACTACTCGCTCCCGGTTAAAATGTTTAAGCAAAAAGGCACTTTTAAAGCCGGCTTTAGTTCTTTGTACCGTGACAGGGAATATGACGCACGCTTTTTGGGTGCCGTGATACGGGATAACGACCCCACTACAGCCGATGCCATCAAACAAAGACCGTTGAGCACTTTGTTTGGAAGAGATTTGATAAATGCCAACGTCTACCGCCTGGATGAAATTGATGGCCGCCCGGATTCGTACCTGGCCAACTCCATGACCAACGCCGGTTACGCTATGCTGGATAATAAGCTGAGCAGCAAGTTAAGGTTGGTATGGGGAGCCCGTGTAGAACAATTTAATGTTGAAGTTACACCGAAGTTTTTAGCTAACGCATCAGATGCAGTTAAGCAGGATTATGTTGACGTGTTGCCATCAGCTAACTTAACTTATAGCCTTACGGAAAAAATAAACCTTCGTGCATCTTACTCGCGTACCCTGGCCCGCCCCGAGTTTAGGGAGCTTGCCACATCAAGTTATTACGATTATGAGTTGCTTGCTTTCCAACAAGGTAACCCGCTGCTGAAAAAATCAAGTATCAATAACTTTGATCTACGTTTTGAGCTTTACCCTTCTGCAGGGCAAATTATCTCGGTATCGGGTTTCTATAAAAAGTTCACCCATGCTATTGAGGCCTATAACGATGATGCAGCCTCAACCCGTAAGATTACTTACTTCAACTCTGATAAAGCCAATGTTTATGGTGCCGAGTTGGAGATCCGTAAGACACTCGATTTTATAAACACAAGCAATTTCTTTAAAAACACATCGGCCTACGCAAACGTATCGGTTATCAAATCTACAGCGATTAACCCTACCGATGGCCGACTGAACTTTTTAGAAACAGAACGCCCTTTGGTTGGCCAGGCACCGTATGTGATCAACGCCGGTTTGCAGCACACCTTCCTGGATAATAAGATGAGCTTTAATGCACTTTATAACCGGGTTGGCCGCAGGCTGTCGGTAGCCGCAGGTGCCCAGTACCAAAGCGTTTGGGAAGCACCAAGGGATGTGGTTGACGCACAATTGAGCATAAAGGTTTTAAAGAGCAAAGGCGAAATCAAATTCAACGCCGGCGACATCTTCAATCAACGGGCAACCTTCTACTACGACTTTAACAAGAACAAAAAATACGATACCGGCGATGGCCCGCAAAGCAGCTACAAACCAGGTAGTAACTATTCGTTCGCGTTCAATTACACCTTTTAAAGATTAAATCAATTTTAAGTATCTCTATAAACAAAAACAGAAATGAAAAAAGTATTCTTCTTAGCAGCCTTAAGCTTAAGCATAGCCTTTACAAGCTGCTCCAAAAAAACAGTAGATGACGAACCGATAGTAACCCCGCCGGTAACATCTAATGTTGTTACCGTAACCGGCGATATTACTGCCGCTACTACCTGGAAAGCAGATAAAATTTACCTGTTAAAAGGCAACGTATTCGTTACCGGTAACGCTGTCCTGACAATAGAGGCAGGCACCCTGATTAAAGGCGATAAAGCAACTAAAGGCGCTTTAATCATCACCCGTGGCTCTAAAATAGAGGCCGTTGGTACAGTTGATAAACCGATTGTATTTACCTCTAATGTTGCTGCCGGCGGCCGTTCGCAAGGCGACTGGGGTGGTATTATCCTTTTGGGTAATGCACCTAACAACGCAGGTGCTTCGGTATCTATAGAAGGTATATCTGATGCAACCGATAAAGGTAAATACGGTGGCACTAATGCTGCTGATAACTCCGGTACTTTAAAATATGTACGTATAGAATATGCCGGTATACCCTTGGGCCCCGATAACGAGATCAACGGCCTTACTTTTGGTAGTGTTGGTTCTGGTACCACTATCGATTACGTTGAGGTTTACCGTTCCGGCGACGATGCTTTCGAGTGGTTTGGCGGTACTGTAAATGCAAAACATTTATTAGCCATAGATTCATGGGATGATGATTTCGATACAGATTTCGGTTTCTCCGGTAAAATACAATTTGGTTTGGCTCAGCGTTTAGCGGCCACTGCAGACGTATCCGGTTCAAACGGTTTCGAATCTGATAACAACGGCGCCGGTGCAAACATTACCCCGCAAACTTCTGCAGTTTTCTCTAACATGACTATCTTAGGCCCTAAAGAAACTGCAGCTTTTACAGCAATCAATGCTAACTTTCAGCATGGTGCGCAAATCCGTCGTAACTCATCTATCAGCATCTTAAACTCAGTTATCACTGGTTATACCGAAGGTGTATTTTACGATGATGCAGCCGGTACTGCCCCTGCAAACGCATCAGGTAACTTAGTGGCCGGTACTTCGGTATTTGCTAACAACCTAATTGCCGGCAGCAACGGCAAAGGCAACCAAATCAAAGCCTCTAATGTTACTGCTCTAGGTGTTGTTACCCCATTGCTTACTGCTGTTAACACTTTCTCACCTGACCTGTACGCTGCTGGTATCTATACCGATGCTTACAAATTTGCTGCTGATATTGCTCCTGCTGTAAGAGCTGGTGTTCCTAACTTTATACAGATTGCTGCTTCTCCTGCTTTAACAGGCGCTGCTTTCACTAACGCTAAAGTTACTGACGCTTTCTTTGAGCAAGTTACATTCAAAGGTGCTTTCGGTACTACCGACTGGACAACCGGCTGGGCTCATTTCAGCCCGCAAACGTTGCCTTACGAAACCCCGGGCGCTGTAAAATAATAACCTGAAATTAAAAAAGCTGCCCCGCGGATAACCATGGGGCGGCTTTTTTTAATGTTGCCTAACACGTCTATCTACCCAATGAGTTTATTGCATGCACATTTCAGCGAAATAGATACCCAGATATCGGCTTTTGCCCGGGCCATTGCT
The DNA here is from genome assembly GCF_056406215.1 of Mucilaginibacter sp. P1_D10. Lineage (NCBI taxonomy): Bacteria > Pseudomonadati > Bacteroidota > Sphingobacteriia > Sphingobacteriales > Sphingobacteriaceae > Mucilaginibacter > Mucilaginibacter sp. P1_D10. Next base: position 194,952 of record NZ_JBFUAP010000012.1, on the reverse strand, counting down.
TTGCCTATACGGGTTTTTATACTGCGTATGATAGCCGAGAACGGCAATTGCCTTACCAAGCAAGCCGTTTATGCAAGCAGCTTTAATGCAAAAACCATCAACAAACACATACAGGAATTGCGAGGGTTGGGGATAATAAAGGTACGGAACGTGCGCTCTGAAGCAACCTACTGTATAGATGAGAAGTTGTTTGAGCAGATGTCGGTAAACTTTAGCCAGTTTTTTGATAATAATATACCCTTGCCGCAGATGCCGGCCAGCATATCGGCAGCCGCCGAAGAAGTGCTGCAAACCAGGCCCGATTTGAGTCACTACCCGCATTTTGGGGCGTACATTAAAGAACACCGGCTGGAACTGAACCTCTCCCAGGCCACACTGGCCGAAAAGATAGCCATAGACCGCGCGCAGCTGAGCCGCATAGAATGCGGTAAAAAGATACTGAATGCATTGCAACTACCGCTGKTGGCCAAGGCCCTGTACCTAAGCCTGGAAGATACAAAACACGCTTTTGCACAATTGCAGCCTGCTGCGTAATTGTTGCCTAACAATTGCATAACACTTTCAGGTGTATTTTGCAGCAATAACGCCCATTTAACATCGGGTTAACACGGATGTGACGTTTTGGATTACACAGTGTGTTAAATGTTAATTCATCCTTAACATTGGGGTAACATTATAGCCGAATCTTTGTGATGTTTAAATAACACACATGAAAAAGCTATACTTTTTATTGATTACACTACTTTTTGCCCTTGCGGCAAACGCACAAATAACCACCGCAGTGGTTAGCGGAAAGGTTGTAGACCAGAAAGGCGCATCGATGCCGGGCGTTTCCATCTCATTGGTAAACACCAGCACCGGCACCCACTATGGTTCGCAAACCAATGGCGATGGCCGTTACACTATTGCCAACGTAAACGCAGGCGGCCCCTACACTATAACTGCCACATTTATAGGTTACAAAAAAGACGAGCGCTCAGATATTACCCTGCAATTGGGTGGCGTCAGCTTCAACTTTTTACTGGTAGACGAAACCACCTCGCTTAAAGAGGTTAAGGTTGTAGCAAACGGCGGCGCTAGCAAAACAGGCGCTTCTACCCGTATCAGCCAGAGCCAGATCCGCAATATGCCAACCATCAACCGCAGCCTGCAGGATCTTACCCGCACTACGCCGCAAAGCAACAACAACTCATTTCAGGGTACCAACTATCGCTACAACAACGTAACGCTTGATGGTGCTATCAACAACGATGCTATCGGTTTCAGCCCGTCATTGGGTGGCCAGTCGAATGCATCGGGCCAGGTTGGTAGCAGCACCCGTACCAGCCCGGTATCGTTAGATGCGATACAGGATATACAGGTACTGGTTGCACCGTACGATATAAAAATTGGTAACGTATTGGGTGGTAGCATAAACGCCGTAACACGTAGCGGTACAAATGATGTTACCGGTTCAATTTACGGTTATGGCCGCGGCGCGTTCCTGGTAGGCCCAAACAATACTAAAACTGCATCAGGTGGCGACGGATCCAGCTTGCCATCATCTTTCCACGATTATCAAACTGGTATCCGTTTGGGTTTCCCGTTGATCAAGAATAAATTGTTCTTCTTCACCAACGAAGAAATTGCCCGCCGCCAGGATCCGGTTATTGCCGGTGCCGGTACTGCAGGTTCTGCAAAAGTACTTACCTTAACCGATGCGCAGAATATTACTGCCAAGATGCAGAGCTACGGTTTCGATCCGGGTACTTATAACAATACCTCTATCTATTCAAGATCTAACAAATACTTCAACAGGATTGACTGGAACATCAACGACAAAAACCAGTTGACGCTGCGTAATAACACTATCAGCTCTACCGCAACCAACTTAGAGCGCGATCAGCAAAACTTCCGTTTCGGCGGTATCGATTACGTATCGCACAACAACTCTACATCAACCGTTGCCGAGTTGAAATCAAGGTTCAGCAACACGTTGAGCAATAGCCTGGTTATTGGTTACTCTAACGTGCACGATTTTCGCGACCCAACGTCTAATCCGGCTTTGCCGCAGATAGAAATAACCGGTAACACGCCTGGTACTACCATTTTCCTGGGTACCGACCGCGAAGCAGCAATATTTGATATGCGCCAAAAAACCACCGAGTTTACTGATAACCTTACCTTATCTGCAGGCAAACACACCTGGACATTTGGTACCCACAACGAGTTCTACAACATCACTTACGATTTCGTAAACGCCTGGAACGGCCGTATAGCTTACAGCAGCGTTGCCAACTTTTTGGCCAACAACCCATCGCGTACACGTGCCAACTACAACTACGTAAACAACACCCGCGATTATATCCTGGCTAACCCATCGGCGCAGTTTAAAGTAAACCTGCTTAGCTTTTACGGCCAGGACGAGATACAGCTTACCGATAACTTCAAACTGACTGCTGGCGTGCGTTTTGATTATGCAGGCGTACCCAACAAGCAGCCACTTAGCACCAAAACAACAGGTGCGCCGGTTGATGCTAACTACGGTAATACCTTTACCTACACCAAACCGGCCAACATCACCAATAAATACCTGAACAACGTAGAGATAAACCCACGCGTATCGTTCAACTACGATATCAATGGCGATCAAACTGCCATATTGCGCGGTGGTTCGGGCTTCTTTACCGGCCGTGTACCGTTTGCATGGTTTGGTTATGCATTCTACAACAATGGCGATACTTACGGTGCTTATGATAAAAAACCAAGCGCAACTGCGCCTATCACCCCGGGTACAAACCCTGTACAGGCGCCAAACAACGGTGGTTTAGGGTATGTAAACCAACAAATACCTGTGGTAAATACATCTGCAACCGGCCCAACTCAGGTAGACTTGATAGACAACAACTTCAAGATGCCACAGGTATGGAGGAGCAACTTAGCGTATGACTATACCACTGCCGATAAATGGAAATTTACGGTAGAAGGTATCTACACCAAAGTAATCCACGACTTAAAGTTCCAGCAGGTAAACACTACCGATCAGGTAACTTACTATCCGTATGACACAAATAAAGAACAGCCTATCTTCATTAACAAAGGCGTCAACACATCATATACCAACGCTTACCTGTTATCAAACACCAACCAGGGTTACCGCTACAGCTTAACTGCACAGGTGGCAAAAACTTTCCCTTGGGGTCTGAATGCGTCGGTAGCTTATACTTACGGCCACTCCAGGGATATCACCAACGGTATCCGTAACTCAATGGAAAGTAACTGGCAGTTGAACCAGGCGCTTAATCCAAACAGCCCAGGGTTAGCCAACTCCAATTTCGATATCCGTAACCGTATCGTGTCAACCGTTAACTATATGGTTAACTGGGGTGGCAACACCAACTACACAGCTAACTTTAGCTTCTTCCTGAGCGCACAATCGGGTAACCCGTACTCTTACGGCTTCCTGCCAAGCTCTATAGATGGTACAGGTCAGCAGGTTAGCTTAGCCTACATACCAAAGGTTGGCGAAACCGTAAACTTCTTTAGCGATGTTGTAGGCGGCGCAACCGCAGCACAGCAGGCAGCAGCATTTGATGCTTTCATTGATAAAGATAAATACTTGTCTACCCGCCGTGGCCAGTTCACCCAGCGTAATGCAGCCTTTACGCCATGGAACAACAACTTAGATTTCCGTTTCTCGCAAGACTTTAAGTTCGGCAGCGGCAAACGTAAGCAAGTAATTACTTTCACTTACGATATCGTAAACTTAACCAACCTGCTTAATAAGCACTGGGGCCAGTACTACTTCTCGGCTAACACCTTCAACTCAACATCGAGTATAGGGTTAACCGCAAAAACTACCCCTGCGTTTGCTAATGCACCTACAACGTATCCTAAATACACCTTTAGCGATCCGGGCGTGCCTTACTCTGTTGACCTGTTCGCTTCTCGCTGGCAGATGCAGTTTGGCTTGCGTTACGCTTTCTAAACTCAAACAAAACTTAACGATAACCCGATGCCTGGCTTTATGCCGGGCATTGGTGTTTTATAGGGGAGGGCATTGAGCGAAAACCAATTATTTAAAGAGAAATGAACAAGATATCCTGAAACAAACATTATATATTTGAGGAATAAACCTGTCTTTTATTGGTCCGTATTATATTTGCCATGCCATTGCTAAACCTTATGAGCATCCGATTACCCTTACTGTTGTTATTATTTCTGATAGCCACCACTGCTGGTGCCCAGCAATGCGATAGCGTGTTTTTAGGAACTAAAACACTATATACGCAACCCAAAAACATAACAGTAAAAATACCCGATGGCTATAAGGCCGTATTTGTAAATTATGTAGGCAGGCACGGTGCCAGGCACTTGACTAAGGCACCTTCATCGGCTTATATTTATAAGCTGATTGCAAAGGCCGATAGCGTAAAAGCACTGACCATTTTGGGGCAGCAGCTAAAAAAAATGGTGCTTGCGCTGGATAAAGTTGAAAAGGGGGGCACCAAATCGATCTCGGCAGAGGGCGTAAACGAACTGATGGGCATAGCATCGCGCCTGTACCAAAACAACGCCACGGTGTTTGCCGATAAGCCCAGGGTTACCGTAACCGTTACCAAAGAAATACGCACCCGCCAAAGTGCAGATGCTTTTTTGAAAGGGCTGCAGCCATTGCTTAAAAACCAAACCATCATAGAGCAGGGCATCAACGATACCACCCTCCGCTTTTACGACCTCTCGCCCGCCTATCTCGATTTTGAGAAGAACGGCAGCTGGATAAAGATTGTAGACGATTTAAGGAACTACCTCAGCATTCCTGAACTGAATGCCCGCGTTACCGCCCGCTTTTTTAATGCAGATTTCACAAAATCGATAAGCGCGGCTAACCAAAGCCAGTTCGTGAACGATTTGTTCGGCTTTGCTACCATCGTTTATTCGTTACGGCAGGAGATAAAACAAGCAGGCTTTACCGATCAGGACCTAAACTTCCAAAGCTTTTTCACCTGCGATGAATTGGCTACGCTGAGCCGTATTGATGTTGCCGGGGACTTTTTCACCAAAGGCCCCGGTGCCGATGTTAACGGCATACAAGTAAAAATTGCCGCGCCTTTGCTCGCCGATTTCCTAAAAACCACCAACGATGTTGTTGGCGGTAAAAAGATAAATGCCAACCTGCGTTTCTCGCATGCGGAAACTATTTCGCCTTTTGCCGCGCTGCTTGGCCTGAACCGCTCGGATAAGGTAGGTACCTATATCCAGCTCATCAATAAAAACTGGGAATCGGCGAAGGTGATACCGCTGAGTGCCAATGTGCAATGGATAGTATATAAAAACAATACCGGCGGTTACCTGCTGCGCTGCCTGCTCAACGAAAAGGATGCCGCCATAGCGGGCCTAAAGCCTGTTTATCCAAACTTTTACGCCTGGCCCGAGGTGAAAAAGTATTACCTCGATAAGTTGAAACGCCTGGGCGCACCCCTATCGGGCAGTATGCTTAATTATTTGAAAAAGGTAAAGTAGTTTTAAACTATTCAAGCTAAAATACAGGTCCGTGTTCTTTGTGTTTCTCCCTTTGCGCACTTTATGTTAAAATTTTAATCCTACAATGCACAAATAACATTAGCGTGGTGTTTTGAGTGAACACGAATTTTCTCGAATTGAATCGAATTTCACTAATTTTTAGCTTCAGTATAAAGTATTGATTGGTGTTAATTTTCTTTAATTCGTGAAATTAGTGTTCACTCAATTGTTGTCGTTTAAATTTTCCGAAGTCGCAAACACACTGCCTGCAAAATCTTCGTTTGTTGTTCAATAAGTGGTTTGTTTTTGATACAGCCTCTGTTTACCGGTAAATAAATTGCAATAATAGTATTAACCCCAAAGCTTAATTTTTAATTAAATTGGTCTGCCCAATTATTTACCTTGTTCTTGCTAGTGCTGCATAGTGCAACTGAAGGGCATAAAACGCTATTATTTTGAACACAACCCAACGCCGTGCCTGCCTGCTTGCTTTTTTGGCGCTTTTTATAGCGGCGGGCCTGCGTGCACAAAATAACGAGTTTCAGTTTTCGCGGCTGGATATTGCCGGCGGCCTATCGCACAACCAGGTAAACAGCATCTTAAAGGATAGCAAAGGCTTTATGTGGTTCGGCACGCCATCGGGCTTAAACAAATACGATGGCTATAAATTCAAGGTATTTAAGCACAGTGCCAGCGATACGGCCAGCATCAGCGACGATTACATAGCAACTATATCCGAAGGGCCCGGCAATAAACTGCTGGTAGAAACCCGAAACAGCTACGATATTTACGATCCGGTTACCGAAAAGTTCGGCCACGATATCAATAGCTACCTCCTCTCCGTCAACGTGCCCACGCAAAACTTTGCCGGCATACGTAAAGACCGCCTTGGGAATTATTGGTTCCTCAATTCGGTTTTAGGCGTTTACAAGTATAACCCCCGTAATAAAACCACCACACGCATTTGCAATCGCTACGGCGACGATAAAACGCTATACGATAATGCTGTGGCCGACCTGGCTACCGACTCTAAGGGCAACATTTGGCTGGTGTACAACAAAGGCATTCTGGAACGGATAGATCCCGTTACCTATAAGGTGAATTATCGCAAGGCATTTAACGCGCCGCCTCTTGCGTTAAATACCAGTTACAAAATATTTATAGATGGGCAGGACGATATATGGACCTACGTACCCACTTACACCTATGGCGTATATTACCTCAAAAGCACGCTCGATGTTTTTAAGCGCCTGGATAAAAGCAACACCAAGGGCGGGCTGAATACCAATGTGGTATCCAGCGTGGTGCAGGATAATAAGGGGCGTATTTGGATAGCTACCGACCACGGCGGCATCAACATATTGGACAAGCGCGATTTCAGCATAAAATACCTGTTGAATCGTGAAGACGATATTAAAACCGTGGCCCAGAACAGCATCATACTACTATATAAGGATAACGCAGGCATTATCTGGGTAGGCACCTATAAGCGCGGCCTCAGCTACTACAACGAAAGTATCCTCAAATTCCCATTATACACGCACCACCTTTCAGACCCCGCCAGTCTCAGCTTTAGCGACGTAAACAAATTCATCGAGGATAAGTATGGCAACCTGTGGCTGGGCACCAACGGCGGCGGCATGATGTACTTTAACCGTAAAGACGGCAGCTTTAAAAAGTACATGCACGATGCTGCCAACCCCAACAGCCTCGCCAACAATGTTATCGTGAGCATGTATCTCGATCATGAGCAAAAGCTATGGATAGGTACCTATTTTGGCGGCCTGGATTGTTTCGACGGGAAAAACTTTAAGCATTACCGGCATAACGATGCCGACCCCAGCAGCATATCCGAAGACAGGATATGGTCGATACTGGAGGATGACGAGAACAACCTGTGGGTGGGCACGCTTTCGGGCGGCTTGAACATGCTCGATCGCAAGACTGGTAAGTTCTCTCATTATGTTTATAAGCTGGGGGTAGATAATTCCCTGCACTCCAATTACATCTCGGCCCTGCTGCAAGATCGGCACCGGAACCTGTGGGTGGTAACTTCGTTCGGGGTAGATGTGCTTAACCATAAAACCAAACAGTTTTCGCACTACATCCGAAACGATAAGGACCCTAACAGTCTCGTCAACAACAACACCAACAACATTATGGAGGATAGCAGCGGGCTGATATGGATAAGCACGCGCGAGGGCCTCAGCATACTGAACCCGGCTACGGGCAATTTCACCAACCTTAACCACGCAAGCGGGCTGCCCGATAATACCACTATAGATATCCGCGAGGATGATAACCACAATGTATGGGTAAGCACGCCTAACGGGCTATCCAATATCATCATAGATAGGAAAGCTTCGCCGCTGAAGTTCCGCTTCGTTAATTACAATGAGAAAGACGGGCTGCAGGGTAGGGAGTTTCAGCCTTATTCATCGTACAAAACCCGCAGTGGCGAGCTGATATTCGGCGGTAGCAATGGGTTCAATATCTTCAGGCCGTCGGCCTTGCATACCAGCAAGCACATCCCCGATCTGGTTTTTACCGATTTGCAGGTGTTCAACAAAAGCGTATCGGTGGGCGAGAAGATATATGGCAAGGTTATCCTCCCGAAGTCCATCTCGGAGGTAGACGGCATCGAACTCAAATACAACGAAAATGTGTTTTCCATCGAGTTTGCTGCCCTCAATTATTTCGACCCGGATAAAGTGAAGTTCGAGTACATGATGCAGGGTTTCGATGGTAACTGGATAACGGCAGACAATATCAGTCGCAAAGCTCCCTACACTAATCTGGATGCCGGCGACTACACCTTTAAGGTGCGCGCATCTAATCCCGGATTTTGGAACAGTAAGGAGATAAGCCTGCACGTAAAGATATTGCCGCCTTTCTGGAAAACTACATATGCTTATGTCCTGTATGTGCTGCTATTCGTAGGGGGCTTGCTTTATATCCGCCGCGAGGGTATCCGGAAACTGCGCACGCAGTTTTTGCTGGAGAAGGAACGCGAAGAAACCCAGCGCCTGCACGAGCTTGATTTGATGAAGATAAAATTCTTTACCAACGTAAGCCACGAGTTCCGTACGCCGCTTTCGCTGATTATGGCGCCTGTTGATAAGATTGTGAAGCAGGTTAAAGACCCCGACGTGAAGAACCAGCTTTTGCTGGTGAACCGAAACGCCAAACGCCTGCTTAACCTGGTGAACCAACTGCTCGATTTCCGGAAGATGGAATACCAGGAATTAAAACTGCACAAGACCGGCGGCGACATCATCGCCTTTATCCGAGAGCTTTCGCACTCCTTTACCGATGTGGCCGAGCAAAAAGGCATCCGCTTCGTGTTCGATACCGAGGTGGAGGAATTCTACACCAGTTTCGATCATGATAAAATAGAGCGCATCCTTTTTAACCTGTTGTCCAACGCCTATAAGTTTACGCATGCGGGCGGGCAGGTAAGCGTGCTGCTCAACCTGCGCAGCAACCCAATTGAGCAGGGCACCGAGCTGGAGATAAAGATAATAGATACCGGTATAGGCATACAAAAGGATAAGATGGAGCGGATATTCGAGCCGTTCTTTCAGAACGATATCCCCGGCAGCATGCTTAACCAGGGCAGTGGGATTGGCCTATCCATCACCAAAGAATTTGTGCGCCTGCACGAGGGCGAGATATTGGTGGAGAGCGAGTTTAACCAGGGCAGCTGCTTTACCGTGCTGTTGCCGCTGCAGCAACTGGATAAGAAATTATTTGCCGATGGACCCGTGCTGCTACCGCATGCCGGCGACGATGCCATTTATTTATCCGATAAAAAGCAAGGCCGCCTGCGCGATACCGGCGACGGCAAAAAACCTACCGTGCTGCTGGTAGAGGATAACGACGATTTTAGATTCTACATTAAGGATAACCTGAAGGATTCCTTTAATATCATTGAAGCAGAGAACGGCAAAAAAGGTTGGCAGAAAACCCTGGCCCAGCATCCCAACCTGGTGGTAAGCGATATCACCATGCCCGAAATGAACGGCATAGATTTGTGCCTGAAGATAAAGAGCGACAAGCGCACCACGCATATCCCCGTTATTTTATTGACCGCCATAGCCGGCGAAGAACAGCAGATAAAAGGGCTGGGCACCGGCGCCAGCGACTACATGACCAAGCCTTTCAACTTCGAGATACTGGCATCCAAAATAAAGAACATCCTGAGCCAGCAGGAGAACATGCGAAAAACCTACCAAAAGCGCGTAGATGCCAGTCCGACAGAAATGGCAGTAGATTCGCCCGACGAGCTGTTCATCAAAAAAGTGCTGGTGCTGATAGATGCCAATATAGCCAACCCCAATTTTTCGGTAGAGGAGCTGAGCAGCGAAATGTTCGTGAGCCGCTATACCCTCTACAAAAAAATCCTACAGATGACGGGCAAAACACCCAACGAACTGGTGCGCCAGATGCGCCTCAAGCGCGCCGCGCAACTGCTGGAAACCGGGCACCTTACCATCTCCCAGATATGCCACAAAGTGGGCTTCAAAAGCCAGAAGTACTTCGTTAAAACTTTCAAGGCTGAATTCAACACGATCCCCTCGCGGTATGTAGAAAGCTTTAACGAGGCGTAGGAGGCGTAAAATGTTCAAATGGTATGGGGATAGCGGTGCACTTAATCATTACTCTTTTTATCTTAGCTTAAGTAAAGAAGAATAATGCCTAAATCAGCACCCATAGGAGAATACATCGTTACAGAGGAAGAATTGAAAAGCTGCGCGGAATTGGGGCTTTGTAGTTTATTCTCCCGGCGTAAAATCCTCATTAATCGATTTTCTAAAATCCAATTTCCCGGGTTTGGAGTTATTGAAATTTGTGACCCAAATCGACAATCTGCTCAAACCGATGTCGGGCAAAGCATTGAATAAAATCATCGGCTTCAAAGATTCACATCCGTTTGAATTGGTCATTCAATATTATTCCGAAGACCATCAAGATCCCATTAATGGTTTGGCATTGTCGAGGACATTAATTAAAGACATTAACGGTAAGACCGCGGTGCATGATTTTTTTAGGATCCCAAGGGATTTCAGGAATCTCGGTCATGGAAAAACGATGTTGAATTATGGTTTGCAACAATATTTAAACATCGGCGTTGACATCATTAAAGTGCGTGCTGCGCTTGCCGACGGTGGATTTGTTTGGGCAAGGGCTCATTTTGTTGCGATCAAGAAAACGGAAGTGAGCCTTATCTTAGCCTCAGCAAAGTTGACATTGGGTGCAAACGAATTCAAAAAGGTAAAGGAGGTGTATGATAGTTACTACACGGCAGAGCCTGATGGAAGAGCATTCCCCATAAATAAATGGAGCCTGATCCCATCAATGAAAGCGGTTTTAAAAAAGAGCGACTGGCATGGCGAAATTGATTTGAACAATCAGGAACTTTTGACTAAATTTAAAAATTATGTTGCTGGACAGAAATAAATATTCAGAATCAGGCTATATCGGCGAAGAACTCATTGGCGATGCTGCGCATGAATTAGAACAAAGGTGTATGGCCGTGCAGCAGAGCGTAAAGGATAATGATTTTCCCTACGAGGACGCATTAGACGCTTATCAAGTAACCGATGAGCAGTATAAATCTTTTATAGGGGAAGCTTTGAACAGGAATATTTTTATAAGCCTTTCAGGGACTACGTTACCCGTAAATAAAAATGCCTACTTCGAGGTTTATGAAAGGATGCTACTGAGCTACTTTTCTCACCCTTCCACAAAGCTCGTAAACAAACTAAAAAAGTTATTGCAAGAAGCTAAGGAGATAGCTTAATTCCTTGTGTTTAATTTAAGCCTGCCCATTTGCAATTAGGGAATAAAATCTCCGCTCTACGCAATCTTGATTGCCACATATCCCATAAACTTTTTTCATTAGCCTAATACTTTCACATAGATTGGCTTAATTACGTTGCCGCTTTACAGCTGTGAATGACGGTTTTCTTAAAATCGGGAATATTGCCGCTTCATCCAAAATATAATCCTCAAAGTACCATTCCGCTAATACTATTATGGCAATTTACAAAGTGCCAACAACGCAATAAGGGTGCTCATTTGTAACCGTTTCGCGTAAAACACACGCAATTAATATATTAATCATTTGATTTTCAATTGATTAAACAGGGTTGACATTTGTGCCCCCATTTATCCACAACGGGGCTGATTTTACCATATAATTTTAACCCCAGTATAATCAATGTTGTTAGCCGCCCTTTGGTACCGGCAATATTGCATAAACCAAAAGAACCATTTTTTTTAATTTTTTATGGAAACGCGTTGCTGATTGCTCATGGGCTATCAGATGCTGCCACGCCTGCGAACCCCTCATAAGGGGTCAATGCTGCGGCCCATAAACTGTATATGTAAAACCAATAAATCGAATATAAATCCAACACAAACCAACAAATCATTATGAGGAAAATTCTACGAATAGCATTGCTGTTTGCCTCCTTTTTCATTTGTGCCCGCAGTATGGCGCAAACCGGGGGCACAGTGGTCAAGGGGACGGTTTCTGACGAAAAAGGCATCACCCTGCCCGGTGTTACCGTAACCGTTAAAGACACCAAGGTAAACGCCATTACCGATATTAACGGTAATTACTCCATTACCGTACCGGCGGGCGGTCGCATACTAACGTTCAGTTTCATTGGTATGCAAACGCAGGAAGCGGCTATAGAAACGCGCACACAAATCAACATTACGCTAAAATCGGCAACCACAGCGCTTACCGATGTAAACGTGGTAGCCATTGGTTACGGCAGCCAGCGCAGGCAAGACATCAACGGTGCCATATCATCGTTAAAGGCATCAGATATTGCCAATGTGCCCCAAGCCAGCGTAGACCAGCTGCTACAGGGCCGCGTAGCGGGCGTTACAGTATCGCAAAACTCGGGTGCGCCGGGCAGCCAAACCTCGGTTCACATCAGGGGGGTATCTTCCCTGTCGGGCAGCAACGAGCCATTGTACGTAATTGATGGGGTAGCTATCTCCGGCGATGCCAACAACCGCAGCACCAGCGGCCGCTCGCCCGCACTGGGCAATAACGACGAAACGGCCGTAAGCCCTCTTTCGTTATTGAACCCTAATGATATCGAAAGCATTGATGTTTTGAAGGATGCATCGGCAACGGCCATCTACGGTTCGCGCGCATCAAACGGCGTTATCATCATCACCACCAAACGTGGTAAAAACGGCTCGGCACGCGTTGGGTACGATGGCTACTACGGCTTTCAGCAGCAAGGTAAATTCCTCAGAATGATGAACCTGCCCGAATACGCCAGATTACAAAACGCACTGGCCGATAATGTGCAGGTAACCCGTCGTGCAGATTTCGCCAGCCCCGAATTGCTTGGCCCAGGCACCAACTGGCAGGACGAGGTGTTCCGCACCGCGCCCATGCAGAGCCACCAGCTTTCGGTATCGGGCGGTAAAGACGGCACCGATTATTATATATCCAGCGGCCTTTACGATCAGCAGGGTACTATCATCAACAGCAAATTCAAACGCTACTCGCTGCGCTCAAACGTAAATACACAGGTAAAAGAGTGGTTGAAATTCGGCGCAGTATTGGGCGGCACCCGCAACGAGGAAAACCGCGGGCTTAGCGATAACGGCGGTATCATTTACACCGCATTGCTTAGCGCGCCTGATATTGCCGTGCGCAACCCCGACGGCACTTTCGCAGGCGCCATAAGCACCGGCCCCCAGGCCAACGGCTACGGCGGCACGCCTAACGCTGTGGCGCAGGCATCGTTACTAACCAACAACCTGGTACGCAGCAACGTAAACGGCGCGGTGTATGCAGAGCTATTGCTTATCCCCGGGCTTAAAGTACGCTCTGAGGTAAACGGCGGCTTCGATTGGGCAAAGGCTTTGCAGTTTAACCCAACCTTTAAGTATGGCGATTACGAAAACAAAACCGCCAACCTTACCGAGTATTGGAGCAACTCGCACTACTGGACCTGGAACGAGGTGGCATCGTACAACCACACTTTCGGCACCAAGCATGCTTTGTATGCCACCTTGGGTTATGAGCTTAACTACTCGCAATGGAACGGCATCACCGGCTACGCCCAAAACTTCTTCAGCAACGATTTGAAAACCCTAAACCTGGGCGATGCAAAATCGGCCCGCGTAGATGAGTACAAGGGCAGCCAGGCTTTGCAGTCGGTTATATCACGTATCAACTATACGTACAACAACAAGTACAGCTTAACCGCTACTTTCCGTTCAGATAGGTCTTCAAAATTTGCGCCGGGCAAACAAACCGGCTACTTCCCATCGGCGGCAGCATCTTGGCGCTTGTCGGAAGAGTCGTTCATGGCGGGCATCAAAAAGTATGCTGATAACATTAAGCTACGCGTAGGCTACGGCCAGGTGGGTAACCAAAACGTACCCAATTACCTGTATGGCTCGGCGCTTAAGCCAACCGTTACCGGCTTTGGTACAGGCTTTCTTTTGGACAAGAACTCCAGCCCTAACCTTACCTGGGAAACCGCTATCCAAACAGATTTTGGTGCAGATTTCAGCCTGTTCGGCAACCGTATAGATGCTACATTCGATTTCTTCAACCGCACCTCAGAGAAATTCCTGTTCCAGGCAGCCTTGCCTGCGTTCCTGGTGGGCGAGGGCGCTTCGGGTTCATACCTGGGCGGTGTTAACCCGCCATACCTTAACGGCGGTAAGCTGAGTAATAAAGGTTTCGAGTTCAGTATCAACAGCCGCAACATTACCGGCAAAGATTTCAAATGGAGCACCACCCTGATATTCTCGCACTACAAAAACAAAGTGTTATCGCTGGCAAACGGCACGCCGTTCATCTCGGGTAACATTACCAACGGTTTCCTTACCCGCGGCGTTACCCGCACCGAGGTTGGCCACTCTATCGGCGAGTTTTATGGCTACGTAACCGATGGCCTGTTTACTAAAGAAGATCAGTTGCTTAACGCCAAGCCGCAATTCGGCAACCCTATCTCAAAAGCAGGCACCTGGTTTGGCGATATCCGCTACAAAGATCTGAACAACGATGGCGTGATAGACAATAAGGACCAAACCTACATTGGCAACCCTAACCCTACCTTTACATACGGTATCACCAACAACTTATCGTACAAATCGGTAGACCTGTCTATCTTCCTTAATGGCTCATATGGTGCAAAAATCCTGAATGCGCTTAACTACACCATCTCGGGCTTATCTGGCTTGTACACCAACCAATTGGCTTCGGCAGCTAATTACTGGACGCCTACCAACTACACCTCTACTATCCCGGCGCCACGCGGCGGTTTAGATAACCCTAACCTGTTCACATCAGACAGGTTTATCGAAAGTGGTTCGTTCCTGCGCATCCAGAATGTTATCCTGGGTTGGAACGTTCCTTCGAAGTGGATACGTAAGGCTAAGTTCACCAGGCTAAGGGTATATGCCAGCGGTCAAAACCTGTACACCTTTACCAAGTACAAAGGCCTCGACCCTGAAATTGGCTCGATGAACCAGAACGTGTTCTTAACGAACATCGATTTTGGCCGCTACCCATCTGCACGTACCGTAACATTTGGTGTAAACGCTGAATTTTAATCAATATGAAAATCATGAAAAAATATAGTAAATATATAATCGGCGCGTTCGTAATGAGCATCGTTACCACGACCAGCTGTAAGAAAGAATTTTTTAACAGGCCTCCCGAGGATGCCATCACCATAGATAACTTTTACCAAACCAATGATCAGGTTGTTGCCAGTACCAACGCGCTGTACAACTCGCCATGGTTCAACTGGGTGGCCAAATCGGGCTGGGCTATAACCGAGCTTACCTCGGGTAACGGCCGTACCTATTCTGATGACGTTATCAGTTTGTTCACGTTCTCGTTAACCAATATCAACCCGCGTATTGCCGATGCCTGGAACTCCTTGTTTACGGTAGTTGCACAGTCGAACGCGTTGATCAACAACCTACCCAAAAAGGTGTCACCATCGGTAGATAAGGCCATAGTGAACAACGCCCTTGGCGAGGCGCACCTGATGCGCGCGCTGGCTTACTTCCACATTGTAAGGATATGGGGTAATGTGCCTATCGTCGAAAACAGCGAGGATTTCATCGAGAACTTCCAGGTGAATACCAACCCGGTAGCGGATGTGTACAAATTCATCATCAACGATTTGAAGTTTGCTGAAGCTAACCTTACGGTTAAGGTAAGGGCAGGCGCTACCATTGCCCAGGGCCACGTATCAAGTGGTTCGGCATCGGCACTGCTGGCGAAGGTGTACCTGTACATGGAAGATTACGCCAACGCACGCCTCGAAGCCGAAAAGGTTATCAACAGCGGCGAGTTTAAATTATACCGCGGCAACATCACCAATGACCAGATTGCGCTTTACGGCTACACCAACATGGTTGATGGCAAAGGCTATAACGATTTGTTCAAAACAGAGAACAATAACAACGAGGAATCGGTAATTGCACTGCAATGGGCAGGTGGCGCATCATACGGCCATGGTAACCCGCAGCAGGCATCATTGGCTATGGCAGGCGTAACCGGTACCGGCGACGGTTACTCGGTATTAGGCCCCACCATCGATCTGCAGAGAGCCTACGAACCCGGCGACGTTCGCTTCCACGCCACCATTATGAAAGCGGGCGATAAATACCCCGAGATAAACCAGGCCGCCGGCGGTTTCGTAGTGCCGGATAACGTAAACTCGCAGGGCACGCGCGCAGCCATTAAAAAGTACGTAGTAGGTACCCCTGCCGATAACGGCGGTATTGGCGCGGCGCAATCTGCAGCCAACTGTACTTACCTTATGCGCTATTCTGAAGTGCTGCTGATAGCCGCCGAATCTATCCTGGGTGCCTCGACCACCACCAGCGACCCGGCCGCATTGAAATATTACAACATGATACGCAACAGGGCAGGCCTCACAGCGGTTACATCGTTCAGCAAGACCGATATCCTGCACGAGCGCCGTATAGAGTTCGCCATTGAGAACGACTACTGGTTCGACCTGGGCCGTATGGACGGATGGCAGGGCATACTTACCGTAAAGCACCCTAAGGCTTTAGCGGTAATTGCCAACCAGGAACGCGGTACGTACAGTAACGATACGCCACCTGTGGTGTACAGCGACAAAAAAACGGCTAAGGACGAGTTCTTCAACTTCCCGATACCGCAGATAGAAACCGCTACCGACCCCAAATTGCTGGAGCCACCTGTACCTTATGTATTTAAATAATCAAAGAATTATTACAACATCATGAAAAAGATATTCAAACAACCCAAAAGCTTGTACCTGGCGCTGGCAGTAGTGCTAATGTTGGGTATAAACGCCTGTAAAAAGGACAACAACAATTACGGCAAGGGCAGCCCCGAGATTACCAAGGTGCGCACCCTCACCAAGAACGACAGTGTGATTATTGATCACCAGATAGATTTGAACACCACGCTAACCTACCCCGAGGTAAGACCGCTCCCGTTCGATTCTACCACCAACTCGGGCAAGGTGTACACGCTTTACGCCATCATCGGCAAAAACCTGGCAACCACCAAGCATATCTACATTAACGATGCGGAGGTGTACTTTAACATTGCGCTGGCTACTGATCAGTCTATCATCTTCAGCATACCTACAACGGTACCGTTTAGTAATGCAAGTACCACTAATAAACTGAAATTGGTTACCAGTTTCGGGCAGATAGAGTATGATTTCGTGATCGAGCAGCCGTTCCCGTCCATCACTTCGGTTGATAAAATGGCGGGCAATACTGATGACCTGATTACCATAAAAGGTACCACGTTCGATGGCTTATCGGCGGTTAAATTCGGTACCATACCGGGTACCATCGTTTCCAGCACGTCTACCCAGGCGGTAGTAAAAGTACCGGCAGGCGTAGTGGGCGGCAGTATATTATCTATTACCACATCGGCTACTTTGGGTGGCGGTACTACATCTGGCCCGCAATCTTCCAACGGTATTAATCTTAGCATCCCCGGCAATAACAGCGAGGCATTCGGTGTATATCCGTTCGGTTTTACCGAGGCGGTGTATGAAGACAGCTTCGAGAACGGCTGGTTCCAATACGGCTGGAGCAACTCACCAAGTGATAACAGTACCGACCATGTTCTACGCGGCACTAAAGCAATTAAAGTGCAATATGCAGGCGGTTACGATGGCTATGTAATCGGCGCATCGGGCAATATCGAAGCTAAAAGCTTCAAGATGTCTATCTACGGCGGCAAAGGCAGCGATAACAAGGTAATACACATCGCGCTCGATTACAACTTCGGCAACCCGGTAGCTATCGTATTGAAAGAAGGCGTTTGGACCAACTACAACATCCCGATGACGGCCTTTGTGCCTAAAGGCGGCACGGCTCCAAAAACCATAAACTCCATCGTTTTCCAGGAGTTTAGCGGTGTGGCCACCCTTTGGTATATAGATGATGTGGGTATAATAAGGTAATATATTTTTATTTAAGCAATACAGCACCCGGCCGGCTCTGGCTGGCCGGGGATGTATTTTTTTGACCCAAAACCCCTTAAGGCATGAAGATCAACACCCTGTTATGCGCTGCATTGTTGCTGCTGCTTGCCGGTAAAGCATCGGCACAAAAAAACCTGGTTGCCAACCCCGGTTTTGAAGATGAACTGAACGACTGGAACAACGGTAATGCGGCCAAGGTTACCCCATGGGATTACAAGGGCGGCAAAAATAGCTGTGCCATCATCGTAACCAATGCCACCGGCTGGGTGGGGATAGACCAAACCATACGCCTGCCCAAGAATACCCTGGGCGTGGAAATAGCTGCCTGGGTAAAAACTAACAACGTGGTACCGGGCAAGGATGCATGGATGGGCGCAATTTACAACCTGGAGTTTTTAGACCGCGCCGATAAAAAGGTGGGCGAAGGTGTAAACGTTGCGCACCTTACCGGTGATAACGACTGGCAACTGGCCACAAAACAGGTAAAAGTGCCCGCAGGGGCAGTAAGCTTTAGGGTGATGGTGGCTATGAGTTATGCATCGGGCACCATGCTGGTAGATGATGTTACGGTAAAAGTGTTGAATGCAGAGGCGGTGGCAAAGCTGTAAATGCGCAGCGTGAGAGCGAAACAAATATGATGACAGGCAATAACGTAATGCACGAAATAACGCCGCTTACCCCGGGCGATTGTTTTACGATAGCGCACAGGGTGAAAAGCAAGTTCGATTTCCCGCTGCATTACCACGATGAATACGAACTAAATCTGATTATAAATGCCAAAGGCGCGAAGCGGGTTTTAGGCGGCAATATTGAGGTGATTGATGAGGTAGAACTGGTGCTGGTAGGCCCCAACCTTTACCACGCCTGGTTTACGCATCAAAGCACAAGCGAAAACATTATCGAAGTAACCATACAGTTCCATAAGGATTTGTTCGACGATAAATTTTTGCGGCGCAACCAGATGAGCTTTATAAAGGCCATGCTGGAGCGATCGCAGCGGGGCATATCCTTTTCGCCGGAAACAATTTTGGCCATTAAAGACAGGATACTCTCCCTGGATAAAAAAAGCGGCTTCGACTCGGTGCTGGAGCTATTATCTATTATGCACGGCTTATCCATATCGCGCAATATGCGCACCTTGTCGGATATTGCCTTCAACAACGAAAAATTTAACTACAACAGCCGCCGCATAGAGAAGGTGTACGAATACCTCAATACCAATTACACCAAATCGGTAACGTTGGCCGAGGTAGCCAAAATAGCCAACATGCCCGAGGCCTCCTTCAGCCGCTTTATTAAAAAGCGCACCGGCAAAACGTTTATCGATAGTCTGAACGAGATACGCCTTGGCCACGCCTCGCGGATGTTGATAGATAGTACCACCACGGTGGCCGAGATAGCCTACAAATGTGGGTTCAATAATATCTCCAACTTTAACCGCATATTTAAACGGAAGAAACTTTGCATCCCCAAAGAATTTAGGGAAACCTATACAGGGAACAGGATATTTATTTAGATGTGCAGATTTCAAATTCCAGATGTGCAGATGAAAGGAAGGATGTGCAGATTTCAGATTTCAAATGTGCAGCCTCACCTAAGTCCTCTCCAAAGGAGAGGGGTTGGGGTGAGGCCACTAAGCAGAAGAACCTCTACCACAAATAACAATATAAAAGATTGATGAAAAAATTTACCAGATATAGTGCGGTAACGATGATAGCGCTGGGCACTTTGCAAGCCTGCAAAAAAGATAACAAGCCCGTTACCCCGGTTGATACCGGCGGCAACACGGGTGTTATCCTCCCCCAAACCGATCCGGCACTGGCCGCTACCCAAGGCTTCTTTTTGGACGGCTGGCAACCCAAAACCATCGCCGCGCCAACCCTTACCAAAGCCGTAACCCAACCCGCTGCCGGCAGCATAACCGCAACCATAGATTATAGCACGGTGGTGAGCAAGGTATCAAAATACCTGTTCGGCAATAATACGAACCCTTATATGGGCCAGTTTGTTACCGAGCCGGTGCTGATGGGCAACCTTACGGCTTTATCGCCCAATATCCTGCGTTTCCCGGGCGGCAGCATATCTGATGTTTACTTCTGGGATGGCGTAACCCCTGCCGATGCCCCGGCGCAATTGGTAGATAATGCCGGCACGGCCTCAGCTGCCGGGTACTGGTACGGCAACAAAACCGATAGCTGGACTTTTTCGCTGGATAACTACTACAAGGTGCTTCAGCAAACCAATAGTACCGGCATCATCACCGTAAACTATGGCTACGCCCGTTACGGCACAGGTTCCAAACCCGTCGAAGCCGCAGCACATGTGGCTGCGCAGTGGGTCCGCTACGATAAAGGCCGCACCAAATACTGGGAGATAGGCAACGAGAATTTCGGCACCTGGGAAGCGGGCAACCGCATCAATACTGCTAATAATAAAGACGGGCAGCCGCAAATGCTGAACGGTGTATTGTACGGCAATCATTTTAAGATTTATGCCGATTCGATGCGTAAGGCTGCTGCCGAAGTAGGTAACACCGATATCAAGATAGGCATCGTGCTGACCGATGCCGACGAGAAGAATAACACATCCGCCATCATCCAAAAATGGAATGCCGATGCGCTTTCGCAGGTAGGCAACTCGCCCGATTTTTACGTAGTGCATAACTATTATACCGATTATAATACTAACGCCAGTCCCGAGGTTATTTTGGCTACCCCCTACGTGGTTACCCCCGCCATGGCCAACTGGATAAAAACATCAGCCACAAATGCGGGCGTTACGCAAAAGCCCATCGCGCTTGATGAGTGGAACATCTTCTCGGTCGGTTCTAAGCAAATGGTATCAAATGTAGCAGGCGTGCACGCCGTAATGGTACTGGCCGAAACCATCAAAAACCAGTTCGGCATGGCTTGTCGCTGGGATTTGGCCAACGGTTGGGATAGTGGTAACGACCACGGCCTTTTCAACATAGGCGACGAGCCGGGCGTTGCTAAATGGAACCCAAGGCCGGCCTTTTACTACATGTACTTCTTCCAAAAATACTTTGGCGACCGCATGGTAAGCTCTACGGTTACCGGCAGCAGCGATATCCTGAGCTATGCCTCGTCGTTCACATCGGGGCAGGCGGGCACCATACTGGTAAACAAAGGCAGTACCGACAAAGTGGTGGCTGTAAACCTGAAGAACTTTGCCAAAGGCAGTAAATATTACTATTACACCCTCAACGGAGGTACAGATAATGGCTCGTTTTCGCAAAAGGTTTATGTGAACAGCAGCGGCCCTGCGGGCTCATCGGGCGGCCCTTCAAATTATAATTCAATCGCTGCAAATACTGCTGATATTGCAGGAGGGATAACGGTAAGCGTACCCGCCCGTGGCGCTGTATTCATGGTTATCGAGAGCAAATAAAACAATGAGGATAAAACGAATTGCAGCATGTAGCCTGGCTATGGCAGGCATCTTAACATTAGGCTTCAAAGCATCGGCACAGGTTGATGGCGCTGCGCCGGTTGCGCAAACCAAAGCGGCAGCAGGTACAAGCAATCTGGCACCAACCCCACCCATGGGATGGAACACCTGGAACACTTTCCAAACCAAGATAGACGAGCCCCTGCTGAAAGGCATGGTTGATGCCTATGTATCATCGGGCATGAAGGATGCCGGGTACCGGTACTTCGTGCTGGATGATGGCTGGATGACCATGGAGCGCGACGCGAACGGCAATTTGGTTGCCGACCCAAAGAAATTCCCGAACGGGATGAAAGCATTTGCAGATTACGTGCATGCACAGGGCCTCAAATTCGGCATATATAATTGCGCAGGCAACAAAACCTGTGCGGGCTACCCCGGCAGCCGCGGGCACGAATACCAGGACGCGCGGCTGTATGCATCATGGGGTGTTGATTTTTTAAAGTACGACTGGTGCAATACCGATAGCCTGAACGCGAGGGAAGCATACATTACCATGAGCTCGGCATTAAAGGAAACCGGCAGGCCCATCGTTTTCAGCCTGTGCGAGTGGGGCAACCACAAACCCTGGCTTTGGGCCAAAGGTGTGGGGGAGCTGTACCGCACCACCGGCGATATTACCGCCAACTTCGACCAGGATAAACATATGGGTACCTGGACCGCCAGCAGCGTGATGACGATATTGGATAAGCAGCCCGCCATCCGCCAGTACAACGGCCCCAACCATTGGAACGATGCCGATATGCTGGAAGTAGGCAACGGCATGAGCTACGCCGAAGACAAAGCCCATTTTTCGATGTGGTGCATGCTGGCTGCCCCCCTGGCCGCCGGAAACGATTTGCGCAGCATGTCGGCACAAACCGAATCCATACTTACCAATAAGGAAGCGATAGCCATAGACCAGGACGAACTGGGCATAGCCGCATACAAAATACAGATGGCGGATAGCCTCGAGGTTTGGGTGAAGCCTTTGAAAGGCAAAGAGGTGGCAGTTTGTTTCCTCAACCGCGCTAATCATCCGCAAAAGCTAAACATCAAATGGGCCGATTTAAACGTGGAAGATAAAACCACCGGCCTAAACCTTCATTTAGGCGATGGCGTTTATGCCCTGCGCGATTTATGGCTAAAGAAAGCCACAGGCACCACAAAGAGCAACCTTAAACAGGATATAGCAGCACACGATGTGATTATGCTGAAGCTTACGCAGAAGTAGAAATCGTTATTTATTAGGAGTCGTCGCTTTTTCTATGCCATCCGGCCCGCTTTTTCTACCAGGTTTTTGGTAGCGGTTGTGCCGGCGTAATCGTCGGGGTATTTGGCATCTTTGGTGTACATTTTGAATAAGCCACCCTCGTATTCGATGCTTACCCAGCCTTTGAAGCCTGATTTTTTGATGATTTTGAACATCTGGTAAAAATCTGTTTCGGGGTCGTTACCGTCTTCGGTGAAGTAATGCGATTTGGCATGCACGCCCTTGGCAAAAGGCATTAGCTCGGTAATGCCTTTATATTTATCATATTCCTCCAGGCACTTGGTGCCCATGTAGCCGGCAATATCGTTTGTCGCCGGTTTGGTGCGGTTGATGCAGAAGTTGCCAAAATCTGCCAGCACGCCGCAATGTTTGTTGTCAACCTGTTTCATCACATCAGCCAGCCATGCGCCGTTGCAGGAGATACCCACGTGGTTCTCTACTATAACGTCTATCCTGCTTTTTTTGCCGTACTCAATCAGTCGGCCGAGGCTATCTACGGCTGCTTTGGCTACATCTTTATGGTCACCATCGCCTTCTACGTTGACGCGTATCATGGGGCAACCAAGGGTTGCTGCGGCATCTATCCACTTATAGTGGTTCTCTACAGCTTTCAGGCGAACGGTTTCAGTGAGGTCGCCCAGTACGCCCTCGCCATCTATCATGATACGGAGGTTGTAGCTGCCGTTGTCCGCGGCGCGCTGTTTTAGATCGGCCAAAAACGTAGCGTCCTTTGCCTTATTGGCGAAGAACATAGAGCAGTAATCAAGCCCGGTGATGCCCAGTTCTTTTGCCTTAGCGGGGAAATCGAGCACTTTTAGCTTACCCGTCCAAAACTGGCTGGCAAAAGAGAATTGCGATACGGCTATCTTGAAAAACAAGTCTTTGCTGGTGTCGGCGTATAAATATTCGGGCAAGGCGGCGGCCAGGCCAAGGCCGGCAGCGCCCATAGCGGTTTGCCTGATAAAATCTCTGCGGTTAGTTTTCATGATGATTGGCTTAACGGTAATTGGTTTACAAGTGGAAGGTAGGCACATTATTTTGTTATTTAGTAAAATTTACTAAATAAATTTTTTAGGCGCGATTTCATCAAGGGAATGTTAATTTTAGCGGATGGTAACACAAGCGCAGGTAGAAGATTTTATACTGAACGGACATAAGGAATACATACCGCATGTATCGCTGGATTGCGCCATTTTCGGCTATCATGAGCAGCAATTGAAGTTGCTGCTGATACGGCATAAGGCGGTGGATGGCTGGTGCCTGCCTGGCGGATACATTAAACGGAGCGAGAAGCTTGTAGAAGCCGCCGCCCGCAACGTAAAGGAGCGTACCGGGGTGGATAATCTGTTTCTGCAGCAGTTTAAAACCTTTGGCGACCCCAACCGGGCTAAATTTGACGAGTTTGACGAAGAAAAATGGGGTGAAATATTAGGCGTAAAGGTTGATCGTAGCAATTGGCTTATAGACCAAACCATATCCGTAGGTTTTTACTCGATAACCGATTTTTCGCGCACCGTTTTACAGCCCGATATGATGAGCATAGAATGCGAGTGGTTTGATATTGACAGCCTGCCGCCGTTGGAGTTTGACCACGACGAGATGGTACGCGAGGCGCTACATACCATGCGCATACACCTGTACCATTACCCCATTGGCTTTAATATGCTGCCCGAGAAATTTACCCTTACGGAGATACACGCCCTATACGAAACGCTACTGGGCAAGAAACTCGACATCAGCAATTTCCCCAAAAAACTGATAGCCTTAGGCCTGCTGACAAAGCTTGACGAGAAACGCAGCATCGGCCCGCACCGCTCGCCGCATTTGTACAAGTTCGATAAGGAGCGCTACGATGAGGCTTTAAAAAATGGCGTGGTGTTGAGTTGATTGGCATAGTCCGCTCAACTTTAAAATATCATCGTCATGCTGATTTTTTCAGCACCCCATCATAAAAGTGACCACGCTATTGGCCGATTTGCACCCGGAAAACCTATCCTGTGAGATGAGGCTGTAACATAAGTGAAAATCAGATCCAGGCAACAAAAAAATTTGGCGGCTATTTAAACACAGAGTCCGCAGAGGTTAGCACAGAGGTCACGGAGTCTTTTTGTTCGGTTAAACCCAATAAAACCTCCGTAATCTCTGCGTTTTTATCTTTGTGACCTCCGTGTTTAAATCGCCACCCTAGCCTATGATACAAAAAAGCCAAAAATTATTTTGAATGCTTTTTTTGGACTTGTTATACAGCCTCAAGATGTTAAATATCAATAAAACAAACTCGTTGCTTCAAATTCCCCTTTCTTCCCATCGCCCGGTTCGATTATGTAAATGTGCAGCGGCGTTTGCCTTGCGCGGCTGCCGGGTGTTTGTACGGGTGCCTGATAGATGTATTTTACTTGAATTTTGTGCAGGCCTTTGGCTAAGGGCAGCATGTATTCGGTTTCGGTAATTTTCTCGCCGTCGATAAAAAGCTCCGTATCGGTATAGGATGCCTGCGAGAAGTTGTAGGCGCCATCTTCGGCGATATCTACATAGCCATCATAAACAATACCGAAGTAAGGGTTATCTTTCTTCAATGCCTCGGCATTTAGTTTATCTGTGGTTGCAGAATCTGTTAAGGTCACGTAATCCAGCTGGTCGGGCGAGGTGAAGCGGCCTCTCACCATTTTGTATTTTAAGCCGGGCTTGCCGTTGGTGTAAACGGTAGCCGGTATAAGGGGGCGGTTATACATCAGCACGCGGGTGGCAATGCTGCGCCTGCCGATGGGGGTGATTACCCTGGCCTTAAACTCTCGTTTTTCGCCTGCGGGGATGGTGATGGTAACCGGCGTGGTGTATTCCCAATCAGTATCCAGCGGGTCGCGGCCGTTGAGGGTGTAGTAGATGCGTGCGCCCGGTACTACCGATTTGGGTTCGTAGGTAAATTTATTGCCGAATAATATGGTATCTATAACCGCGAATGGCGTTGGCACGCGGTAGTTATAGCCCATCGTCTCCAACTTGAAGAAATGTTTGGCCAGGCGCACATCGGCAAAGTTGTCGTAGTTTTTGTTTTCGGGTTTGGTCCAGGCTACTTCTGCCAGTGCGAATAGCCTCGGGAATATCTGGTATTGCAGTTTAGCCATAGTGGGTACGTACTCTGTCCACAGGTTGCCCTGGGTACCCATTACGTATTGCTGCTCATCGGGCGTAAGTTGTTTGGATACGGGGTCGTAATCGTAAGTTTCTTTCAATACCGCGTACCTGCCGAAGGATACCGGCTCCTGTGGCGAGCCGCTCTGGTAATGGTCGAAGTAGTTGCCGGTGGTTTGCGGCGTCATAATTACGTTATGATGTTGCCGCGCGGCTGCGATGCCGCCTTCTTCGCCCTGCCAGCTCATTACCACGGCATTGGGTGCCAGGCCGCCCTCCAGTATCTCGTCCCAGCCTATCATGATGCGGCCCTTGCTGTTGATGAATTTCTCCATCCGCTGGATGAAGTAGCTTTGCACCTCCTTCTCGTCCTTCAGTCCTTTTTCCTGCATCAAAGCCTGCACAAAAGCCGACTCCTTCCATGGTTGCTTGTTGGCTTCATCGCCACCCACATGGATGTATTTAGAGGGGAAGAGAGCCATCACTTCGGTAAGTACATCCTGCAAAAAGGTAAAAGTTGCTTCGGTAGGGCAGTAGATCCCGTTGATGCTGCGGGCAGGGTTTTTCGGGTCGACAGGTTCGCAGCGCAGTTCGGGATAAGCGTGCAGGGCGGCATCCGAGTGGGCGGGCATCTCAATCTCGGGGATAACGTTGATGTATCTATCGGCAGCGAATTTCACCACGTCGCGGATGTCGTCCTGTGTGTAGAAACCGCCATAGCTGAGGCTGTCGGGCCAGTCGCGGTTATTGCCATACATGGTTTGCTGGCGGTAAGCGCCAACCTCGGTAAGCTTGGGGTATTTCTTGATTTGTATGCGCCAGCCCTGCCCATCAACCAAATGCCAATGGAAGGTGTTAAGTTTATAGGCAGCCAGCACTTCTATCACTTCTTTAACCTGCGATACGGTGAAGAAATGCCGCGATACATCCAGCATCATGCCCCTATACCCAAATCTTGGTGCGTCTTCAATAGCAACGCAAGGCAATCTTTCCGTAGGCGAAACCTCCGTAGCAAACAACTGCAGCAGCGTTTGCACGCCATAAAACAGTCCCGCACCCTTGCCAATGATGGTTATCTTTTTTGGGGTGATGGTAAGTTTGTAACCTTCGGCAGGTAATTTGTTGGCACCGATAGAGGTCAGTATCAGCCTTGTTCCGCTTTTAGACTTCGATTTTGGATTGTATTTGGATATCTTGTTGTAATAGCGTCGGTTATATCTTAAGAATTCATCCAGGAACAAAACTGCTTTATCCTTTGGGTTATCGACTTTTACCTGAGTAGACTCATTAAACGGGAAAATTCCTGCAGTCTTCTTCAACGATGCCGGTGCCGGGATAATGCCCAGGTTTGGGTCGTCCGCAGGGGCTGTTTGGGCCTTGACTACGTTTATTTGCGCTGATGCCAACAGAGCAATTAAGGCAAAAAGCACGCTGGTTTTTGGGGATGCGATGGAATTCATTATAAGGCAGCTGTGAGATATGCCGGCAATTTAGCAATTATGGCTTATCATTTACTTTAAGGTATGGTAACAAATAGTTGACAAGCTTATCTTTACACCCTCAATAAAAAAAACCATATGCTTGATATTTGCTGCATCGGCCACATCACCCTCGATAAAGTTGTAACCCCACGCGCCGTAATGCACATGGCCGGCGGTACGGCCTTTTATTTTTCGCACGCTATGCGCAACATGGATGTGAAGTACAGCCTGGTTACCGCCCTTGCCCAAACAGAAATGAAAAGCGTTACCGCTCTGCGTGATTTAGGCATAGAAGTGAAAGCCCTGCCCAGCAAGCATACCGTATATTTTGAGAACATCTACGGCAAGAACCAGGACAACCGTACTCAGCGCGTACTGCAAAAAGCCGATGCCTTTACCGTTGCCGACCTGGCTGATACCGAAGCCATCATCTTCCACCTTGGCCCGCTGCTGGCCGATGATATCCCTACCGACCTCATCAAAAACCTGTTTAGCCGCGGCAATGTTTCCTGCGATGCACAAGGCTACCTGCGCGAAGTGATCGACAAAGGTGTGCACGCCATCGATTGGGCCGACAAAAAAGAAGCCCTGCAATACATCGACGTTTTGAAAGTGAACGAGCACGAACTGGAAGTGCTCACCGGCATAGCCGACATACGCGAAGGAGCTAAAGTACTAGCCGAGTGGGGCGTAAAGGAAGTAGTGGTAACCCTGGGCAGCAAGGGCTCCGTAATTTTATACGATAAGGAGTTTTATGAGATACCCGCCTACAAACCCACCGAAGTAGTAGACGCTACCGGCTGCGGCGACACCTATATGGCAGGCTACCTGTACCGCCGCGTAAAAGGCGACAGCGTAGAAGATGCGGGCAAATTCGCATCGGCGATGGCGGGGTTGAAGATTGAGAACGCCGGGCCTTTTACCGGGACGGAGGATGAGGTAAGGGCGATGATAGCCAGGTAGGGAATGGTGAGTGGAGAGTAGTGAGTGGTTGTGTTTGTCCAGTTTTTATTTTATAAAAATTCGGAAAAAATCCTGAAAATTTTGCCGTACCGGGAGAGCCACCCTCCCTGCTTTATTGCACCTGCGAATGGGTCCAAATCCTCCAAAATACCATAAAAAATCTGTGTTTTTCCGAGTTTTTCGGAGTTTTTTATGGTTTTTTCCGGCAGGCAGTCAAATTGCGAAATTCACGCGGATTGGCCGTTTTAGGTAAATACCATGCTTGCAGGCCACGAAATCTTGTCCAGCTTTTTCCAACTTTTGCGCTGATTTTAGCTGTGGATTTCCAGGAAATTCCAGGTGTGTTGGAAGGGGTTTGTCTTCGGAATGTTAAAATACGCGGAGCACTAAATTCATGACATTATAATCGTCAATTTAAGAAAGTAAATCCATCGATATTTGAAACCGCGCCCACCCATAAAGAAAATACCCACATTAACCCTTAAGGAACGATTAGCCGCCTTAAACAATCTGCCGGCTTTTTTTAAGCTGGTTTATGAAACCGGCCCGGGCATGATGCTGGCAAACATCCTGCTGCGTTTCATTAAATCGGCATTGCCGCTGTTGATTTTATATGTGGGCAAGCTGATCATCGACCAGGTTGTTCTGCTGAACAATGCCCACAACACCCTGCCGCATACCCGCGTATGGGAACTGCTGGGGCTTGAGTTTGGGCTGGTGATATTGTCTGATATGCTGAGCCGGGGCATTACGTTGATGGATAGTTTGCTGGGCGACCTGTTTGCTAACCACACCTCTGTAAAAATCATGAAGCATGCAGCAACGCTGGACCTCGACCAATTTGAAGATGCCGTTTTTTACGATAAACTCGAACGCGCCCGGCAGCAAACCGTGGGCCGCACGGTACTGCTCTCGCAGGTACTGAGCCAACTGCAGGACCTGATTACCATGGGCTTTTTAGCCGCAGGTTTAATGGCCTTCAACCCCTGGCTCATCCTGTTGCTGCTGGTAACTATCCTGCCCGCCTTTTTGGGCGAATCGTACTTTAACGACCAAACCTACGCGCTCAGCCGCAGCCAGACACCCGAGCGGCGCGAGCTGGATTACCTGCGTTACCTCGGCGCAAGCGACGAAACCGCCAAGGAGATCAAGATGTTCGATTTATCGGCTTTCATCATCGGCCGGTTCAAAACGCTGTCGGATATGTTTTATCGGGATAACCGCCGCATCGTGATCAAGCGCGCCGGCTGGGGCACTTTTTTTGCCCTGCTGGGCAGCGCGGGGTATTACGGCGCTTACGTTTTTATCATCGCCCGCACGATTTCCGGCAACATCACCATTGGCGAACTGACGTTCCTTGCGGGCTCGTTCCGCCAGCTGCGTACTTTGCTGGAGGCTATCCTCACGCGGTTTACGGCGGTATCGCAAGGCGCTGTTTACCTGCGCGATTTTTTTGAATTCTTCGAGATCAAACCACGCATCCATCCGCCCGCCAAGCCTTTGCCCTTCCCCAACCCGGTAATGCAGGGCTTTGTTTTTGAGGATGTGGGCTTCCGGTATATCCACTCCGACCGCTGGGCCAACCGCCATTTAAACTTTACGCTATACCCCGGCGAAAAGCTGGCTTTAGTGGGCGAAAACGGTGCAGGCAAAACCACGCTGGTGAAACTGCTCTCGCGATTGTACGACCCAACCGAAGGCCGCATACTACTGGATGGGCACGATCTGAAGGAATACGACCTGACCGAGTTGCGGCTTAACACAGGTATCATCTTCCAGGATTACCTGCGTTACCAGATGACGTTTTCGCAAAACATCGCCGCAGGCAACATTGCCGAAAAAGATAATACCAAGCTGATACAGGCCGCGGCAAGGCAAAGCCTCGCCGATGAACTGGCGCAACGACTGCCCGGCGGCTACGGACAAATGCTGGGCAAACGGTTTTTTGATGGTGCCGAACTATCCGGCGGCGAATGGCAAAAGGTAGCCATAGCCCGCGCCTATATGCGCGATGCGCAGCTGCTGATACTGGACGAGCCAACCTCTGCACTGGATGCCCGCGCCGAATACGAAGTTTTCCAGCGATTTGCCGAACTGACCAAAGGCCGTATGGCCGTATTGATATCGCACCGTTTCTCCACCGTTCGCATGGCCGACCGTATCCTCGTCCTCCAAAACGGCGAAATAGCCGAAGTTGGTAGCCACGATGAACTCCTGGCCAAAGGCGGCAGGTATGCAGAGCTGTTTAATTTGCAGGCGGCGGGGTATAAGTAAGGGGAGCCGGGGGGGGCGAAAGTGTAGGTATGTTAAGTGGATTTTAAAGGTTGGATTTGATTTTCTTTCGTTGTAATATTACGTTATCTTGCTCCGCGAAAGCCTAAATCATTTAAACGATGTCAGACGTAATAAAAAGCGTAATCACACCTAACGATAAAACCCTAAGAGCGATATTTAAGAACCCAAAGAGCTATTATATTGATATTTACCAACGGGAATATAAGTGGCGAAAGGATAACATTGAAACTCTATTAAACGATGTTGAAGTAAGATTTAATCTTACTAAACGGACGAAGATAAATGCAAAGGAAATTCAGGCCGAAGTACAAACGGAATTTGAATCATACTTTTTAAATACTTTTCTTACACACACCACCACCGAAGCTACATCAATAGTTGATGGTCAGCAGCGACTTACTACCTTTTTGATTGTAATAATTAAACTTTATAAACTCACGAAAGAAGTATTCGAAAATCCAATATATTCAAACAAGTCATTTTCGCCAACAATTCTTCAAGATCTAATTTTTGAATCTGACGATTTTGGCGTTGCCGAAAAATTTAAAATATACAATCCTAATAGACAAAGTGCATTCAATAATATTTTGAAGGATGAGAAATTTGATATCAACGATGAAACGCAACAGAGGATAGTCGAAAACTATCAACTAATTGCAAAGTATTTGGATGTTTTTTTGAAGCAAGAGTCAGATGCTAATTTGATTGACCCCGTAAAGTTGACGTACTATACAACTTATATCCTTGACAAATTATCAATCGTTGAAATTAAGATTGAGAAACAAAAAAACGTCGCAATGATATTTGAAGTTGTGAATGACCGTGGCTTGGGACTTAAGCCTTACGAAATTTTAAAAGGAAAGCTAATAGGCAACTTAGAGGGGCAGCAAAAGGAGCATGCAAATAACGTTTGGGTTGATTTGCAGGATAAATATTATAAAGCTGTAGTAACTAATAGTAACGAAAGCGAAGTTGATTTGGATGCATTCTTTAGAACGTTTTTAAGAGCAAAATTCGCAAATTCAGAGTCGGAGTATGAAAAGTTTTCCGACAAATATCATTACGAAATATATAGAAATAAAGCTATTCAAAAATATTTCGGAAACTTTGAAGACAAAAATATTTTGTATCAGCGAGTAGTGGAAGATATAAAATATTTTGCAGAGTTATATTTAAGAATAAGGACAACGTATGATTATGAGCACTTGATATTCAATAAGTTACTTGATCAAAATCAGCAAAACTTGCTTATTATGTCCAGCGTTATCTATAACGACCCTAATTTGGATGAAAAACTAACAAAAATCCCCAGAAAATTTGATCAGTTTCATACTACGTTGCGGCTGCTTGATTTTTATGAAAGTAGCTCTTTTCAACTGTTTATTTACAGACTCAATGCGTCCATAAGGAATGAGGATATAAATATAGGGGTTTCCTTATTTGATAGAGAGTTAATATCATATCTAGAAGGAGAAACTTTTATTGACGAGGGGCTTTACAAATCAATCAATGAGTTATATAAGTATGAAATCTTTCAAGGTATCCGAAACAGGTGGACAAATTTCACAAAATATATTCTGATGAGAGTAGATAGATATTTATCGATACAATTGGATAAACCATCTTACGCTGATTCAAATTTGAGGGACCTAGAAGACAGGTTTAATAAAAATAATAGAAAGCGATACGGTATGCACTTGGAGCATATCTATGCTAATAACGAAAAGAATAAAAAGTTGTTTACAGATGATAGTGGTGTATTTGACGAAAATAAATTTAATACCACAAGAAATTTATATGGATCATTATTGTTATTAAAAGATAGCCAAAATATAAGCAGTGGGAATGATACCTATAAGAAGAAAATTCAAACGTATTCCCAAAGTAATTTAATTTGGAATGAATTACTGGTCGGGCATATTGACGGTATCGATCTTAGAAACCTACCAAGAGAATTAAAACTCGATAAAATTGAACCAACCATAACAGGGGTTTATCCTATAGAAGCGGTAGAAATACGACAAAAGGAGATTTTTAAGATGATTAAACTCATTTGGGGATTTTGATAATAAAGAAACCCTTTGGGCCTGCGCTACCACAATGTCATTAAGTTAATCTTTATAGTGGTTGCACCATGGGTGCAAAATGTCGGTAGAAAACAAATAACAAATATTCTAGCGTGCCGTTAGGTACGCAACATCGCGCGTTTCGTACCTAACGGCACGATTTGATATATGAATTTATTTGCTACCGACATTAAGCCCCGATGGGGCTTCAAAAATAAGGGAATTAGGTATGTGGTTGTATGGGCTTAACACCCCACATAGATATGCATCCCAACAACCTTAAGCAGGTTTTTACCAGTCGCAGGTTTAGACAAGTAAAGCGTTGGCCGCTCCACATTGTAGTGATTGGTCGTATCAAAAATCATGTCAGGACGGCCGTCGCCATCTATATCGCCAACAAACCGCACCGTAACCATAGCATCGTCAAAACCCGATATGTAAACCAATTGCTGGTTGTAGGCCACACCGTTAATGGTTGCTTTCAGGTAAAGTTTGTAGTTTGCTACATTGTAAAAATCATCATTGATGGCCATGTTTTTACCCGTG
Organism: Mucilaginibacter sp. P1_D10; assembly: GCF_056406215.1. NCBI lineage: Bacteria > Pseudomonadati > Bacteroidota > Sphingobacteriia > Sphingobacteriales > Sphingobacteriaceae > Mucilaginibacter > Mucilaginibacter sp. P1_D10. The sequence goes on along the minus strand of NZ_JBFUAP010000012.1, from coordinate 161,744 downwards.
GCATAAAGCGTGTAATCGATATTTTGATAGCTGAAATGCTCCGAGTTACCGGGCATCAGCATTTGGCTTTTTAGTTTAAACGGGATAACAGGGCCGCTTTTGATATAGTCGGGTCCCGAGATGAGGATGATGGCACTGTCTTTAACAGAAGGGGTAACTTCCCAGCCGGTTTTTTCCGACGCATCTTCATCCACAATTTCGTCGTGCGCTTTTGTGATGGCCACATTCGTAGCTTTGGTATAATAACCACTGGCTGATTTAAAAAGTCCCATCCATGTACGTTTTGCATACTTGGGCTCAACTTCATCATGGTGGCTAATAGCACCGGTAGTTAAAATATACGCCGGGTAAATGGTGTCGATAGGGATTTGCACACGGTTGTCTGGTACGTAGCCTTCGGCTTTCTTAGCATGGCTCAACTGTGTTTTAGCAAGCCTTTTTGCAGGAGCTTGCTTTTGGGCTGCGTCCCGGCAAGCCAGTAAACCAAACAAAATACAACAAACCGGAAATAATCTTTTCATCGTTTTACGCCCACACCGTTAGAGTGGGTTTGGCTAATTTATCAATTGTTATTTATAACTCAACAGAGTAGCTATTTAACCTTGTTTCTATCCGATTTGAACGGTATGGCAGAAACCTGATAATCATCATCATAAATTATATAGCCCGTTTTTTTTGTTGTTGTAACCTCTATTACAATTCCGTAGTGATACAATACTTCACGGATATCATACACTTTTTTGATATGTTCTTTGGCCGTATCTTTAAACCAGGACAAAGAAATAGATTCCGGGTTTTTATTTTTGGCATTAGAAAATTTATCGGGAGCATCCAGATTATTATTAAACCAATCCCTTAATTCGGTCAGTGTTTTTACATCTTCATCACTTGTAAGTGAAGACTCTCTGACAAACCGAAGTGCGCTGAACAAGCCTGTATGGTTCTCACCATATTCGTTAACAAATTCCGTAGTGAATCGTATATACATAGCTACTTTAGCCGGGTTTAACTATAAATCTGAATAAGTGCCTTAATTATGTGTTTCAAGGTCTCATAAGACGAGCCCTCTGCCCGCTTGATTACTTTGCAAGCCGGCCACTCTTCTTATGGGATGCCGAAGTAAATTCGGAAAGGAAAACAACACCGTTTGTCATGCTGAGGCACGAAGCATCTAATCAACACAAAGCAAATCGGCTATGTATGGTGGCTATTAGATCCTTCGTGCCTCAGGATGACAAAGAGGAAGGCAGCCTGGCTATACATGGCGGTCAATAGATCCTTCGCTATCGCTCAGATGGCGCATGGGCTACATCCCCAACTGGTTCATCACATACTCAAAAATAAACGTCCAGTTATCGATGGATTGCTGGGTGCTTTGGCCGCTGCCGTGGCCGCTGTCAAAATCCATGTGGAGGATGATGGGGCTTACCTGGCCGGGGTTGTTTTGTAGGGCGGCTACGAATTTTTTGGCGTTCATGGGGTCAACCCGGGTGTCGTTGGCACCGGCGGTTACCAGCATGGGCGGCACGTTTACGCCTTCGCGGATGTTGTGGTAAGGCGAGTAGCGCAACAGCCATTGAAACTGCTCCGGATTCTCGGCTGCGCCGTATTCTGGTATCCAGTAACGGGCTATCAGGAATTTGTGGTAGCGGAGCATATCCAGCAGGGGTACTTCGCATACGATGGCCTTGAACAGGTCGGGCCGCTGGGTGGCGGCGGCGCCCATCAGCAGGCCGCCGTTGCTGCCGCCAAGGGCCACAATTTTGCTGGTGTTGGTGTATTTCTCGCGCACCAGCCACTCGGCGCAGGCATAAAAATCGTCGAAGCTGTTTTGCTTTTTGGCCAGCATACCATCCAGGTGCCATTGCTCGCCAAACTCGTCGCCGCCGCGGATGCCAGGCTCTACCACAATGCCGCCTGCGTTTACGAATGGCGCGTAAAAGCCATAGTACCGAGGTTTGATACCCGCCTGGAAGCCGCCGTAGGCGGTTAGCAACACCGGGTTATTACCATCCATCTTGATATCCTCGCGGTGTATCACAAAGGCCGGTACGCGGCTACCATCTTTACTGGTGAAGAATTTTATTTCGCCAACTATATTGCTCATATCCACCGGCAGGTGCCTTTGGTAAAACAGGCGCCATTTGTAGTTAGATGGTGATGCCACGTAGGTTTTTGGCGTGGAGGTAAAGGTAACCAGCGATATATAAACCGAATCCAGGTCGCGATCGTAACTTACGCCGCCAATGCTGCCTTGCTCGGGTAGGGGCATGGCGCGCAGCTTTTTGCCATTCAGATCGTAAATGGTGAGGCGGCTAACCAAATCGTGCTTATCCTGTACGATGATGCTGTTTTTGGTGAATACGCAGTTCTCTATTACGGTTTTGCCTTCGGGGATAAGCGTTTTCCAGTATTTGTAATCGGGTTTGGCTTTATCGGCCACCATCAGGCGGTAATTGGGTGCGTTATCGTTGGTGAGCATGTACAGTTTATCGCCAATGGCTTCGGGGTAGGCAGAGAATTTCTTGCTGCTATAGATCAATCGGCCATCTTTAAGGCTGCCGGTTGGGCGTATCTTCAAGCTGTTGGAGTAGAAATCGCCATCACCGCTGAAAGTAACATCGCTGTAGCGGTTGTCGTAAATAAAGTAATTGTCTTTAGCATCTTTGGTGGTACCTATAAACACGGCTTTATCTATCGGGTCGCCAATTTTTAGCAGGTAGGTTTTAAGCGGGGCCTGCTTGTCCACGTCTTCCTGACTGCGCAGGGTGATGTAGGCGTGCTGCTGGTCTTTGGTCCACTGGAAACCGAATACGTTGTTCAGTGGCGGGTGTATCTGCTTGCCGGTGCGGGTATCAATAAAGTAAACGGTGTTTACCTCGGCACCACTTTTTTGTGCGCTGATGGCGGCGCGCTCGCCATCATAGGTATAATTGATACCGCTGGTTGATGTTTTCCCTGTGCTATCCAGCAGCACAGGATCCCATATCAAAACCTTTTTGCCATTGAGGATGGTGTAGGTGCGGCCCTGCTTATCGCCTTTTAGTTTAACCGTCTGGAAAACGCGTTTGCCCACGTTGTTTAGCGGGCCTTCGTAATCCATATTAAGGTAGGCGGCAATCTTCTCCTTTAAGTCGGGATGGATTTTTTGCGTTTTGGCCAGGTAATCTACGCCGTAGTCGTGCTGTTTTTTGGTCCAGTCGATTACCTGGGCGTCTTTTTTATCTTCCAGCCAACGGTAGTTATCGGTAAGGATAACATTGTGCAGGGTATCGGTAACGGGTATGGCTTTTGTTTTGGGCGGATCGAATTTTTGCTGTGCGTTTGCGGCCATAGCGGCAGATATAGTAAGGGTGAGGATGAGTAATTTTTTCATTGTGCGGCGATTAGGATTTGAAGGGTGAATATAAGGGTTTTTAAACACAAAGGGCGCAAAGGTTTTGCAAGTGGATTGGCACAAAGGGCGCAAAGATTTTAAAAGTTACGGCACGCTCAAGCGAACAGAAATGTATATTAGGACATGAAATCAACCAAAACCATTATCACCTGTATCATTCTTCTAATGGCCCTGTGGCAGGGGCCGCTCATATATTATTATTGTAGCGGCTTCCGGGCGATGTTATTCCTGCCTCCGTACATGGCAGTGGGGTTTGCCTTATCCGTTTATCTTGTCATCAAACTTCGGCACAAAGAATCAAATACGCCATTCATCAGAGTTGGTTGCTTTGTAGGTATAAGTTTGGGCATAGCAACATTGTTTAGCGAAGATGTAGTTGAACATATAGACTGGGCATTACGACGAGGCACGAGAAATGCTATTGTTGAGCGTGTAAAAAATGGGGATTTTAGGGGCGATCATCCGTCTTGATTTGATTTCCCTCCGATATCTAACAGCGACGGCGGTGTTTTTGTAGAAAAGCCGACAGATAAAACGGTATCGGTAACGTTTTATATCAATTCGGGGTTTCTTGACCACTATTCGGCATTTGTTTATACCAACGACGCGGGAGAAATGAAATCGATAGAGGAATGGATAAGCGATGGCAAACGCCCTGGGTTTAAAAAATTGGATGCGAATTGGTATAGGGTGAATTATTAGTAACATGCCCCGTAAGATACTATGTCGAATGTACTGCCACCGCAGGGTCCATTTCAAAGTTTAAGTTAACCCACAAAATGCTGTGTTTAAACGATATCGTTACTGCATACTTAATATCATAAAACGTTCCTATGGAACGTAAAATGGACGGTTTACATGTTTCTACCTATAAGCCGTCCCGAAGGGACGAAGAATGTAAATGCGTATCCCTTCGGGATACCTTATGGGTAGAAAAAGAAAGATATAAAAGCGCGTTCCATGGGAACGCTTTATGGGTTCTGACGATTTTATGGGTTAACTTAAATTTTCAAAGAGTCCCTGCGGAGACATAAGAGAAGGAGCACGGCGGGCGGCTCCTTCGGCTTTCGGACTTCAGACTCCCCGACTTCATTATACGCCCTCGCTCAGCACAGCTTCTGCCTCGGGTATCACATCCTTTTTGTTTGCCATCTTTTTCTTGGTGAGCTTATCTACGCGCAGCATGCCCAGTATACTCAGTATCGATATTACTACGATTACGTAGCCCACTACATCGTAATGCACCAGCGGGCTGTAATTTGTTTTTTTGGTTACGATCATCCCGGCCACCACTGCTGCAATGCCGCCGGCAATTTGCTGCAATGATGAGTTGATACTCATGAACGCGCCACGGTCGGCCATATCGGGGATGGCGCTGGTAAGAGCGCTGGAAGGTACCATGCGGCTCATTACGCCCATCATCATCATCACGTTCAATATCATTACCAGCCAAAGCGGTGTGGGGCCAAGGTTGGTGTACACCACGCACATAATCATGGTCCATACCGATGCGGCCATGAATATCTTGAACTTGTCTATCCTGTCGCTCAACTTACCCACAATCGGCATAATCAGAAGGGTACTAAGGCCCGATACCATGAACAGTTTGAATAAGTCGGCGTTAGGTATTTTCAAATTATTCACGGCGAAGGCGGTGCCGAAGGGCATCATCATGAACCCGCCGATAGATAGCAGGGCCGTAGCAACAAAACCCACCTGGTAATCGCGCTTGATGGCGGTATGCCACAAGTGCAGTATGGCCGATTTATCCTTCTGGATGGCCAAATGCGCAGTTATAGGTTTCAGGTAAACCGCAATGGCTGTAACCGCAGCTATGCCGATGGCTGCCACCATCCAAAACGGCGCTTCCCAGCGCAGCAGGTTGGCCAGGTACAGACTGATGGGTATGCCCAAAACCTGGCTGGCACCGAAACCCATCTGTATAAAACCCATTACTCGGCCGCGTTGCTGCAGGCTGAAGATATCAGTGATGATGGCCATAGAAACTGAGCCGATAACCCCGCCGAACAGGCCGGTGATAATGCGGGCCGCTACCAATGCGGGGTATGATTGCGCCATGCCGCAAAATATGGTGCCTACGATAAAGCCGCAGTAGAAAAACAGCAGCAGTTTCTTACGGTCGAACCTATCGGCGAAACCTGCGGTAAGCAAGCCGGATATGCCCGCGCTAAAAGCGTATGCCGATACCGCTACACCAAAGGCCTGCGGCTTAAGGCTGAGCGATTTCATTAGCATATCGCCCAGGGGGCTCATCACCATAAAATCCAATATCACCGTAAACTGGGTGATGGCTAAAATAAATATCACGAATTTTTGGTAGCCTGTAAAAGGTACCGAGGGCTGTTGTGCTTGCATTGTTGTTATAATAATTCACAGCAATTATAGCCGTGATGGGTTATCAGTTCTATTATTTGCGCGTGGCGCAGGGTGTACGATATTACCCGCAGTACGCAGTCTTCGTCCTCAATATCTACGCTCCATTTTTCTACGCCTGGCGTACTACCAAGCATGGCACATACCGAAGCCTTATCCGCTTCGCCGCTGATATTGGTTTTAAAGAGTAGTATGTGGCAAAAATCTTCCATCGTATTCAATTTATGTTGTAACTATCGCCATGCGCATAATTGGACAACGCTGCTAATTTCTTTTCCCTGCCGCTTACCCTTGTTGACGATTGAGGTTGCGAAACGTTGTACAAACTGGCGATATTATTTTTTAAGGGCTTTTACAACCAGCCTAAAAGTTTCCCATAACACCTCATCAGTAAGTTTAAAGGGCATGCCACCAAGGCTCTGACCTTCGTAATCGAACCGGGCGAGGGCGTATAGGGGCGAAAACGCTACCGACCAGTAGGTTTCAAACGGCACCTTCTCTATCTCGCCCCGCGCTATTACGTTATGCATGAATTTTCCCATCATTTGCTTAAATTCCGTAAGGAAACCGGCAAGGAACTTCTCCTGGTAGCTGGAACTCCGCAACTGATCGAAAAACATGCTCAGGTTTGGGTGGTCTTGCATAAACTGGTAGCGGTTTTTCCATTGTACGCGTAAACCCTCCTCAAAAGAAGCATCCGGGTCGAAATCCTTTATCAAAGCATCACTAAAAAGCTTGCCGCCTTCAGATGCGATGTTTATAATAAGGTCGTCCTTGTCTTTATAATAGATATAAAGCGTAGCCACCGATATACCACAGGCCTTGGCCAGCTTGTTCATGCTGAAGCCTTCCATGCCATTTTTTACGAATAACTGGATAGCCATTTCTTTAACCAGTTGTTCTTTGCTATTGTCTCTTGTGCGCATACTCGATTATCTGCCACAAATATAAATGAATGTTCATTTATTTATCAAGAAAAAAATATTTTTTTGCGAAAAATTCAAACGCATTAAGCATGTTGCCATGAATCAGGAAAAACAGGCGTATTGGTCACGGCCTTGCGGAGGAGGAATTGTTTACTGATGCGGTACCTGGCAGATGTTGCTTTTATTTTACTTAGCCTGCGGTTGAGATAGCTTTGGCTGAGCAACAAAAGGGTAAAGCCGGATAAGAGTTTTATTACAGGCACTAAGCTGGCGGGTGCATTCTTATTGGTGAAGCCTTGCTTGCCTGTATGCGAAGAAGCCTTATCGCTGACCGGCTGGCCAATGATATTTAAAACGGCTAATAAAAGGATGAGGACGATTAAGATACGGGCAATCTTTTGTATTATTACCGCAGGCTGCTTCTAAGCAATCTATAATTGCGATAAGGTTTAGGGGTGCCATAAAGATAGGCCACCATTTTCAAAAAAAAAACACGTACTAGTACCTGTTTTCACCCTAAATTTAGGGTGAAAACACGGTATGAAATGCAGAATATAGTATTATAGCCAAAGCTACATAGGGTTTGCCCGGAAGTGCGTTACGTGCTAAACCAACGCAGCGCACCGTATTTTAACAGTACATTTGATTTTATAAACCAAGAAACCAAATATGAAGAACTTGTTGCTTGCCACTGCATTGTTATTTGCTGCACAGGTAATTTTTGCCCAGCAGCCCGGCACAACAACCATAACCCGCTGGCCCGGCGATAAAACGGGTGCCGTATCCATCACCTTCGATGACGGATCGATAAACCAGTTTAAACGGGCGCTCCCTATCCTTAACCGGCTAAAGCTGAAGGCCACCTTTTTTATCATCACCGGGCAGATACCCGGCTCAAAGTATGAGGGCAAGTTCATAGGCCGGCCCGTTAAAGACATTATCGCCGAAACTGCTACTATAGCTACCGATAGCAATAATTTTTACGAACGCGCGTCGGCAGCAGGCTACCTGGGGCTGGTTGGCCCTTTAGATTATCATTACCAGGCGGGCTCGCTTATAGATGCCGGCAAACCCCAGCAAGCCTATCGCGTGATAGACGAACTGTACAAAAAAGTGCGTAATAATGAGTTTAAGCCCGGTACACAGCACAACACCGAATATATGGACGCGCAGGGTACCACCTGGGCCGATATACGCGAATACGCTAAGCAGGGACACGAATTTGCCAGCCATATGATAACCCACCCTCGCCTGGCCGCGCTGGACGAACCTAATATGCTTTACGAAATGCAAAGCAGCCGCCTGGATATCCTACGCGAGTTGGGCCCGCAGTACACCTTTTCGGCCGAAGGACCTTTCGGTACCGAGAACGAGCGCGTAATGGGCTATCTGCACCAGGTGTATCCCGCCATGCGTAACCGTATGCCCGAGCCCTGGCTCAAAGAAATAAGCCGCAGTAACCCGGCAAACCCCGGCAATACCGATAAAGAATATATCCAGTTTCAGCGCGGGGCCACTACCAAAACGCCCATGCGCATGATGAAAAGGTGGGTAGATATCACGCTGAAGAGGAATGATACCTGGCTGGTGCTTACTTTCCACGGCGTAGATACCGTTGGCTGGGAAGCGCTCACCCATCAGCAACTGGATAATTACTTCAGCTACATAAAAGCTGCGGAAAGTAAACTATGGATAGCCACATTTGGCGATGTTGCCCGCTACATCCGCGAACGGCAAAGCGCCAAAGTTGCCGTAAAGGCAACAACGTCATGGCGGATTTGGATAGAGTTGATGCAGCCGCTGGATAAAGCAATGTACAACCAGCCGCTTACGCTTAAAACATATGTACCTGCCGATTGGAAGGAGGTGCAGTTGGTACAGGGAGGTTTTTCGGTCGCAGCTATTATACTTAAACCGGTACCTACTAACAACGGTGGCCTGCCCTATGTTTTATACCAGGTGAAACCCGATGCTGGTGTCATAACACTAACGCACGTCTCGCGGAACGATCATAACTGAGCGGTATGCGCAGTTCGATGGGTGTATGCGCCATATACATAAGAGCGCTTGTAGCAACTACCGCATTCGTATCGCCTTATAGGCAGCCAAAATAAGAATAGCTTCATCCAAAGGGGGCGTTTTGCCCGATGGTTCAACATGCCGATGGCGCATTTGGGGCATTTATGTTTGTTGTCTTTTGTTTCCATATGGGGTATTAGTAAACGTTGAACTTATTGACCGGGGGCTTGCAAATGCTCGAAAATTGCTGGTAGCTGTTGGGATAAGGGATAATGCATGCGGCTGTTATCCCAGGATCCCTGGCAGATGCAATTGCAAGCTGGGAATGCAGCAAATTCGGATATCCGCCAAAACGCATGCAACCAACCACGGCGACTGAAAACCTCGCGGCAAATGCCTTAAGGCCATCGCTGATGACAGTATAAATATACGGGTTTTGCATAATAATTAAAACATCGCTCATTAATTAATTACAAACAAGTGTTTAACGCATAAGAATTATATCTGAACGGCAAATATGGTGCTCAGTGCGCCTAAAACGAGAATATATGAGGGGGACAAAAGGAGGACAAATTGGCTAAGGGGCCGCGTAACTACAACTTGGCTATTGCATCTTCTATTTCCTGGCCCGCTTCCAGCTCCATTTTTTTACGCAGGCGTTGCTTGGCTTTTTTAACGCCATCGGTAGTGATGCCAAGCATCCCGGCCATCTCGCGGTTGTTGAGGTTTAGCTTAAGCAGGGTAAGCAAACGTATATCGGTATCGGTAAGGTGCGGGAATTTGTTGCGCAGGCCATAAAAAAAAGCAGGGTGCACATTGCTGAACAATTTCCTGAATTCGGCCCAGTTCTCATCCGTCATGATATGGGCTTTCATCATATGCTCCAGTTCGCGGGCATCCACCTCGTTTACTGATCGTAGCTTAAGCTTTTCAAGTTCGTTCTTAAACTCTTCTATCAGCAGGTTTTTCTGCGTCAGGTTTTCGGTGTAGCCATGCAGTGCGGCTACGGCGTTCTTCAATTCCTCATCCAGCCGCAGTTTTTCAGATGCCAGCAGGGCTTTGTCTTTATTGGCCTTAAGGCGTTGGCGGTTATATATCAATGCCAATATCACCATCAGCAACAGCAAAACGATGATGACGGTATTGCGTTTGTACGCGCCGAGTTCGGTCCTGCTTTTAAGGTGGCTCAGTCGTGCCTTGCTTTTATCTACTTCCCATTGCAGCTGTACCCGTTCAACGGCGGCCAGGTTATCGCGTTTCTCCAGGCTATCTTTAGCCAGCACATACTTTTGCCGGTATTGCACACCGGTGGCTTTGTTGCCAAGCTTGTTGTTCAGCAGGGCTTTCAACTCAAAATAATCGGCGCGGTATCTTAGCTCGTCGTTGCCCGCGCTTAGCAGCAAGGTATCGGCGGTGTTAAGTTGTTGGGTGGCCATGGTAAGGTTTCCGCCATCTATATTTATCCGCACCAATCGCAGCAGCGCCATGGCGGCATTGGATTTTTGCTTGTATTTTAACGATACCACATAATCTGTTTGTACCAGCGGCAATGCTTTTGCGTATTGCTGCTGCATGAAATACACCGAGCCTATATTGCCGGTAGTTATGCCAATCCATGCACTGTCGCGGGTGGCTTGCGCCATGGCGTGGGCCTTTTGGAAATACCGCATAGCGATTGCATAATGGTGCGTGTTGCGGTAGCAGAGGCCGATGGTATTCAACACGTCTATCCGCTGGTGCGATTGGGGCTGCTGGTATTTAAGGGCAAGCATCAGGTTTTCGCGCGCGGTGTCGTAATCGCCTATGGCGTAATAAAAATTGGCTACCTGGTCAAAATAAAAGGCTATTCCCGGCACCTTTCCGAAACCGATTTCGCGGAATTTCTCTTGCGAGAACAGGAAGTTGCGGCAGGCGGGGATGTTTTGTTCGTATTTGCCAAGGTAAACCGCAAAGCGGTGTTGGTAAACGGCAGCCTCCAGCGGCAAGTCGTGTTCCTCCGCAAAACGGATAGCCTTATCGTAATAGCTATCGCTTGTGGTGTTGTATTGGCGCTTTGCAACGTAATAATCGGCGCGCATATCTAACACGGCGCATTGCAGGGGCAAATCGGCTATTTGTAGGGCAATATCGTTAAGCCCATCCAGGTTTTGCATGGCTGCTGCTTCGGCCATTTTAAGGCAGTTGGCCTGGTATATTTTGCGGGCGGCTTCAACGCGCTTATCTGCAGGGGCGGTTTTTATAGATGCGAAGGGGATGGGCCCATCAGTTGCGGGGTTGCTTTGGGCAAAGGAATGGACTGCAGGTATCAGCAGCATGCCCGGCAGTAGTATTAAAAGCAATAAAATACGTGGCGGTAACCTCAACATTTATAACCCAAAGTATCAGGGCATAAATATAGCTATTGTGGTATATCCTTAAAATTATATTATCGGCACAGTAATGCTATGCCGGGCTTAAGCCGTTTCTTTAGCGGCCTCCGGCGCGTGTATCTGGCTAAGCGACAAAGGGATGAGCACTTTGGTTTTAAGGTAGGTGATGCTTACGATAAGCAATGTCATGCTACCGCCGAAGATTACTGCCGGCACCGTGCCCAGCAGCCTGGCAGCCGTGCCCGATTCAAAGGCACCGATCTCGTTAGAGGAACCGATGAACATGGCATTCACCGCCGATACCCGCCCGCGCATATGATCTGGCGTGAGCAGCTGCATGATGGTGCCGCGGATAATTACGCTCACGCTATCGAAGGCACCTTCGGTAAACAGGAAGAACAACGACAGGTAGAAGCTTTTTGAAAAGCCGAACCCGATAATGGAAAGCCCGAAACCGGCAACCGCAATAAGCAGGTTGCGCCATGGCTTGCCCATAGGCGAGAATCGCGCCATGGCCAGCATCGTAAGCACCGCACCTGCCGACGACGTGGCCCGCATAATGCCCAGCCCCTCGGGCCCAACCTTCAATATCTCATTAGCAAAAACCGGCAGCAAGGCTACAGCGCCACCGAAGAATACCGAGAACAGATCCAGACTCATGGCACCTACCATCATTTTGCTGTTGAACACGAAACGTATCCCCTCTGAAAGGCTTTTGCCGATGCTTTCCTTCGGCACGAATACAGGCGGATAGGAGCGTAACAGGTAAACCAATACCAAGGATATCAGCAGGAAGGCCAGTATGGCCATAAAGGTAACCGTTATGCCCAGGTAGCCATAAATAAGGCCGCCAGCTGCCGGTCCAAGGATCGACGCTATCTGCCAGCTGCTGCTGCTCCAGGTGGCGGCGTTGGGGTAAATTTCTTTAGGCACACTTTGGGTGTATATCACAAACGTAGCCGGGCCGTAAAATGCGCGGGCAACGCCGTTAAAAAATATCATCAGGTAAATGATGGGGACTATCCAATGTACGCCAATGTACTTATCGGCATCTTTAAGGGTAATCAGAAACATCACCAGCGAGGAGAAGAATACGCCAACAAATACCCACAAAAGCATCTTTCGCTTTTCGGATTTATCGGCAATGTAGCCGCCGTATAAAGCAGCGCCTACCGCGGGGATGGCTTCGCAAAGGCCCACCAGGCCCAATTTAAAGGGATCTTTGGTGAGGTGGTAAATATAAAAACCGATGATTACGGCTTGCATTTGGTAGGCGAACGTAAAGCAAAAACGCATGCCTACGTATGAGCGGAAATCTTTGTGCCGCAGGGCGGCGAATGAGTCTATCCGGGGGCTTGTACTATCTCCTTCGGGCATAGATGGGATGTTTTGATTGAAAGCCGCAAGTTACGAACCTCTTCATTAATAAGGTTATTGTAGCGGGTTTTGTTACTTTAATATAACAAAAAAGGCGCGGTGTGTGCCGCGCCTTTCTATAAGTTTTTATAATCCGTGCTGGTCTATCAGGTAAACCAGCGAGGCTATTGCTGCTGCACCAAGCTCCAGCTCGCGTTTGTTCACGTTCTCGAAAACATCGTTTGATGAGTGATGGATATCAAAATACCGCTGCGAATCGGGCCGGAAGCCGATGAGCACAATAGCAGGCCTGGTTTCTTTCAACGGGCCAATATCTGTACCGCCGCCACCGGCAATAAGACGGTCGGCCTCGTAAGGTTCGAACAGCGATTTATATTTATCGTTGATGGCTTTCAACTGCGCAGCCGGGATGCCCTGGAAGCTGAAGCCGCGCGGGGTAAAACCGCCCTCGTCTGTCTCAATGGCTGCGATATGGTCCTCGTTGTTCTGGGCGGCTATCTCGGCGTATTTAAGGCCGCCTTTGTGGCCGTTCTCCTCGTTCATGAAGAAAACCGCGCGTACCGAGTTTTTTGGTTTGTAGCCAACGGCTTTGAATATTCGCAATACTTCTACAGATTGCATTACGCCGGTGCCATCGTCATGCGCGCCCTCGGCCAGGTCCCACGAATCGAGGTGCCCGCCTACGGTGATGAATTTATTAGGGTTTTCGCTGCCGGTAATCTCGCCGATAACGTTGTATGATTTTACGTCGGGCAGGGTTTGGCAGCTTTGTTTAAAGTAGAATTTGATCAGCGGCAGTTTGCGCAGCTTGAGCATGTTGCTCAACTTATCGGCTGCCAATGTTGATATGGCTGCAGCCGGTATCTTCACGCCACCTTCGGCATAAACGGTGCCCCCGGTATGCGGGAAATCGTCAAGCGCCGAACTGATGGAACGAACGATAGCGCCAACCGCACCATATTTGGCGGCCGCCGATGGCCCTGCGAAACGCTGTATGCCCGCCGAGCCATAACCGGCACCGGTTTCAATGAAACGTTGGTCGAATGGGCCGTTGAAGAAAACGATTTTGCCTTTGATAACGCTTTCGCCAAGCTGGTCCAGTTCTTTAAGGCTTTTTACTTCGATAATATTAGCAGTGATGCCTGCCGCCGGCGTAGCAACCGACATGCCCAGGGCCGCGATGGGCACCTTGATGCGGGTTTTGCCATCGATGATATAAGCCACTTCTTTTTCGCCGCGTACCCAATGCGGTACCATGCACTCCTGCAGGTACACCTTGTCGAAACCGTAGGTGTCCATGAGTTTTTTGCTCCACTCTACCGATTTTTGCGCACCGACTGAACCGCTTAAACGGGGCCCGATTTTTTTACACAGGTAGCGCAGGTTTTCGTAGCATTGGCCGTTGACCAGGGCTTCATCGTACAATTTGCGCAGCATCAATGAATCTTGCTGCGCCTGCGAGGCGGAAGCTGTAGCTAATAAAGCAAAGAGGAGTAAGAATTTCTTCATGTGGATGGGTGTTTAAGCAAAAATAGTATTTGTAGCCGAAAAACCGCGATCAAGATATCTTATCCCAGCTCAAACCGCCATTTTTTTCCTGGGGTGATTGGTGGAGTATCGCATGCTCCGGCAGGGCCAGCTGCGGGTCGGCGGCCAGTAGGTCTTCCACGCATTTGCGTACTTTTATCAGCAGTTCCTGGTCGGTGGTGAGGTCGGCAATCTTTAGGTCGAGCACGCCGCTTTGCTGGGTGCCTTCGATATTGCCCGGACCGCGCAGTTGCATATCAATCTCTGCTATCTCAAAACCGTTGTTAGTTTTTACCATGGTGTTGATACGCACGCGGCCATCGGCACTCAGTTTTTGCCCGGTCATCAATATACAGTACGATTGCTCGGCACCCCGACCCACGCGGCCGCGCAACTGGTGCAGTTGCGACAGCCCGAACCGCTCGGCGTTCTCGATAATCATTACCGATGCGTTGGGTACATTTACGCCAACCTCTATCACGGTGGTGGCCACCATTATCTGCGTTTCGCCTTTGATGAAACGCTGCATCTCAAAATCTTTATCAGCGGCGGCCATTTTGCCATGCACCACACTGATGCGGAACTGCGGCAGCGGGAACTCGCGGCTCATCACCTCTGTGCCGTCTATCAGGTTCTTTAGGTCGAGCTTTTCGCTCTCTTTTATTAGCGGATACACTATGTAAACCTGCCGGCCTTTGGCTATCTCCTGCTTCATAAAGCCGAACATGCGCAGTCGCTGTGCATCGTAAAAGTGTTTGGTTTCTATCGGCTTGCGTCCGGCAGGCAATTGGTCTATTACCGATACATCCAGATCGCCGTAAAGCGTCATGGCCAGGGTACGAGGGATGGGGGTGGCCGTCATCACCAATACATGCGGTGGGATGATGTTTTTGCGCCAGAGCTTGGCACGCTGCTCTACGCCGAAACGGTGCTGCTCATCTATCACTACCAGCCCCAGGTTTTTGTACTGCACTTTATCTTCAATCAGCGCGTGCGTGCCGATAAGTATCTTAAGTGTGCCGTCTTCCAGTTGCTCGTGTATTACCCGCCGTTTTTTTTGCGGTACCGAGCCGGT
Organism: Mucilaginibacter sp. P1_D10; assembly: GCF_056406215.1. Lineage (NCBI taxonomy): Bacteria > Pseudomonadati > Bacteroidota > Sphingobacteriia > Sphingobacteriales > Sphingobacteriaceae > Mucilaginibacter > Mucilaginibacter sp. P1_D10. The sequence continues at coordinate 146,660 of NZ_JBFUAP010000012.1, read as the reverse complement.
AAGCAGGGCCAGTTCTACAAAATCGTCGCCTACCAGGCTTTTGATGGTTTGGTAATGCTGATTTGCCAAAATTTCGGTAGGGGCCATGATGCAGGTTTGGAATCCATTGTCTATCGCTATCAGCATGCTCATGAGTGCCACTACGGTTTTGCCGCTGCCCACATCGCCCTGTAGCAGGCGGTTCATCTGCACGCCGCGTTGGGTATCTATGCGTATCTCTTTCAATACCCGTTTCTGCGGATCGGTAAGCACGAAGGGCAGTTTATGGTGGTAAAACTCGTTGAAATAATGCCCAACGGTACCAAATACGTTGCCCTTGAATTTGGCCGTACGGGTGAGCTTATTCTTGAGCAGCTTTAGTTGCAGGAAAAACAACTCTTCGAACTTCAGCCTTAGGATAGCCTCGTTCAACTGCGCAGCATCGTTGGGGAAATGAATGTTGCGGTAGCCATCGGCGCGGCCGGCCAGTTTAAAGCGGTTGAGCAGGTAGGCAGGCAGGTTTTCGTGGATTTCGCGGGCATATTGGTCCAGCAATGATGCGATGAGTTTTTGCAGGCCCTTACTGTCTAAACTGAACTGCTTCAGTTTTTCGGTAGAGCTGTAGGCGGGCTGCAGGGTGAGTGCGCCGCGTTGTTGCGGTGCCTTGGGGTTGTAGGGCTCAATCTCGGGGTGGGCCATCTGGGCCTTGCCGTTAAAAAAGCTAGGTTTGCCAAACAGCACATAAACCTGGCCGGGTACCAGGCTTTTCTCTACCCATTTTATCGCCTGGAACCACACAAGCTCAATGATGCCAGTATCGTCCTTGGCCTGGGCAACAAGGCGTTTGGTATGCTTTTCGCCCATTATTTCTTTCGAAACGAGGCGGGCCAGCACCTGCACATAAGGCAGATCGGGCTGTATGTCTTTTATCTTGTAAAACCGCGTGCGGTCGATATACTTATACGGGAAATGCTTCAGCAAATCCGCAAACGTATGGATATTCAGCTCTTTTTTCAGCACCTCGGCGCGGGTTGCGCCCACGCCTTTTAAATATTCGATAGGTGTTTGAAAGTGCTGGCTGTTCAATGTTTAGTTGCTTCAGGGTTTTAGGGCTATAACCGATATCTCCACATTAACGCCTTTTGGCAATGCCGATACCTGCACGGTTTCGCGCGCCGGGAAGTTGGCGGTAAAATACGAGCCGTACACTTCGTTTACTTGTGCAAAGGTTTGCATATCGGTAAGGAAGATATTGGTTTTGATTACGCTCTCGAAGCCAAGGCCTGCCTCGGTTAAAATGGCTTTAAGATTTTCCATTACCAGTTTGGCTTCATCGGTAATGCCGGTGGTAACTACTTCGCCGGTGGCAGGGTTTATAGGCACCTGGCCCGATACGAATAAAAGGCCGGCGGCAGCAACAGCCTGGCTGTATGGGCCTATGGGGGCAGGGGCATTAGTGGTATTGATAATTGTTTTCATTGCGATGCTGTGGGTGATTAATTAGGGGGAAAGTTATTTCTTGAGGACGTACCATTTGATGAGGATATAGATGATACCCAGCAAAAACATGATAATGGCGATAGCATTGATAGTATGCATCACCTTTAAATTAAAATTGGTTGGCCGGTTAGGGTCCTTTTTCCTGAAGAAGTACATATACAAAATTAACAAAAAAAAGAAAGCTCCGGGTTATCCGGAGCTTTCGCTTAATAATATTATGCTAAAGGAATATTATTTTTTGATGAAAGACACGCGACGGTTTTGTATGCGGCCTTCTTCTGTGCTGTTATCAGCAATTGGGTTGGTTTCGCCGTAAGCTTTTACCTTTACTTTAGAAGCAGCAACACCAGAGTTAACTAAGTAAGTTTTTACAGAGTTAGCACGATCACGTGATAATGACATGTTGTGAGCAGCAGTACCTTCAGATGAAGCGTAACCGTTTACCTGTGTAGTTGCACCGGTTGCACGCAGGTCAGCAGAAGTAGCATCTAATACTGGGTATGAAGATGTACGTAATACTGAGCTATCAAATTCAAACTGGATATTGCTGTAAGCAGCTGCTTTGGTAGTAGTATCAACAACTGTGGTTGCAGGGAATACGATAACGCAACCAGCACCATCAACTACGCTACCTGCAGGAGTGTTAGGGCATTTGTCGAATTGATCAGAAACACCGTCACCGTCAGAATCTTTCTTCAGGTCGTTAACAGCGTTCTCAACGTTGGTTACACGTACTTTCAATGCAGCAACTTCCTGACGAAGGGTTTCGTCGTACAGCTCATCGTACATCATAGCTACAGGGTTAACCCAATCAAGGTTAGGTTTGCCTTTGCCACCTAAAGTGAACTCTAAACCGGCGTAACCGTAAGAGTATTTATCACGGGCCTGTGGTTTAGCCGGAGAGTAAGAACCATCAAAGTTGTTACCGTCGATGAAGTTCATGGTGTAACCTAAGTTAAGGCCAACCGCATCTGTAAGCCTGAATTTCACGCCTACGCCAATCGGGATAACCAATTCTTTAACTGTGCGTTTTTTGTTGGTTGCATCAGGTATACCAATAGTAGTTGGGTCGCCGTTAGCATCCGAACGGTAAAACTGGTAAACGCCTGCATTGTAATCAGCTTTTGAAACAGCAATGCTTGGTTTGTAGAAAATCAAACCACCACCACCGGTGACGAAGAAGTTGATCGCATTCTTACGACGGATATAGTCGATAGTAGCAACGTTAACGATACCGCTCAAGGTTGCAGAGTAAAAGCTGGTAGAATACCCCCATCTTTGACCCCAGTCTACTCCATCGTCCTGACTGTTGTGTGCTTTTACTTTACCGCCGTGTACATCTAACTGCAAGCCGAAAGAGTGAGCTAATTGCGACCTCAACGATATGCCGTAGCCTAATGATACGTCGGAAGAGGTCCACTCGTTGGTGCCGCCGATCGCCAAAAATGGCGAAGTCACGCCAGCATTGATGCCGATGCTAAAGGTTTTGTACTGTCCCCTACCGCCAAATACCTTGGCGGTGGTTGTGCCAGATGACATTGTAGTGTCTGCAGTTGTTGTAGTGGTAACGGTTTTAGCGCTGTCTGTTTGCGCACTCACCATCCCAGCAGTCAACAAAGCAGCAAACGACAAGGCAGCTGTTTTCTTTAATGTAGAATAATTCATAGTTTTAAGATTAAACGATTTAATTGTGATTTTTTTCAAAATTAGTAATTATGTTTGAAACGATTACCAAACTTTGTTCCAAAATTCACAATTACTACTACAAATAATAAAAATAATTTGTTTTTATTAAAATATATATTTTAAAATAATGAAATATCTACCTGTAAATGAGCGGCTATTTACAATAAATAGAAAAAGTTTCGTTTCGCGACTAAAGGCCAACGCTATAGCTATTTTCCACTCAAATGACGAATATCCGCGTAGCGGAGACCAAAGTTTCCTGTTTAAGCAAAACCCCGATTTTTTTTACCTGTCGGGTATAGACCAGGAGCAAAGTATTTTGGTTTTGTTTCCCGATTGTCCTAATCCGTTATACAAAGAAGTACTGTTTTTAAGACAAACCAGCGAACACATTGCCATTTGGGAAGGACACAAGTACACCAAGGAGGAGGCACGTGCCGCATCGGGCATACAAACCGTGCTCTGGCTACAGGATTATGATTCGGTTTTGCATGGCATCATCAACTACGCCGAAAGTATTTATATCAACACCAACGAGAACGACCGCTACGTGCATACTGTACCTTATCGCGATTTGCGGATGTACGAGGCCCTGCGCTTGAAATACCCGCTGCACCATTACGAACGCTCGGCACCCATATTGCGCGACCTGAGGGTAATAAAATCAGATATTGAAATTGAGCTTACCGCTAAAGCCTGCAGCATTACGCGCGATGCATTCGTGCGCGTACTTAAGTTTACCAAACCCGGTGTTACCGAGTATGAGATAGAGGCGGAGATTATCCACGAGTTTGTTCGCCAGCGGGCTACAGGGCATGCTTACAACCCCATCATCGCATCGGGCAACAACGCCAATGTGCTGCACTATGTAGAAAACAACCAGCCCTGTAAAGATGGCGATGTGATATTGCTTGATTTTGGCGCCGAGTATGCTAACTACAATGCAGATATGACGCGCTCTATACCCGTTAACGGCCGCTTTACCAAGCGCCAGCGCGAGGTGTACGATGCCGTACTGCGCGTAATGAAAGCCGCCACGGCCATGATTGTAGAAGGCACCATCTGGAACGAATATCACGATGAGGTAGGCAAGGTGATGGAAAGCGAACTGATTGGCCTCGGCCTGCTGGATAAGCACGATGTAGCCAAGCAGGACCCCAAAGCACCACTATACAAAAAGTATTTTATGCACGGCACATCGCACCATTTAGGGCTGGATGTGCACGATTATGCCAGCCGCTACAAGCCTTTCGAGGTGGGCAACATCCTTACCTGCGAACCGGGCATCTATATCCCCGCAGAGGGCCTGGGCATAAGGCTGGAAAATAACATCCTCATCACCAAAGGCGGCAATATCGACCTGATGGCCGATATCCCGGTAGAGGCCGAGCATATTGAAGAGATAATGAATAGTTAGAGAGTGGTTGATTAGGTGAGTGGTTGATTAGTTTAAACCACTCACTTAATCAACCACTCATCGGGCATAGCCCTCAATAAACAAATACAGGTTAAACCCTTCCTCTTTCAAAGCTTCGGCAATATCTTGCTGAAGCTTTTTTTTGTCTACCCCGGCCATTCGGTTTTGCTGGATGAGATTGTATGCTTTTTGGGTCAGCAGCAATTCGCGACGGCTGTTTGTTGTGTTAGCGCCAGAGGTTATCAGCTTAGCTATTTCATCAATCCCTTCATCCTTCGTAGCCACCGCGCGTATGATGGGGATAGGTGCGCCTTCTTTTTGGTGGATGATTTTTTTGAGGTTGTTGATGAAGAGGTCGGCACCGTCGCGGTCGGCTTTGTTAATGATGAAAGCATCAGCAATCTCCATCAGGCCAGCTTTGATGTTCTGAATCTCGTCGCCGGCTTCCGGCACCAATACTACGAAGGTGGTATCGGCAAGGCCCGCAATCTCCACTTCAGATTGGCCCACGCCAACGGTTTCAACAATAATATGGTCGAAACCTGATGCGCGCAGCACATCCGTCATTTCGATGGTTTTTGCGGAGAGGCCCCCAAGGGAGCCGCGCGTAGCCAGCGAGCGGATAAATACATCGGGGTGGTTAAAATGGGGGGCCATGCGTATCCTATCGCCCAGCAGCGAGCCGAAGTTGAAAGGCGATGAGGGGTCAATTGCCAAAACGGCCACTTTTTTACCTTTATCCAGTAACTTGCTAATGATGGCATTCACCAGGGTGCTTTTGCCCGCGCCGGGAGGGCCGGTAATGCCGGTTACGGGCACATCGGCGTAACGCAGCGATTTCAGCAATTCTGTAGCACCCGGCAGGTTATTCTCAACCACAGTAAGCTGGCGAGCAACCTTACGGAAGTCGATAATGCCGGGGGTAGTATGTATTATTGGGTTTGCCATGCGCGTTGGCTATAAAGTAACAAAAGTATTGCCTATTTAAAAAGTATGGATGCCGATATAAGTATATTTGCACCGTAGCCCTTTAAAAGCTGGCTATATGGAATGAAGGCTAACGGGCTATCGTTTATTGGCAAATTAAAAAAAGCGACTGTTTTTTACTATGCAAAAAACATCCTGAGGCAGGCGGTCCCGGCGGTGCTGTACGAAAAATCCCTTCGGGAAAGGCTTCAGGAGATCGATAAATACGATGCGGCGGCGGTGTTGGACAGGGTTGATTATTATAACAAACTGAGCAGCTTTACGCCGGTTGAGGGCAACGAAACGATTTGCATAAAAGATATGCAAATGTTCAAGAGCCCCAAAGCCTATAACTTCGATACCTATGAATATACGCGGTATTTCGATAAAACTTTGCGGGCGAATTTCCTGTTCGGCGATGTAACGCACGTTGCGGCCACACCGTCCATACAAAAAAGCAGGCCGGTAGGGGGCAATAATGCCAATGCCATACTGCTGAACCTGGATAAGAGGCGGCACTTTGTTTTTGTGAAAGATGCGCTGTCGTTTGCGGAGAAAAAGGATTTACTGATAGGCCGCGGGGTGATGACTCAACCCCACCGCACCCGTTTTATGGAAATGTACTTTGGCCATCCGCTGTGCAATTTGGGGCAGGTGAATAAAACGGGCGGCAATATGGAGTGGTTTATGCCCAAAATCAGCATAGCAGAACACCTAAACTATAAGTTTATCCTGAGCCTGGAAGGGAACGATGTGGCCACCAATTTAAAGTGGATTATGTCGTCCAATTCGGTCGCGGTAATGCCCACGCCTAAGTACGAAACCTGGTTTATGGAGGGGCGGCTGATACCCGGCTACCATTACATTGCCATAAAAGACGATTATACAGACCTGGAAGAAAAGCTTAAATATTATTTGAACCGTCCCGCCGAAGCGGAGAAAATCATCGGCAACGCCAACCAATACGTTAAGCAGTTTTTAAATAAAAAACGAGAGCGCCTGATAGCTTTGCTGGTATTGCAAAAGTATTTTAAGTACACCGGCCAGCTAAGCGATAATGCCTGAAATAGAATAATTTTAACTGTTTTTAAGCTATAAAATAAATTGAAGCACCTGCTCATCAGCCGTACCGATGCCATTGGCGATGTGATACTTACCTTGCCTATGGCCGCTTACTTAAAGGAGTTGTATCCGCAGGCCAGGGTATCGTTCCTTGGGCGTGCCTATACGGGGCCGGTTATCAAATGCAATCCTTTTGTTGACGAATTTATAGATTATACAGCGCTTTTAAATTTAGGCGATAAAGAGCAACAGGCTTTTTTGCGCGATAAGAACATTGATGCCATTATCCATGTGTTCCCCAATAAACACGTTGCCGCGCTGGCCAAACAGGCAGGCATAGGCATGCGGATAGGTACCACCAACAGGCTCTTCCATTGGCATACCTGCAATAAGCTGGTAAGGCTGAGCCGCAAAAAATCTGACCTGCACGAGGCGCAATTGAACCTCGCCCTGTTGAAACCACTGGGCTTTGCCGCCGTGCCATCGCTGGCGGATATCATCAGCCATAATCATTTCGTGCCGACTATTACACTGCCCACCCGTTTGCAAAACTTGCTGGCTAAAGATAAATTCAACCTGATACTGCACCCCAAATCGCACGGCAGTGCTATGGAATGGGGGCTTAATAAATTCAAGGCATTGGCCGAAAAATTGGATGCCGATAAGTTCAACATCTTTATTACGGGGTCTGACAAAGAGCAGGCCCTGCTTGAACCATGGATTGCCACGCTACCTGCAAACGTAAACGATGTAACCGGGCAAATGAGCCTGGACGAACTGATTGCCTTTATTGCTAAAGCCGATGGCCTGTTAGCCGCAAGCACCGGGCCTTTGCATATAGCCGCTGCCACAGGTGTACACGCTCTGGGCCTGTATCCGGGCGTGCGGCCCATGAAAGCCCAACGCTGGGGGCCCTTAGGCCCGCAAGCCGAATACCTGGAAAGCATAGGCGAGGGTTTGGATGATATTACAGTAGATGCGGTTGCCGTTAAAATAAGTCGATGGATATGAGCAGGCCGAAAGTATTAGTCGCTTTTGATTCGATGCGGTACCCCAATACCGGGCTATTCCATTTTGGGAAAAGTTTGGGGCGGGCGTTGCTGCGGAATAATGCCGATAGGTTCCACCTGAACTTTTTCCTGCACCCCAAAACTACGGAGTTCGACGGCGATGAGGTGCCCATAATACGCCTCCGAAAATACCATAAGCTGTTTTATTTCAATACGGCGAAAATCGAGCTGTTCCACTTTACCGACCAACTACCTCGTTTGGCCCCGGCCAAAGTGCGAGGCAAAAAAATACTCACCATACACGATATCAACCCCGTGCACGAAGCGCCGGGCAGCAAAGCTGAGGCTTATTACCTCAAAAAGCTAGGGGGGCATATTAGGCATTGCGACAGGGTGGTGGCCATATCGCAGTTTGCAGCCAACGATGTGCTGAAGTATTTCCCGGAGATTAAAGATAAATTAAGCGTGATATACAACGGGGCCGATGAGCTGCAAACAACGCCCGGCCATAGCCCGGTGTACGTTCCAACGAAGCCCTTTTTGTTTGCCATCGGCATCATATCCGCAAAAAAGAACTTCGCGGTGCTGCCCGCCCTGCTTGCCGGGAACGATATGGAACTGGTGATAGCCGGCATTAAAACGCCTTACGAAGCAGAGATTGTGGCAGCGGCAAAAAAGCACGGCTGCGCAGATAGGGTAACCATTACCGGCCCCATAAGCGAAGCCGATAAAGCCTGGTATTACAGCAATTGCGAAGCCTTTGTTTTCCCATCCGTAGCCGAGGGTTTTGGCCTGCCCGTAATAGAGGCGATGCATTTTGGCAAGCCGGTATTTTGCTCCAATTACACTTCCCTACCAGAGGTTGCCGGCGATGCGGCCTATTATTTCGAATGTTTCGACCCGGAAGACATGCGAAAAGCTTTTAATGAGGGGATGCGGCACTTCCATCAAAACAACGGTGCAGAAAAGGCCATAGCCCATGCCGCCAAATACAATTGGGATGATACCGCCCGGCAATACCTTGCGCTATATGCAGAATGTATTAGGTAATTAATTAAAACATCAATGGCAGGCTTATATACATACACCAACTCTCCTGATTATATCAAGCAATTAAAGTTTGATTACATCGAAACCTATTCTTTCCAACGGGGATCTGAATTTGAAGCTTACCACGCGGCGGACACAAAGGAATATTTTGCATTGCAAGCCCGAAAAGCAAAACATGTACTTACCGGGGAACAGGAAGAAAGGTATAAGTTGTTAAAAATTTTAAACACTACCCAATATTTAATCGGTGCCGATGGCGGCTTTCACCCTTCAAGCATAAAAACACATACGTTTAAACGGACAGAAAATAAAGTTGACGAATTAATGGGCATTTTGAGCATAGAGCCTGTTGATGTACCGGCATGGTTGTGTGCCCCGGTATACAGGGATGCCATCGTATTTTATGATAGCGACAGGCGCATCATTTCTACATTAAATATTTGCCTTGGTTGCCAATATATGGGTACGAGATTGTTTTCTGAAATAAATGCAGATGCTAAAGTTTATGTTTTATTAAAGAAGTTCTTCGCCGAACTGGGCCATGAGATTGAAGACAGATAATACATAACTTCAGTATGCGGGAGCCCATATGGAATCACTCACGATAGCAAAAAGTGCATTTTTGCCCTAACCTCCACCCTCTGTTCTCCAACCCTAATTAATCATCTTCCCGGCCAAATCTACCTTGCGTGCAAAGGGATTAAGGTATTTATTGGCCAGCACCACAAATTCGCGGCGGGTTACGGGGCGTTTGGTATCGAAAGCTACGGTAAAGTTGTACTTGCTTTTCCAGTTGGCGCGCATGATGCGTTCCAGGGTTTCAGGGTCGGTGAGCGACATTTCGCTGATGTAGGATAACAGGTTGCCCACTGTAAAATCATCGCCCGGCTGCGTTTTGTTGAACCACAAAAACGAGCGGGTGTATATCTCGTTCAGGTACGGTTTTACTTCATCTGTATAAACGGTGGTATCGGGCTTAAACAGCATTTGTGCCGTAGTGCCCGTTACCGTGCGGAACCCCTTTAGCATGCCGGTACAACCCACCTGTTGTACGGCGCGGTACGCCGGGTCGGATTTTGGGATATCGCTGAAGGGCATTACCGAGCCGCCGTAAATGAGTACCTCGTCCTGTATTTTACGTACATCAAGTTCCTTAGTCGTTTTGCCGAAGAATGCACACCAGGCGGCCGAAGCGCCTACGCCCTGCCCCAGGGCCATCTGCACGGCTGGGTCGGTAATGCTGCCGTTTACCAAATGCGTTACCGACATAGCCTTCTCCGTTACAAACAAATTCACGGCATCCTTTACCACGATGGCACCCAGCGGCACCGAGTACGGCGGGAAGGGCGGGTACTTTATTTTTGGCGCACCAGGCACGATGTAATGTTGGCCCGGTAAGGCATCGCCAATGCCAATTGAGGTGCGGTACAGGCGCGAACCCCTGTCGTACGGCGTGTAAATATCATCAAGCACCATGCGCACTTCGCCGTAAGCGCGTTTGTTTTCGCGGATGTAGGGGATAAGCGGCAGGTGGTCGCGGGTGGGGAACTCATCGGCAAGGCCTATGTTTTTGTAACCCAGTTCGGTTTGCAGGTAGTAGATGGCTCCTAAAGTATGCAGGCGGGCCTTGCGGAAGGTTTCGCCCCGTTTTTCGGGCGATAGGTCGTCTGAAGTTACGGAGTACTGGTTGGCGCAGTCGTTCCAGTTCATCATGAATTTATCGTTGATGAGCGCGCCGGCCTTCAGCATCCTTTTGATATCGATTTTCTTGAGGCAGGCATACAGCGATGGTTCGTAGCCATCGGGGCGGGCAATGGTTTTGTCGGCCGTTCGGCCATAATCCTTCAGTATGGCAATCATGCTGATGTCTTGTATCTGGTTGGTGGCATTATCCGGCGCCAGCACCTCGCCGGTTTCCTTGCGGCTATCGAAACCGGTATTGAACAGGGCTCCCGCCATGGTGGCCACGTCGCCATATTCGGTGGCATCAACAACAGCTTTGGCCTTTATCACATCGGTTTTGCCGTTTACAGTAATGCTTACCTCCCAGCCCGTGCCGTCCTTTTTGATAGCGGTGAAAGGCGTGCTTAATCGCACAGTAAGGTTCTTGACGGTATCGGTAAGTTTTTTGAGGATAGATGCCCCAACCGATGGCTCGAAGTTGAGCACGGCGTTGAAGGTGGTGTCATACCCCAATCTCACCTTGTAAAAGTTTTTGATACGTTCCCTGAATTCGCCGTAAAAGCCGTTGGGCAGGTTGCGGTTGGCTTCCAGTATGCACATGCCGCCGGCCGTCATGCTGCCGCCCAGCCAGGGCCCCTGCTCTATCAGCATGGTTTTTACGTTGCTGCGCGCGCTTTGTATGGCGGCCGCTACGCCGCTGGCACCGCCGCCAACAACCAGTACGTCGGTTTTTATTGTATCGGCAAAGGTGGTGGCAGAGGCTAGTACGAAGAGCAGCGTTAATAATTTTTTTATCATCAGTTTACAAAACAAGTACAAAACGCTAATTTAGGGCAAATCCTTATGGATGCATCAAATTATTATTGCCCAAAACTAAATTTCATAAACCATGACAGACGAGCAGATGCGTTACCCCGTAGGCAAATTCGTAGCCCCTCTTTCCTATATCCCCGAAGATAAACGTAAATGGATAAGCGAGATACGCAACCTGCCCGGCAAAGTACGCAACGCCATTATGCCCCTTGCCGACCGACAACTCGATACCCAGTACCGCACCGGCGGGTGGACACTGCGCCAGGTTGTGCACCACCTGGCCGATAGCCACATGAATTCGCTCATCCGTTTTAAACTTGCGCTTACCGAAGATAACCCCACCATAAAACCCTACGAAGAAGGCGACTGGGCCCTGCTGCCCGATTACCGCATGCCTATAGAACCATCCTTAAGAATGCTGGAGGGTATACACATGCATATGGTAGCCCTTTTCGAGAGCTTTACCGAAGAGCAATGGGATATGACCTTTTTCCACCCGGCATCGGGCGAGACCATTACGCTTAAAAAAGCTTTGGCCGTTTACGCCTGGCACAGCAGGCACCACCTGGCACATCTTACGGAAACGATAAAGCGGTTTTAGGAATTAAAAGACGTTAGCTTTGTGCTCTTTGTGTTTCTTGCTTTGTGTCCTTTGTGGTTAATTTTACCACAAAGGACACAAAGTTTTTTCACAAAGGGCGCAAAGCGTTTATTACGATTTCACTCCTCTCAAACAAAAAAAGCCGCACAAGGCGGCTCTTTCAAAATCATCTCAGCGATATTACTTATCTTCTGTTGCCGAATATGCGCAACAGAAACAAGAACAGGTTCACGAAATCGAGGTAAAGAGTTAAGGCACCCATGATAGCCACTTTACCTGCGGAAGCATCGCCATCCATTTCTGCGCCGATGCGTTTCAGCTTCTGTACATCGTAAGCGGTTAAGCCCACGAATATGGCCACGCCGATGTAGCTGATGAGCAAATTGAACGCACCGCTGTGGAATATCAATACATTAAGCAACGTGGCTACGATAATGCCCACCAACAGCATGATGAGGATAGAGCCGAATTTGGTCAGATCCTGATGGGTGATGTAACCGCCAACAGCCATTACACCGAATACTATTGAGGAGGTAATGAATGTTGTTGATATGGTGCCTATGGAATAAACGTAAAAGATATAGCTTAAGCTGATGCCCATCACTGCAGAAAAAGCAATGAATATAAGGGCCAGCGATGCGAAGCTAAGCTTGCTGAAGGTAAACCTTGCTACCAGTATAAAGATAAGCGGCGCAAACATCACCACATAGCCCAGTAGGCTGGTTTGCCCGGTGATGTTGTTGCGCAGCAAGCCGCTCAACTCGGGGATGAACGCAAAAGTGTATGTACACACGGCCGATATGCCCAGTGCAACGAACATCCACATGAATACATTAGCTATGAACTTGCGCGAAGCTTCCGCGTTTTCTACGTGGCTTACTTCGTCGTAAACGTAATTACGAATATTACCTTCCATTTTATTTTTTGATTTATTTAATACGAATATAGTAAACTTGAAACGATACATAAACTACAATTGTTGTATTTTGATAACAACAATTGTAGTTTATGGCTATAGGAATACAATTGGCCAATACACCGTTTTAAATTGCTTACAAGTGTTTATAATTCCCGCTGTATCCACAGGTTCCATCCAGCCATATTGCGGGTTTTGAAGCCCCTGCCTTTGCTTATCCAACACGATACCCGATTCAAACATCACCTTATGGTTCCTAACCAAATAGAATGTGCTTTGAACGGTGGCCATATCCCCGCCGTTGGCTTTAAACTTCCAGTCCTTTTGCATGCGAATCAAAACTTTCCTGTCGCTGGTTTTTAGGCATCCGTGATGTGGAATAGAGGGATGCAGGTCGGGGAGGTCTGAAGGAGAAACTACAATATATGCTTGCCAATCGCCCTTTGTAAAATCAAAACCCGCAAATGGGTTTAGTTGCTGACCGACTTTTAAGGTCGGTACTGTTTTATCCAGGTTGTTTTGCGATAAGGGGATAACTAAAGTATAGCCCATTAAAGAACATATGACGCTTATCAGCACAAAACCGATAAATATAATGCCTGCAATTTTTACCGGTTTGCCCATCTTAGAAGCTATCTAAAAATATAATTCGTTTTAACCGAGGCTGATTCCAGGTGCAGAATCCCCGTAGAGACGCAATATTTTGCGTCTCCGTTATGCAGATCCCATCCTGCCAATCCGTTTTGTATGGCGGGAGACGCAAAATATTGCGCCTCTACGAAAAAATAAAACATTTTTAAACAGCGTCTCAATTCAATCTTTTCATCAGCTGCTCTTCTACCTTTTTATAAACCTGCACTGGTTTTAGGGTGCGCCATTGCAGCTCATCCAGCTGACCGCCAAAGTTGATATAGTAATCGATATTGCTGTTTTTGAATTCTTTTATCACATGGTCCTGGAAGTTTACGCCCGCTATCCAGCCATCTTCCACATCCTGGAACCATTCCTCGTAGTAGCTATCGTCTGAATGATGGTAGTTGAGCACGTTCTCGCCTATCAGCACGAATTTATTGATGCCCTGGTCTATCATCAGCTCCAGTATCTCGCGCTTCAGCAGCATAATGTCGTTGTTGATGGCATCGTTCCATTCGCCTATGAATTCTATAATGCTGTAGCCCCGGTCGTAATCAACAAAAAGCACTTTCAGGTACAGTGTGTTGGAGCCGAACGAATCCCACTGCGGGTGCAGCAGGTAATTGTATATCTGTTTATCAAATTCAAACTCGTTGTATTGCGTAGCATAAAAAGGCGAATACTCGTCTTCTGATGCTACATAATCATCGCGCCATTTGTAATATGGTTCTATCTCGTGCATAAGCCTCGGATGTGCAGATTTCAGATGTGCAGATTAACCTTGCATATCTATCTGTCAACGGCACCATTTATTAATTATTCAATTATCTATTTTTTCATTTTCACGTCTGCACATCTGTTTCCTCATTTGCATATCTGCACATCTGAAATTTGCACATCATTTTTTACTTGCTTCCACCGCTTTCCTCACGCTACCGTTCTCTTTCAAAAGTTTGGCTGCTGTTTTCTCGTCGAGGCCGGTTTCGGCCATTACCATGCGGGTGCCGCGGTGTACCAGTTTGTTGTTGCTTAACTGCATATCCACCATTTTATTACCCTTTACGCGGCCAAGCTGTATCATTACGCTGGTGCTCAGCATATTCAAAACCAGCTTTTGTGCGGTGCCTGCTTTCATGCGGGTGCTGCCGGTCACGAATTCGGGACCAACGATTACTTCTACCGGGTACTGCGCCTCGGCCGCTACCGGGCTTTTCGCATTGCATACGATGCAGCCGGTGGCGATATTATGCTCGTTGGCCATCTGCAAGCCGCCAATAACATAGGGCGTGGTGCCCGATGCTGCTATGCCTACCACTACGTCGTTCTCGTTGATGTCGAACTCCATTAGATCTTTCCAGGCTTGTTGGCGGTCGTCTTCGGCAAACTCTACGGCTTTTCTAATCGCCGTATCACCGCCGGCAATAATGCCTACCACCCAATCGTAGGGCACGCCGAAGGTTGGCGGGCATTCCGAAGCATCAACCACGCCCAGCCTGCCGCTGGTTCCTGCGCCGATGTAGAACAGGCGGCCGCCGATGCGCATCTTTTCGGTTACGATAGTGGCCAGGTCTTCTATCTGTTCCATCGCATTCTCCACCGCCAGGGGTACGCTCTTGTCTTCGTTATTGATGTTCCGGAGGATATCCAGCAAGGGCATTTTCTCCAGGTTATTATATTTAGAATCCTTTTCGGTTGTTATTTCCATGCGGGGCAAAAATAATTTTAACAAAATTGAATAAAAAACATCAAAGCAAAGAAGGTGCAGGGCGAAGGCACTTAAAATAATATTCGGTACTTGTGGAAAAAGCAGGTGGGTAAAGTCCGAAAAACAATTAAATACGTAAGCTATAGACGGGCATTTGGCTGTATAACAGCATCATTGCTTAAACACGATATAAATTATAGGCTATAAAGCTTATTGCTTAAATTTGCCAGGCATCAAACATGAAACAAATTGCGGGTATTATTTTCCGGGCCATTATCTTACTCCTGATAGGCATCCTCATTGGCATTTTTATTTCCGAAGACAATGTTTCGGGCCGCAGGCTCGGCTTCAGTTTTTCGCGCAGCGACGATAAGATTTCTAAAGTGCTCGAACTGGTGAATCAGAACTACGTAGACTCCGTAGATATTGACAGCATTGCGGGCATCACCGTGAACGATATGCTGCAAAACCTCGATCCGCACTCCGTTTACCTGCCTGCCCAGCAGGCGCAATCGATCAGCGAACGTTTGGGTGCCGGCTTCAATGGCATCGGGGTAGAGTATCAGGTACTGCGCGATACGTTGGTCATCACCCAAATGTATCCGGGCGGCCCGGCGGCCAGGGCAGGGCTTAATACCGGCTACCGCGTAATATCCGTAAACGGCAAACCATTCTCCGGCACTAAGCTTACGCAAAGCCGCATCAGCAAAACCTTCCGCGGGGAAAAGGATTCGGAGGTAACCCTCAATGTGATTACCAATACGGGCGAACGTAAAGATTACCTCATAAAACGTGGCCGCGTGGCCCAGAGCAGCCTGGATGCCTATTACCTTACCGGCACTACCGGCTATATCAAAATAAGCAAATTTGCCTCCACTACCGATGCCGATTTTAGGCGGGCTCTTAGCTCTTTAAAAGCCGATGGCATGCAAAAATTGGTTTTAGATTTACGCGGCAACGGTGGCGGCTATCTTAACACGGCCACAGCCATGGCCGACGAATTTTTGCCGAAAAACAAACTCATCGTGTACACCAAAGGCGCGCACGAACCCCGTACCGATTACTTTGCTACCGACTCGGGCACTTACGAGCATGGCAAGCTGACCGTAATGATAGATGAATATTCGGCAAGTGCCAGCGAGATACTGGCAGGTGCATTGCAGGACCTGGACCGGGCTACTATCGTAGGCAGGCGCTCGTTTGGTAAGGGTTTAGTGCAGCAACAGTTCCCCTTTGGGGATGGCACGGCGGTGAATTTAACGGTAGCGCGGTATTACACCCCCTCGGGCCGGTCGATACAGAAATCATATAAGAACGGCGTGCAAAGCTACCGCAACGAGCTGGCCAACCGGGTGCGCAAAGGCGAGCTGCTCTCTGCCGGCAATAGCCTGGCCGATAGTGCTTTTGTTGGTGCCTCAACATTCCATACCAGTAACGGGCGCAAGGTGTTCAGCTCGGGCGGCATCATGCCTGATGTTTTTGTTGCCGCCGATACTACCCAAACCACGCAGCTTTTGGCGGACATAAGCGATAAGCAACTGTTCACGGCTTACATTATCGATAGGATGCAGCCCACGCTTAGCAAGTACGCTACCGAAGAGGGCTTCTTTAACAATTACCAGCTGAACAGTGCGGAGTACGATGCCTTTGTCCAATACGCGGCCAAATCCTTAGAGCAGGTTGACCCGCGCGAGTTGCAGCAATCTGCCGCATTGATAAAAACGTTGCTAAAGGCCCACGCGGCCCGCTTTAAATGGGGCAATAGTGCCTTCTACCGCGTAATCAACCAAAACGACAGCACGTTTAAAAGAGCGTTGGAGGAGTAATCAGTTCTATCGCGCAGCAGCGCCATCTGAAAACATTATCTTAATAATCCAATATAAATTATAGGCTTGCTCCCGCACCGGTAGTGTAAAAAGTATTTACGCTTACCGGGAGCTTGCCCGTTGGTTTAATTTGCCCGCTGATGGCTTTTACGGCTGCGCGCTGCATGGCATCATCCTTTTGGTAACATACCAGTATGGCACCGGCCTTTTCAATGCCCGGAAGGCCCGCGATAGCGTAGGCGTTGGCAAATACGCTGATGACCGAATTGGGTTTTGCAGCCAGATCGGCTATCAGCAGTTTTACGTCGCTGCTGTAATCCAGTTTGCTTGCGGGGCGTATGCGGGTGTCATGTATGCCTACAAAAACTTGGGCGTATTGCTTCAGCGATGCCAATAACTTGTTCAGATCGGGCACCGGGGTGTTTTTGCCAACCAAAAACAACGTACTGTTCGGGTAAAGTTTGGCAAGCCCCTGCTGGAAAACGGTTTGTTCCGTTACGCCGATGCTGATGATGGCTGTTTTTTTGGTGGTATCCTGCTTCAACATGCGGCTGTCGCCTTGTATAAGCGTTACGGCGGCATCGCTTAGCTGCTGCACCAGTTGGGTTGCAGCGGAGCGGTTAAGGTCGGCCAGCAGGCCATCGGTCACTACCGGGGTATAATTGTTCAGCCCGGCCCAATACTTGGCGGCCAATATCTTCTTCACTTTTGCCTCGAACTCTTCGGGCGATATATGTTTTTTGCGGACGGCCTTGCGTATCAGCTTGGCTGCATTCTTAGAGTCTTCGGATAGTTCGATCAGATCCATACCCGCCAGGAATGCCATTAGGTCGGCCTCGCCTTTGGGGAAGTATTTGGTTACGCCCTTCATTTCCATAGCATCTGAGGCAACCAGTCCTTTAAAAGCCAGCGAATCTTTCAGCAGCCCGGTGATGATGGGCTTAGACAAAGTAGAGGGCAGGTTTTTGGTGGTATCCAGCGCGGGGATGCTCATGTGCGCAATCATTACACCGCCGATACCAGCATTTACCGCCTCGCGGAAAGGGTAGAGCTCCAAGGAATCGAGCCGCTCGCGCGTGAAGGGCAACAGCGGCAGATCGAAGTGCGAATCTACATTGGTATCGCCATGGCCGGGGAAATGCTTGGCTATGGCGATGAGGCCGGCGTCCTGCATGCCTTTAGCGTAGGCTATGCCTTTGCGCGCCACGTTGTATTTATTATCGCCGAAGGAGCGGTAATTGATAACCGGGTTATTGGGGTTGTTGTTCACGTCGAAATCGGGCGCAAAGTTGATGTGTACGCCCAGTCGTTTGAAATCGTAGGCAACCATCTGCCCCATTTTATAAATGAGCGTATTATCCTGTATGGCACCGAGGGCCATTTGGTAAGGGTACGATATGGTAGAATCAAGTCGCATACCCAGTCCCCATTCGCCATCCATGGCTATAAGCAAAGGCACCTTGGCAACTTGTTGGTATTGGTTCACCAAAATGGCCTGCCTGCCCGGCCCGCCCTGGAAAAACACCAGTCCGCCAATGTGCTGTTTCTTGATAACCTTCCTCACCGAATCGGAATAGGCCTGCCCGCGATTGGTATGCGCCCGCACAAAAAAAAGCTGCCCAACGCGCTTGCGCCGGTTCATTTTGTTGTAAACAGAATCTACCCATTGATTTTGACGCGATAGGGCATCGATTAATTGGGGCGTTTGCGCAGTTGCACAATCGGCAAATAAAATGGCGGCGAGTAATAGGGTATAAGCAATGTGTTTTTTTAGCTGCATGGCAATGTAAATGTAGGTGTCTGAACTCGAATTAAACGAATTTTAAGAATTTATCGAATACTTGCTCACACAGCTAATTCTGAAAATTCGTTAATTCCTTAAAATTCGAGTTCAGACCCTCTCTCTTGTAAAAAACACGATACAGTTCAGCATCGCCGTTATTTTCTCGCAACACAAAATAAACCTTGACGAAAAAAATCGCTCTATGGAATATAAAAAATCAACAATACATGCCGGAGCCGGGGGGATAAATGCCTTCGGCCCCATGGCATTCAAAGCAATTTAAAACTATGAAAAAATTACTCTTTTTAGCTATCGGCCTGCTTACCATAGCAGCCTCGGCCGATGCGCAGGATGGCCCCCGCCGTTACCCGCGCCGCGTAGTAAGGCATTTGCCCAGGCAACAACAGCCGCAACGCTACCGTCAGCAAGATGATTGGTACAAACCTAAAGTAGGCATCGCAGGCGGCCTCAACATCAGCAACACGGTTGATGCTTACAATGCCGATTTCAGCACCAGCAGCGTAGCAGGCGCGCATGTGGGCCTTACCTTCGAGGTGCCAATTGCTTACCCGCTTTCTTTTGCTCCGGAGTTTTTGTTCTCGCAAAAAGGCTACAAAGCCGAAACGCCCGATGGCACTTTCCGCCAGCGCACCAATTTTATCGATATCCCGCTGCTGGCCAAATTGCGCGTAACGCGTGGCTTTAACATCGTAGTTGGTCCGCAGTTGACGTTCCAAACCTCAACCCGTAATACTTACGATGACGGCTTCAGCACCATCTACCGCGATAATTACGATGGCCTGCGCGATAAAAGCTACCTATCGGGCCTTATCGGCGTGGGTTTCGACCTTAACCGAAATGCCGAACTCCGTTTTCGCTACGCCCTTGATTTTAACCAGAACCGTGGCGACAATAACTCGGCCATTCCCGATTACCGTAACCAGGTTTTCCAGATTGGCTTAGGGTTCAAGTTCCAGTAAATCCAACTAGTTCTATTATATAAAATGGGCTACTCTTATCAGGGTAGCCTTTTTGTTGACCGACGTTTAACGTTTTATCGTAATTTTGATGGCGCATATGCCTCAAAACATCCACATATTCGAAACCCGGGCGGTAGATTTCCTCAAGCCATATATGGATAAGGCAACCTCGCTGGGCTTCAACGTAACCCTTAGCAATAATGTCCAACTGGAAGGCAACAAGCTTTTTAAAGAGTTTAAGGATGCCTATGTACACTACAGTACTAATCCGCCCGAGTTTGAGATAGCCTGTTTTGCCCGTTATTTTGCCATCGCTTCCATAGTTGATAACGACGAGCCTTTTTTGCTGACGGATACCGACATCTACATCACGCAGGCTTTCAGAGATGTGCAGGGTTACCAATTCAATGGGGCTTTCGTTGGCAGCGAGGGTTTCGACCAGAATGGCTCCGTGGGGCAAATATCGCCGCACTGTACTTTTTGGGATAGGGCACTGCTCATGAACTTTATACAGTTCACGCTCACGGTTTATAAAACCGAGCAAGAGACAAACTTCCTAAAGAATTATTACGATACACAATCGGCAAAATACCCCGGCTTCTGCATCTCTGATATGAATTTGATATACCTCTGGATACAGGCCAACAAAGTGCCTTATATCAATTCAAATTCCACAAAATTCCCATTGGGTATAGATCATAACCTCTCTACCCTTTTATGCGAGGACGATGAGTTTAAACACTTTGCGGGGCGCAAATATTTACAGATACAGGGCGATAAGATTACCTGCTACCTAAAATCGGGCACAACGCAGGATATGGCGCTGCTGCATTTCCAGGGCTCCTATAAACCTATACTGGCGCGTTTTTATATGGGCCGGTATGCCAAATTCATCTATTTTTCGTTAAGGAACAACTACCGGATGAACCGGAAAATATTTAGCAAATAGCCTATGCAAAGCAAAATTACCGGCGGCGACACCACTCTTTTATTCACGGCAAAAGTGCTTAACAAGCACGATGTGAAATACTACCGCTGCAACCAAACCGGCTTTGTACAAACCGAAGAACCACACTGGCTGCAAGAAGCGTACGCATCCACCATCACGAAGCTGGATGTGGGCCTGGTATCGCGTAATATCCATCTGGCCGATGCCTTCCGCAAGATCATAGGCTCGCATTTCGATAGCAAGGGCTTGTTTTTGGATTATGCCGGGGGATACGGCTTATTCACCCGCTTGATGCGCGATAAGGGCTACCAATTTTATAATACCGATAAGTTTTGCGATAACATTTTTGCGGAGTATTTCGATCTGAAAGGATTGCCTGCCGGCACCAAATTCGAAGCTGTGACTGCCTTTGAGGTGTTCGAGCACCTGCCCGATCCTATAGAAGGCATTAAGGAGATAATGAGTTATGCCGATACCCTGTTTTTTACCACCGAATTGCAGGATGAGGACCTAGATTTGCAAACCTGGCCTTACCTTTCTACAGAAACCGGCCAACACGTAGCTTTTTACAATATCGAATCGCTTGGCTACATAGCAGAGCAGCTTGGCTATAACTTTTACAGCGACGGTAAGTTCATCCACCTATTCAGTAAAAAGCCCTTTGGTATTAATCCGCTGGCCCAACTGCGCGACCCATTCCTGATACGCAAAGCCAAAAAGTTCGTTAAAAAAGCCGAAGAGAAACTATACGGCAAACGCGACAGCCTTACCCTGCCCGACTGGCAATACATTAAAGATAAACTGAACGGCAAATAGTTCTAATCGGCGTTAAAAGTTTGCATATCTATCAGCTTGCGGTACAGGCCGTTGTTTTGCAGCAATTCTGTATGCGTGCCCTCTTCTATCACTTTGCCGCTTTCTAAAACAATAATTTTATCGGCATTTTGAATGGTGCTTAAGCGGTGGGCTATGATGAGTGAGGTGCGGTTCTTCATGAGGTTGTTCAACGCATCCTGCACCAGTTTTTCCGATTCGGTATCCAGTGCCGAGGTGGCTTCATCCAACAGCATAATGGGCGGATTGTTGAGCACCGCGCGGGCTATGCAAATACGCTGACGCTGGCCGCCGGATAGCTTCGCGCCCCTATCGCCTACATTGGTTTGGTAACCGTGGTCGGTCTCCAGGATAAAGTTATGGGCGTTGGCTATGCGCGCGGCGGCTTCTACCTCCCCGGGCTGCACATCTTTTTTACCGAAGGCGATGTTGTTGTAAATGGTATCGTTAAACAACAGCGATTCCTGGTTCACCACGCCCATTAAGGCGCGCAGCGAATGGGCGGTAACGTTTTTGATGTCTTCGCCATCCACCGTAATGCGGCCTTCCTGCGGGTCCATAAAGCGGGGTATCAGATCCATCATGGTAGATTTACCGCCACCCGATGGGCCGACCAGCGCTACCGATTTCCCTTTGGGGATGCTAATGTTTACATCAGATAAAACTTGCCTTTCCTGGTAGGCGAACGTTACGTTCTCGAAACGGATAGCATCTTCAAAACCGGTTAGCGATGCTGCGTTTTTTGCATCAGTAACTTCGGGCTTTTCGTCTATCAGATCCAGCACGCGCTCGCCGGCCGCTATGCCGGAGTGGATGTTACTGAATGCATCTGTCAGCGCTTTTACGGGCCTTTGGAGTTGCGAAAACAGGGCGATATAAGTAATAAATTGGGCCGCTGTTAGTGCAGAATCGTGATGGAAGATCATATAGCCGCCGTAAAGCATGATGAAAGCCACCATGGTAATCGATAGGGATTCGGATACCGGCGAAGCCATCTGCTGGCGTTTGGCAATGGCCTTTGTTATTTTTGAATAACGTTTGTTCTCGTCGTCGAACCGTTCCTTTATAAAATCAGTTGCGTTGAATGCTTTTACGATTTTAATTCCCGACAAGGCCTCATCGAGATAACTGATCATGTTACTGTACGATTCCTGGCCGGCAATGGCTTGCGCCTTTAGCCGTTTTACTATCCGCGAGATGATAAAACCGGCGATTGGCAAAACCAGCAAGGATATTAAAGTAAGTTTAACAGATATGGCGAACAGGGCTACCAGGAAACCGATAAGCTGCAACGGCTCTTTAAACACCACCTGCAGGGTTGCCGTTACCGAAAATTGCACAACCTGCACATCCGACGATACCTTGGTAATGATGTTCCCTTTACGCTCGTTGTTAAAATAAGCCATGTGCAGGTTCATCACATTATTGAAAACAGCACGGCGCAAATTTAGTAAGGTGTACACGCGCAGATTTTCCATTATCCGCTGCGAAAAGTAACGGAACAGGTTCCCCAAAAATACCGACACTACAATTACTGCACATACGAATTTTAGGGCTGTCCAGCGGTCGTACGCGGTTAGGAAGTATTGCAGGTAATATTTAAACCAACCTGCAAGGTCTAATATCGATGGTTTTTTTAAAACTACAGCCGCGATATGTTTTACATCGGTGCTGGTATCAAAAAGGGTGTTGAGCAACGGCCCTAGTAAAACCAATACGCTGGTGCTAAAAACAACATAAAGTAAAGTACATATAAAGTAGGGTATAGCAAATTTACCGATAGGTTTAGCAAAAGAAAGCAGACGGAAGTATGTCTTCATCAAAAATATTATAGAGGCGCAAAGTTAGCAGTAATTAGCTAATTAGCCGTATGGTGCAATTTAAGGCCAGGGAAATCGCGTTTAACAGCGATTCGAGCGGAGACTTGTGCGATTCCCCTCTTGAGAGGGGTGGAGGGGTGTGTTAGCGTCTATCGCATAGTGGCGAACACACCCCTGCCACCACACAATCTAACCCGCCCCCTCTCAAGAGGGGAACCGAAAAGCTAAAGGCAATTTCCCGGATTTCAAGGCTGCAGCAAAGGCTCCACGGCCTGCCATGCCATATCAACGGTTACGTTGTTGATGCAAGGGAAACGCTCGTTCGGGGCGGTTTGGTATTTACATATCCAGTTGCAGTAGTAGCATTCCATTTTATGGTAGGCGCAGGCGGGGCCGCCGGGGATATCGGCCGGGTAAGGCACAAACCTGTCGAAATGCCCGCCGCCGGTAATGCAAACGGACGGCGTGCCGGTGGCCACGGCCATGTGTATGGCGCTGCTATCGTTGGCGATGATTAAGGTAGATGCGGAAATTTTTTCGATTAATAGAGGCAGCGTCGTAGTCCCGGTGATATCGATAACGTCGGTTGATGAGGCTTCCTGACAGATGTAGGTATTGGCTGTTGCTTCATCCGGCCCGCCGGCAATATAGATGGACTCATTGGTATGCAGGCGAATGCGTTGGATAAGTTCTGCGAATTTCTCCAACTCCCAGCCGCGTTTCTTTTCGCCCGCGCCGGGAAAGATGATGATGCCGCTGCGTGATTGTAGCTGTGCAGGCAGCACGGGCTTTGATAAACTTATCGGCTGCTCCAGCACCTGTTCGAAATAGAAATTATTGCGATGGAATTCGTGGTAAATTCCTGCCGGCAAAGCCAGTTTCGCGGTGTAAAATTTATCGGTCTTGATTTTATACTTCGCCGGCATGCCTTCAAAGTCACTCTCGAAGCCGATGATTTGCCTGGCGGCAGTAAGCCCCGCCAGTCCATCGGGTATAAAGGTGCGCGTGCTGGATGGATTAAGCACCACCGCATAGTTGCGCCTGAACAAAGCCCAACCCAACTTGAGCAGGGCACTGGGCTGGTAAGCTATGTTATTGGGACTGATGAAATAAGTATTGGCCAAATATTGCCTATCGTAAGCCATTGCCAGGCTTTCCCAGGCCTTGTTGCCCAGCAAGTCTATCTCGTAGTCCTTATACTTTGGTGAACATTTCACCTCGGCTATGAAATTGCGGAACAGGATATAATCGCCGATGGCATCGGCTTTTACGATGAGCAGCCGCTTGCCGGGTGCAGACCTCAACATCCCCAAAAAACGGAAAAGGTAGGGCAGCTTTAATAAGATAAAACGGCTAAGCCTGAATAAGTTCCTGTTTTGGGCCATTAATAGGTATAAAATTAACTACAGATTTTTATCTCGCAAAGGCGCGAAGGCGCAAAGCAGAAAGCCAGAAATTTTTGCGGCTTAGCGCCTTCGCGTGAAATCATTTTTCTTTCTTTAATAGTTTTAATATTTACTTTGCGCAATGGAGGCAAATATAACAGGATTATAACAAGCCATTGAATCATAAACTCAGCATCATCGTAGTTACCTATAATGCCGCAGCCACCCTGCAGGCTTGCCTGGATAGCATCTACGGGCAAAGCTACCCCAATATTGAGTTGGTTATCATCGATGGCAACAGTACCGACGGCACGCAGGAAATCTTAAAAGCCAACTCCACCCGCATCACCTTTTGGCAAAGCGAACCCGATAAAGGTATCTATGATGCCATGAACAAAGCCTTGCAACACATCACCGGGCAGTGGGTATATTTTTTGGGTTCGGATGATGCGTTGCTGCCCGCTTTCTCCGATTTTGCCGCTGAACTGAATGATTCTAACACTGTTTATTACGCCAACGTAATGCACAAAGGCGTAAAACGTGCGGGCCGGGTAAGTGCCTATCATATGGCCAAGGTGGGTATCTACCATCAATCTATCATCTATCCCGCATCGGTTTTCAAATCGGCCGGGTACGACACCCGTTACCGGGTTTTTGCCGACTGGGTCTTCAATATGCAATGCTTCGGCAAGGGTTATACTTTTGAATACCGCGATTATATCATAGCTAACTACAGCCACGAAGGCTTATCGTCCCATGCTATCGATGCCGCATTCGAGCGGGATAAATCAGGCCTCATCCTAAAAAACTTCGGTTTGAAAATATGGCTTCGGTACCGGTTCAGGTTGTTGAAGGAGAGGCTGCGGAAATGACGGCGCTTTGCTGCACTACTGTCTTCAAAGCTTCCTTAAAACGTGCCGATGCAAAATTGCGCTTTAATTGTTCCAGATGCGCCCAAGCATATTGCAGCCGTTCGTTGGTATCGTTTAAGTCTACGCC
This sequence comes from Mucilaginibacter sp. P1_D10, assembly GCF_056406215.1. NCBI lineage: Bacteria > Pseudomonadati > Bacteroidota > Sphingobacteriia > Sphingobacteriales > Sphingobacteriaceae > Mucilaginibacter > Mucilaginibacter sp. P1_D10. Next base: position 121,063 of record NZ_JBFUAP010000012.1, on the reverse strand, counting down.
GCCGATCCACATACGGTTGTTGAATTCCCTGAAATCCGGGCGTTCGTCATCCGGATTAATAGTTGTGCCGGTTTCATGTACAAGCCTCATAAAAAACGTAAAATAAGAAGTATGCGCTAGCTGCCGCATCAGAAAGAAACGGGCATGCTGGTAGGGAGTGGGCTCCTGGCCGAAATATGCTTTAAGATATTCTCGTTCCTCCTCCACGCCCGCGATTACGAAATTAGCCACCATCGCCAGGTCGAAATACCGGTCGTTTAAAAAGATGGCTTCCCAGTCCACCAGCAGGGAGCGTTCCCCATCAAACAAAATGTTCTCGGGCTTGAGGTCGTTATGGCAGCTTACCCAATCGCTTGTGCCGCGGGGGTACACGTTGCGCAGCACGGTGTATTGGGCAAACAAATCCTCCGTCAAACCCTCAGGCAAAATCTTCGCATCGCGGAATTTTTGTACAAAGCCGTCTACTATATCCAGGTAATTGATACGGTAGGGCAGGGCGGGCATGGCATGTAGTCGGCTAAGCAGGGCAGGCACCATTACCCTTGCCTTATCGATAGGGAAGGGTTTCGCATCCACAAAATCGGTGATGGAGATACGATCGTCCGCATTGGCGTACCATACCTTAGGGGCAATGCCTATTTCGGCCGCAGCACGCGTGCAGGCATATTGGGCGGTCGGGTCGGCTATGGCATCGGTACGGGTGATGATTTTGAGCAGGTAGGGCGTTCCCCGTATCGTTATTTTGAATACCAGCGCAGTGGAGAGCCCGGCATTCAATGGCATAATATCTTCCAAATCACTCGTGCCGAATGTGGTTTTTAAGGCCTGGGCGAGGGCTGCTTTCTTTGTTTCAGGAATCATAAAATCAAGGTTTAATGGCGAGTTTATGACCAAATATATAAGCGGGTTTTTGCTTTTTTTCCGAAAAGAAACTATAAATTTTTAGGTAAAATATATTGAGGAGATGGGCGTTAACCCAATGGGTATGAGGGTGGAAAAGTTAAATGTCAATGTCCGCGACAAGAGTTAACTCACCCTCCCCACAGCTGTGGGGACTGCCTCGCCCTCTCTGCTTCGCAAAGAGGGTTACAAAAGAAGATTGAGCTCGCCCTCTTTCCGCTTGCGGAGAGAGGGCCGAACAGCGATAGCGCATTCGGGGTGAGTCGAATAGCCACGCGGCAATTTTGTAAATTATTGGTTCGAAAGAACTCGACGCGTTAAAACGAGTATTGAAGAAGGATGCGAAGAAATAAATTAGCCGGGTATCATTTCAAATTTATCAGTTCCGGTTATGCGTTTCAACTCAACGCCAATAGGAAGGCTTAAATATGGGATTATAGCTTTATCATAATTGGCTATTGTATTTACATCGTAAACGGCGATGTTATTCGTGTCGTTTATATAATCATCGCTTTCTGTCCTAGAAAAAAACTGCCAGCCGCTATCCAATTCGTTGCTCGGTTGTTCACGATACATCCACATTATAGGCATTCCGTCAACTGTAATTGTATCGGGTGCTATACAGCCGCCCATCGGAGGTATAAGCCTTAAAATATCGTCTGGCTTAAGCTTAAAATCCTTCATTTGGTTTAGATTATTGTTTATAAACTACAAGGCTTGATTGATCTGTTGAATTTCTGTTTAATTTTGCATACCGCCAAATAACCAACCATGAACAGGCTATTTTTCCTCCTCCTTTTCCTCTTCTCCTGCAGCCCAAAACCGCAGCGCAATACCATTAGCATATCCCTCACGCCCAACAAACAATCCCTGCAATTCAAGGGCTTCGACCCGGCCGTAGCGGGCGAGATAAGCCGCGATACTATAGGCAACGGCTGGCAAGCGGTGGTGCCGGTTTACCGCATGCCTGTCGATTCGGATCTGTTGAGCTTTCAGCCTATACAGCCCGGCAAATACCAACTGGCCGATAGTGTGGTGGTTTTTACGCCCGATACGCCCTTCGTAAAAGGGCAAACGTATTTCGTGCGGTGGTTCCATTTCGATGAAGGGAAAAAGGCGACGGATTACCTCCGCGGGCAGCTCAGGCCTGGGGTACCTCAATTTACCGATTTGATTTTTAAGCAATAAGCATTTGGAATAGAAAATAATTCGTACATTTGTGTCCGAATTAAAAAAGAGGGGGCTTTAGTCCCCTCTTTTATTTTATCAATCAAATTATCATTTCAGATAAGCCGAACCGATAATGAATATTGAAAAGAGAGTAACAGAGCTGGTTGAAGAGAAAATTGCCGATATGCCGCACTTGTTTTTGGTGGAGGCAAAGATGCATTCTAACGGCAAGCTGATTGTGTTGGTAGATGGGGATAATGGCATAGGCATTGCCGATTGTGCAGCCATAAGCAGGCACGTGGGTTTCCACCTGGAAGAGGAGAACGTGATTGAACAGGCCTACAATTTAGAGGTATCCTCGCCGGGTATCGATACCCCGCTTACCTTGCCAAGGCAGTTTACCAAAAACATTGGCCGCACGCTGGGCATAAAAATGGACGATGGCGCAAAGCGCGAAGGCAAATTGCTGAGCATAGGCGAAGGCAGCATTGTAATAGAAGAAACAATAAAAGAAAAAGGGAAAAAGGCTGTGACTGTTGAAAGCACCATCCCTACAGATAACATAACAGAAACAAAGGTTTTAATATCATTCAAGTAAGAAAATGAGCAATATTAATTTAATTGATTCTTTTCAGGAATTTAAAGATTTCAAGAACATCGATCGCCCAACCATGATGAGCGTACTGGAAGACGTTTTCAGAAGCATGATCAGGAAAAAATACGGCACCGACGAAAACTGCGACGTAATTGTAAACACTGATAACGGTGACTTAGAGATCTGGCGCACGCGTGTTGTTGTTGAAGATGGTTTTAGCGAAGACGACGACCTGGAGGTTGAATTGCTGGAAGCTAAAGCATTTGATGCGGATTTGGAAGTTGGTGATGAGCAGATTGAGCAGATTACCTTAGAAAGCTTTGGCCGCCGCGCTATTTTGGCCGCACGCCAAACGTTGGTATCTAAGATTTTAGAATTAGAGAAAGACGAGATCTTCAAGAAATATAAAGACCGCGTAGGCGAAATAGTAACCGGCGAGGTTTACCAGGTTTGGAAAAAAGAAACTTTGGTTTTGGATGATGAAGGCAACGAGCTTTTATTGCCGAAGACCGAGCAGATACCTGCCGATTACTTCAAAAAAGGCGATAGCGTACGTGCTATCATCAGCAAGGTTGATATGTTGAACAGCAACCCTAAGATCATTATCTCGCGTACCGCGCCTGAGTTTTTACAGCGTTTGTTCGAGATGGAAGTGCCGGAGATATTCGACGGTTTGATCACTATTAAGAAAATAGTGCGCGAACCGGGCGAGCGTGCTAAAGTTGCCGTAGAAAGTTACGATGATCGTATCGATCCGGTAGGTGCCTGCGTAGGTATGAAAGGATCACGTATCCACGGTATCGTACGCGAACTGAAGAACGAGAACATCGACGTTATAAACTATACCAATAACCTGCAGCTTTATATACAGCGTGCTTTATCGCCCGCCAAAATCACCTCTATTAAATTAGATGATGAGAAGAAGACAGCAGCAGTGTACTTAAAGCCCGATCAGGTATCGCTTGCGATTGGTCGTGGTGGCCATAACATTAAACTGGCAGGTAAATTGACAGGTTACGAAATTGATGTTTACCGCGAGGCCGACGAGCACGACGAGGACGTGGATATCGAAGAATTCTCGGATGAAATTGATAGCTGGATACTTGACGAATTTAAGCGTATTGGCTTAGATACGGCAAAATCGGTACTGGCGCTTTCTGTTGGCGAATTGGTAAAACGTACCGATTTGGAAGAAGAAACCGTAAAAGATGTGTTATCAATTCTGCAGGCAGAGTTTGAATAAACAGAATAAGCAAAATTAAAATCGTATTTTTGCGATAATTAGAGCAGAGAAATAATAATAAATGTCAGAAGACAAATCAATAAAATTAATAAAGGCAGTAAAAGAACTGAACATCGGTATGGGTACCCTTGTCGATTTCTTAGCTACTAAAGGCTACAAGGTGGATAAACACCCCATGGCCAAGCTGGATAACGACATGTACACGACCTTGTTAAAGGAATTTGCTGTCGACAAAATTATTAAGGAAGAGGCCAAGCAGATCAGCATAGGCAAAATCAGGAAAGAAGAGCCAACTGCGGCTCCCGAAAAACCTGTAGAAAGCCGCCGTTCGAGAGATTTCGAGAACGAGGAGATACTGATCAAAAACAACGGGCATTTTTCTTCGCCGCAGGCCGAGAAGCCAAAGCCTGCCGAACCGGCACAATCGAAGGCTGAAGACCGTAGCACCGCAGGCTTGCCTGGGGTTACTGTTGTAGGCAAAATTGACCTGAACAACCTGGGTGCCAAACCAGTTGCCGAAGCGCCAAAAGCGCCAGAGCCGCCAAAAGCACCTGAACCTGTTGTTGAGGCTCCAAAAGCGCCCGCTCCTGTTGCAGAGGCACCAAAACCGGTAGTTGAGGCTCCAAAAGCACCTGAACCTGTTGCAGAGGCACCAAAGCCGGTAGTTGAAGCGCCAAAACCGGTTGTTGAGGCTCCAAAACCTGTAATAGAGGCTCCAAAAGCACCTGCTCCTGTTGCAGAAGTAGAAGTACCTGCGCCTGTAGCAGCCGTTGCTCCTGCGCCGGCACCTGTGGTTGCAGAGCCAGAAGCAGCAGCAGCAGAAGAAGGCGATGATGTTATCCGCGCAAGCGCCGAGCGCCTTAGCGGTCCGAAAATTATAGGCAAGATTACTTTGCCGGTAAACAACGCGCCTAAGCGTGGCGGGCCGGTGGCTTCGTCATCAAACGCGGCAGGCAACGCAGCAGATCATAAACGTAAACGCAAGCGTAAAGATGCGCAAGGCGGTGGCGGCAACAACACCGGGCAGCAGGCACCGCCAAGCGGCCCTATAAATCCTAACCGCCCCGATTTCCGTAACCGCCCAACAGCTCCTCCGGGAGGCGGGCAAGGCAACCGCCCCGATTTTAGGGGTGGGGGCAACCGCAATGCGCCACCAAGCACAGGGCCTAAGGAAGAACCAACAGAAAAAGATATACAAGACCAGATTAAAGCCACCCTTGCACGTTTAAGCGGGGCAGGTAAATCGGGTAAATTCGCACAGCGTGCCAAATTCCGCCGCCAAAAACGCGATGATGTTGCTGCAACCGCCGAAGAACTGGCAATGGAGCAGGATGCTCAATCTAAAGTATTGAAAGTTACCGAGTTTGTTACGGCAAACGAGTTGGCTATCATGATGGATGTATCTGTTACGCAAATTATCTCTACTTGTATGAGTTTGGGGATGTTCGTATCCATCAACCAGCGTTTGGATGCCGAAACTTTAAGCATAGTTGCCGATGAGTTTGGTTTCCAGGTAGAGTTTGTAAAACCGCAGGACGAAGAAGCGAACTTAGATACGCCGGACGAGCCGGATCAGCTTTTGCCGCGTGCACCAATCGTGACCATTATGGGCCACGTTGACCACGGTAAAACATCATTGCTCGATTTTATACGCAAAACCAACGTAATAGGCGGCGAAGCAGGGGGCATAACCCAGCACATTGGCGCTTACGAAGTAACGTTACCGGATGATAAGAAAATCACCTTCCTGGATACACCGGGCCACGAGGCGTTTACCGCCATGCGTGCAAGGGGTGCACAGGTAACGGATATCGTTATCATTGTGATAGCTGCAGACGATAGCGTGATGCCGCAAACCCGCGAGGCCATAAACCACGCACAGGCTGCAGGCGCACCAATCATCTTCGCGTTCAATAAGATTGACAGGCCAGGCGCCAACTCGGATAAGATCCGTGAGCAGCTATCGGCTATGAATATTCTGGTAGAAGAATGGGGCGGCAAATACCAAACCCAGGAAATATCTGCCAAAACAGGCTTAAATATCGAGCTGTTGCTTGAGAAAGTGTTGCTTGAAGCAGAATTGCTTGAGCTTACCGCCAACCCTAATAAACGTGCCGTGGGTACGGTAATCGAGTCGGCCCTGGATAAAGGCCGTGGTATCGTTACTACCGTATTGGTACAGGCCGGCCGCTTAAAAGTGGGCGACCCGATACTGGCCGGTTGCTACAGTGGGCGTGTAAAAGCGTTAACCAACGAACGTGGTCAGCGCGTAACTTCGGCAGGGCCTTCAACACCGGTACAGGTACTGGGTATGCAGGGTGCACCAACCGCAGGTGACAGGTTCAACTCGCTGGAAAGCGAAGTAGAAGCACGCGAAATAGCCAACAAGCGTTTGCAATTGCAACGCGAGCAGGGCTTACGTACCCAGAAACACATCACCCTTGATGAAATTGGCCGCCGTTTGGCAGTTGGTAACTTTAAGGAACTTAACATCATTGTTAAGGGCGACGTGGATGGTTCTATCGAGGCACTGTCAGATTCGTTACTGAAACTATCTACCGAGCAGATACAGGTGAACATCATCTCTAAAGCAGTTGGGCAGATATCAGAAAGCGACGTGTTGCTGGCTTCTGCATCAGATGCGATCATCATTGGTTTCCAGGTACGTCCTTCGGGAAGTGCGCGTAAACTGGCCGAAGCAGAGCAGATCGATATCCGCTTGTACTCCATCATCTACGATGCGATCAATGAGATAAAGGCAGCTATGGAAGGCATGCTTGCACCAACCTTCGAAGAGAAGATCGTTGCGAACGTGGAAATCCGTGACGTGTTCAAGATCAGCAAGGTGGGTACGATCGCAGGTTGTATGGTACTTGATGGTAAGATTACCCGTAACAGCAAGATCCGCATCATCCGCGATGGCGTGGTAGTGCACACCGGCGAACTGGCATCACTGAAACGTTTCAAAGACGATGTGAAAGAAGTTTTAACCGGCTACGAGTGCGGGTTGAACATCAACAACTACAACAACATCGAAGTTGGCGATATAGTAGAAGCATACGAAAACGTAGAAGTAAAGCGAAAGCTGGCTTAAGGGTTTTTGTTTAGATAATTGAAAGGGATGGCCAAAAGCTATCCCTTTTTTGGTTTGTAGTGCCCGGGTGTTTTGCCACGGCAAACAGAGCTGGAAATTCCTGGAAAATTATAGCTGAACCAAGTGCGATTTATTGGAAAAAGCTGGAAATATTTTTCGGTCCGAAAATGTGGTATTTTGTCAAAAAGGGCCATTACATGCAAACAAGGCTGTTTTTCGCCGTGCAAGAAAAATGCTACAAAACGCTAGAAAAACTCCGAAAAACACGGAAATACTCGGATTTTTTACGGTCTTTTGGTCAAAATGAGTCCTGTGGAGCAAAAATTAAGTCTTGTTCAAAGCGGTAAAAACAGGTGGGTAAGCTTTTCCAGTGCCGACCAATTCCACCGCATTTGTCCGGTATTTCTATAAAATAAAACTGGACAAAATCCGCGGGCCAAACCCACTAATCAACCACTGCTCTTATCCTGTCTTCGATTTGTTTTACCAGTTCGTCTACAGGTGTTTTGCCGGGTTCTATGGGTTCCAGCACCGTCCAGCTCATGGGGGTGAAGGTGTTTAGCGGGTACAGGCCGTAGCGGCGCATCTTCCACGAATCTTTGATGGCTACCGGTACCAGTAAGGCATCGGGACACTTCTTCAACAGCGCAGCCACACCTGCTGATTGAAAGGTTTTTACCTTGCCATCCTTAGAGCGCGTACCCTCAGGGAATATCATCGCGCTCCATTTATTCTCCTTCATCCGGATACCGAATTTTACCAGCTCGGTTATAGATTGCCGCGCGTCTTTCCTGTCGATATTGGCCCCACCGCCTACTTTGAGGTTGTAGGATATAGATGGTATGCCTTTGGTAAGCTCCACTTTGGATATGAACTTTGCGTGGTACTTCCGCAGGAAGTAAATCATCGGTGGTATGTCGAAATCGCTTTGGTGGTTGGCTATAAATATGATAGAGCGGCCAAGTGGCAAATTTTGCTTATTGGTGAATTTAACGGGGTTGAACAAAATGTAGTAGGTGCCCACCAGGAAGAAGTTGAGGATATCAACCGAACGCTTATGCGCCTTGTAGCCGCCCAGATTATAGCAAAGCCATTGTATGGGCTGAAAAATAATCAGCATCCCCATAAATGCAATAGTAGCAAGCGGGGACAAAAAATAGCCTAAAAACTTTTTCATTAACGCCGCAAAGGTATATTTTTTTGAGAAATTGGTAAACCTTTGGCTTATAATCTGTTCTCTAATTGCATCAGCTTTACTTTAAGTACGGCACCAACGGTTACCGAATCAGTTATTTCGCCGGCGTTTACCATGCGGTAAACCTCGTCAAAAGGCACTTTGTTCACTAATAGTTCCTCGGTGTCTTCAGGCTCGGCCTCGTGCTGCTCGAGCCCCCGGGCCATATAAATAATGCACAGTTCATCGCTTACCGAATTGGAGAGGTGCATCTGCAGTATCTCGGTCCACTCGCTGGCTTTAAGGCCTGTTTCTTCCAGCAGCTCGCGTTTGGCCGATTCTAATGGGTCGGTGCCCTCCGGGCCTCCGCCTTCGGGTATTTCCCAGCAATACTGGTTAAGCACAAAGCGGTATTGGCCAACCAGGTAAGTGTTCATATCTGCGTCCAAGGGGATAACGCCTATGGCTACATTTTTGAAATGCACCTTGCCGTAAATGCCCGGGTTGCCCGACGGGTTGAGCACCTTATACTCGGTAACGTTTATCCAGGGGTTATCATATACGTTTTGTTCGCCGGTTATGGTCCAGGGGTTTTCGGTAGGGTGTTGCATGGTGTCTGAATCAGAATTTAAGAATTTTCAGGATGCCTTTAAATCGCACCTAAAATAAGCAATTACACGGCCTTCCCTGCATTAGTCCGCTTCAAATATCCCGGCACATTCACCAATAATATGCCGGCTAATATGATAAACAAACTTAAAAGCTGGGCGGTGTTCACTTCCTCATGGATAAACAGCCAGCCCAAAAACACCGCTACCACCGGGTTTACATAAGTATGCGTGCTTATGATGGCCGGCGGCTTGATGCTAAGCAACCACACGAAAGATTGATAGGCAATAAGCGAACCCATTACGATAAGGAATATAAGGCCTGCCCAGGCTTCGCCCTTTACCGCGCCGAACGAAAAGCCAACCTGTTCGCTTTTGCAAAGGGCTACCACGGCTGCTGCAAGGCCGGCAGCCAATAACTGCACGCAGGCATTCATCACGGTAGAGCTTTTCCCCTCGCTGCCCTTTACGATGAGCGAGCCTATTATCCATAGCAACGCACCAAATAATATGGCCACGCTGGCAACAATAGCCATCGGCGAGGGGTGTATTTGAGCAACGCCCAGTTTCATAAACAAAAAGATGCCTATGAAGCCGATGATGAGCCCGCTAACGATAAATTTATTGGAGAAATACTCCTTCCAGCGTTTGCGGTCTATCACCAAAAGCATCAACGGCTCGGTTGCTACCAGTATAGCCGCCTGGCCCGAACTGATGTACTGCTCGGCCCATGCTATAACGCCGGTGCCCCCTACCAGCATCAATGTACCGGCCAGGGCATGGCGTAGCATCGCTTTCGTCTCGGGGAAGCTTTCTACTTTTATTTTGCACCAGGCAAGCAATAGCAAGCCGGCGGTAAGGTATCGCAAACTAATTAAAATAAAAGGCGGGAAACCCTGCAAGCCATATATCACCGCCAGGTAGGTGCTGCCCCATACCACGTATATGTTAAAGAAGGCGAATGCCACCAGCAATGGCGATATGGCTTTTTGCGTTTTCATGTCGGTGAATGCGTTGAGCTTATACTTGTTTGAGGGTATAAGCCAAATAAAAGGGTATAAAAAAAGCGGCTGAAAATTTCGGCCGCTTTTGTTGATTTTAATTTATTAGGGGAATTATAATCCAAATTCGGCTTTTACCTTATCCACGTAATCCAGCTTTTCCCAGGTAAACAGTTCCACTTCGCGCTCCAGCTTGCTGCCATCATGTGCGTTGAAGGTTTTGGTAACTATTTCGCTTGGTTTGCCAAAGTGGCCGTAAGCTGCAGTTTCGCTATAGATAGGGTTGCGCAGTTTAAAGCGTGTCTCAATAGCGTAAGGGGTCATGTTGAAAATCGACTCTACTTTTTTGGCTATCTCACCGTCGTTCAAACCAACCTTGGCAGTGCCGTAGGTGTTTACGTAAATACCCATTGGCTGGGCTACGCCAATGGCGTATGATACTTGTACCAAAACTTCGGTACAAACGCCGGCCGCAACCAGGTTTTTGGCAATGTGGCGGGTAGCGTAAGCTGCAGAACGGTCAACTTTAGATGGGTCTTTACCGCTGAATGCGCCACCGCCGTGCGCGCCTTTACCGCCGTAAGTATCAACGATAATTTTACGGCCGGTTAAGCCTGTATCGCCATGCGGGCCGCCGATAACGAATTTGCCGGTAGGGTTGATATGGTATTTGATATCGCTGTTAAAGAAGTGCGCGTATTTAGGGTATTTTGCTTTTACGCGGGGTATCAAAATGCTGATGATATCGTCGCTTATCTTTTTCAGCATGGCGGTTTCTTCGTCAAAATCGTCGTGCTGGGTAGATATTACGATGGCATCTATGCGTTGCGGGGTGTTATCGTCGGCGTATTCTAATGTAACCTGCGATTTTGCATCCGGGCGCAGGTATTTTATCTCAGTATTTTCGCGGCGGATAGCAGCAAGCTCAATCAATAAAGCATGTGCAATATCCAATGCCAGCGGCATATAATTATCGGTTTCGGCAGTTGCATAGCCAAACATCATGCCCTGGTCGCCTGCGCCTTGCTCTTCTGGTGCTTTACGCTCAACCCCCTGGTTAATATCTGGTGATTGCTCGTGTATGGCCGAAAGCACGCCGCAAGAGCTGCCATCGAACATGTACTCGCCTTTGGTGTAACCAATTTTGTTGATTACCTCGCGGGCAATCTTTTGAACGTCTAAATAAGCCTTAGATTTTACCTCGCCGGCCAAAATTACCTGTCCGGTGGTTACCAGGGTTTCGCAGGCAACTTTCGATTGTGGGTCGAACGCTAAGAAATTATCGATTAAAGCGTCGGATATCTGGTCGGCAACTTTGTCCGGGTGTCCTTCTGATACAGATTCTGAAGTGAATAAATATGGCATATTTTTATTTGAAATAAACGTTAAAGCCGAAAGTATGGATTTATTTGAAACTTGTAAAAAGAGAAGCAGGAATTAGCACTTTTTTACGTGGTTGCAACATGTGCAGGGCAGGCCCGCACCATCAAATCAGTCCACTTACGCGGGGCAAAAATAAAACAATTTTTCACAAAGCCGAAAATACATTTACTTTTGCCGCTTGTAAAGCTATATAGTTGAAAAGGAAAGCGTTATTTATTATAAACCCGGTATCGGGAGGGAAGAAGAAAGATGGGGTGCCGGAGCTTATAAAAAAGTACCTCGACCATTCACTATTTGAGTATAAAACCATATTTAGTACCGGCGTAAAGCATGCGCGCGATGTTGCACGCGAGCAGGCAAAATATTACGATATGATAGTTGCCGTAGGCGGCGATGGCACGGTTAACGAGGTGGCATCAGCAATAGCGGGCACTAACACGGTACTGGGCGTTATACCTTATGGCTCGGGCAATGGGCTATCGCGCTTTTTAAGCGTGCCTATGGATGCCGAGGGGGCCATAAAAGGCATCAACGCGGGCCGTATAATTAACATAGATGCAGGCAAGATGAACGACCGTTGGTTCTTCAATATGGCAGGGATGGGTTTCGATGCCCATATTAGCCAGGTATTTGCCAACGGAAGCACCAAACGAGGTTTTATCGGCTATCTTAAATCATCCATCCGCGAGATTTCGAGTTATAAAGCACAGCAATACCTTATTGATATAGATGGCGTGGAGTACCGGCGCGAAGCATTTATGCTGAGCATTGCCAATTCGTCGCAATACGGCAACAATGCGCATATATCGCCAACGGCCTCTGTGCAGGATGGTCTGCTTGATGTTTGCATCATCAAACCCTTCCCGTTATACCGTTTCCCCGAAATGGGCTTCAGGATGCTTTTCAAGGCAAGCGAAAGCTCTAAATATGTAGAGATTATCAAAGGGAAAAACATCAGCATTACCCGGTCGCAGCCCGGACCTATCCATTTAGATGGCGAGCCGAGGGAAGCCGGCGTAGATATAGCAATAAACGTAATGCCCGCCACGCTGCAAATTATTGTTGGCGATAACTATAAAGGCTGATAACATGGCAAAGAAAAACTATACCGGCATCATGTACTCTACAGATCCTGATTTCCAATATCAGGAGGAGGGTAGCCATGCCCAGGAAACCCTGCCGCCTCAGCAACAAAACCTCAAAATATTCCTGGATCGAATAAAAGGCAATAAGGTGGTAACCCGTGTAAACGGCTTTATAGGTATCGATGCCGATTTAGCGGCCATAGGCAAAAAACTGAAAACTAAATGCGGCGTTGGCGGTTCTACCAAAGATGGCGAAGTGCTACTGCAAGGCGATTTTAGGGACAAGGTGCTCACCTTATTACAGGCAGATGGCTATAAAGCCAAAAAAGCCGGCGGATAATCGTAAAAACTACACTAAACATTTACTTTGGAGGCACCCTGTGGGCAGCCATATGCATTCGATGCACGGTTTGTTTCAACTTGTACCAACTTGTACAGTCATACCCCATGCTGAGGGGCACAATCTTTATTATTTTCGGGGCATAGTGCTTTGTGTTACAGTGCTTTTGCGCCGGGGATTTGCCTGCTTGCGGCATTTTAAAATTTGGCCGATAAAAATCCGGGAGTGGCCAATGCGTAAAAACGACACACTGTGCGGCAAAAACATAGCTGTGACTATTGCTTAGACATTACTATATCAGCTTAGTTACACACTTTTTATGGCCCAAAGTTTGCTATTGACAAAAAAAATGGGTTTTATTGCAGAATATTATTTGACAAAAACACAATTTTACCGCGTAATAGCGTTAAGTATTACCATTTTGCAAAACGGCTTCGCGGCCTATATTAAATTATTATAAACAATTACATAAAAAGTTTTTTTAATTCATTTAAATTCTATTTTTGTTAACCGCTTAATACGCACACATTTTTATTAACTTATATTACTAACAAAACGAAAACTAAAATCAAAAGTAATGGCAACTGCACCAACAAAACCAACTACCCCTGTTAAGAAAGAAAGCTCAAGTGCATCAGGCGCATTTGCAACTTTAACTATTCCAATTTGCATCGCTGTGGCCGTATGTATTTACATCTTCATATTGGGCGATGGAAGTCATTATAAAGGTGGCAACTCTGAAAATGATGTGAACCCTGGCGATTACTTCGGTATCATCCACAAAGGTGGTGTTATCGTGCCTATCATCATGTCTTACCTGTTAATGGTTATCGTGTTCTCTATCGAGAGGGCAATCGTTATCGGCAAAGCTTCTGGTACCGGCAACGTAGATGTATTCGTTAAAAAAATCACATCGTTATTAAACGCCGGCGATATCAAAGCTGCCAGCGCTGCTTGCGATACTCAAAAAGGTTCGGTAGCAAACGTTATCAAATCGGGCTTGAAGAAATACAAAGAAATGGAAGAAGAGCCAAACCTGGATGTTGACCAGAAAACTTTGGCTATCCAAAAAGACATCGAAGAAGCAACTGCTTTGGAAATGCCAATGTTAGAGCAAAACCTTACCATCATTGCTACCCTGGTATCTATTGGTACATTAACCGGTTTGTTGGGTACGGTAATCGGTATGATCAAGGCCTTCGGTGCGTTAGCAGCTTCTGGTGCTCCAAACCAATCAGCCCTGTCTAACTCAATCTCTGAAGCACTTATCAACACTGCGTTGGGTATCGGTACTTCTGCCGTATCAATCGTAATGTACAACTTGTTTACTTCTAAGATAGATAAGCTTACTTACGCTATCGACGAAACAGGCTTCAGCATCGTTCAAACATTCGCTGCATCGCATAAAAACAGCAGGTAATAAAATATTAGTGCTTGTTTCCACGTTATGACAAAATATAATTTGGAATTTATTTGAAATTGTAACACTTAATATTTAACTTTACACCATGCCAAGAGTAAAAGTCCAAAGAAAGAGCACTTCGATAGATATGACCGCCATGTGCGACGTAGCTTTCTTATTGCTTACCTTCTTTATATTAACAGCAAAACCAAGGACCGAGGATCCTGTACCGGTTGACATACCGGCATCCACAACGGTACAACCTATCCCTGATGATAACATGCTGATGTTAACTGTGGGCCAGGGCAAAGTGTTCTTCTCGGTAGATGGTAACGATATCCGTAAAACACTGCTCAATCAGATGGGCGATAAGTACGGAATTAAGTTTACGCCTCAGCAACAGGAGAAATTTGCAGGGCTGCCAATATTTGGCGTGCCGATAAGCAAGCTGGGTGGTTTCCTGGATTTAGATGCAGAGGGAAGGAAAGCTTTCCAGCAAGAAGGTATCCCGCATGACACGACAGACAATAACGAGCTGTCTGACTGGATCCGCGAGGCGCGCCGCGTAGATGTAAGTTTGCACGGGTTAGCATTGCGTATTTCTATCAAAGGGGATAACAAAGAAGAATACCCAACCATCAAGAAACTGATAGGCGTTCTTCAGAAACAAAAGATAAACAAGTTCGCGCTGATCACTACGATCAAATCGGATCCTAAAAAATAAAAAGATGGCAGAATTAGATACCTCCGGCGGGGGTAAACATAAAGGCGGCAAGGTTCGCAGTAAAAAAGCCTCTACGCGCGTGGATTTAACCGCGATGGTGGATTTGGCTTTCTTGCTCATCACCTTCTTTATGCTTACCACTACGCTATCAAAACCAAAGGCAATGGATTTAACCATGCCTGATAAGGATGAGAAGACAAAAGACCAGTTGCCTATGGCAGCGTCACGCTCCATGACCTTGCTGTTGGGTGCCAACAACAAAGTAGAATGGTTTATTGGCGAGCCGGGCAAAACCCAGCCAACTACCGAAGGCTACGGTAAAGACGGCTTGCGTAAAACCCTCATCGAAAAAGGAAGAGAAATACAACAGAGTACGGGTAAATTCATGTTTGTGTTAATCAAACCAAGCGATAAATCAAACTATAAAAACATAGTTGATACGATTGACGAGATGAATATAACAGGGGTGCAATCGTATGCAATTGTTGATATCCTACCTGCAGAGCTTGAACTGCTCAAAAGGGATGGCAATTATTAAGTATAAATTAATGCGATAAGACAATGTTAGGATCAAAATTAGACATTCTAAACCAGCAATGGATAGACGTTGTTTTTAAAGGCCGTAACAAAGATTATGGAGCATACGAATTACGTAAGGACAATCCTCGTCATACCAACAAGGCCCTTATTATTGGCGTAGCTGTATTTGTTTTTGCGATATCCTTTAAAACAATCCTCAATAAAATTGAGGGCTTTATCCCTAAGGCTGATGAAAAGGTGAAGATTACCGAGGTGGTGCTTCCACCGCCACCGGTAGATCAAACCAAGAAACCACCTCCGCCACCTCCGGAACCACCAAAACCGAAGATTGACCAGGTGCGTTTCCCTCCTCCGGTTGTAAAACCTGATAACGAGGTACAGGAGAAAGAGCCTCCTACCCAGGAAGAGTTAAAAGTTGCCGACCCTGGCCAAAAAGACCAAAAAGGTGACCCTAATGCTGATATCAGGATTGAAGAACCTGTAGGTAATGCAGACGTAAAGCAAGTAGTTGAGGATAACCCTAACCAGATTTTCCAGGCGGTAGAGCAGCAACCTGCTTTCCCGGGCGGTGAAGGCGGTTTTGGTAAGTACTTATTTAAAGCTATACACTACCCGGCTGTTGCCAGAGAGAATAACGTACAGGGACGCGTAATTTTAACCTTCGTGGTTGAAAAAGATGGGTCGTTGACGGATATCAAGGTGCTTAGGGGCATAGGCAGCGGTTGCGACGAAGAAGCAATACGCGCTTTGAAAGCTTCCCCAAAATGGAAACCAGGTATACAAAACGGTCGCCCGGTTCGTGTGCAATTTAGCGTACCTATAGCGTTCTCGCTTGCTTCAGAAGAGTAATTTAATGTTACCTGATAATAACAAAGAGCAAAAATCGCCCAAAAGGCGGTTTTTGCTTATTTTAGGAGTTGTTACATTCGTGGCGCTTTTAGTTCTTGGGCTGTTGTTGATATTCCTGGATAACTTCCCGCCGCGATTAGATCCTACCCAAAAGAAGTTGTTTGGTGGGTTTGTATTAGTTTATGCAGTGTTGCGTTTTTCGCGCTACTTAAAAAGAAAGCCCGATAATGAAGAATAAGTATTTCCTTTTGTTGATAGGTGCACTGTTTATTTTAGCATTTCAGGGCTGTACGGAAAATAAAAAGGACAAGAAAGCAGTTATAGTAGACGGCTTTACGTCGGGTACGCTCGTTTTTGCAGCCGACGAGTCGTTTTCGCCAATAGTAGGCGAAGAAGAATATGTGTTCAGGGCCCTTTATCCAGATGCAAAGCCGGAAATAAAATACGCGCCTGAAAGCCAAACGATAAACGCCTTGATGAACGATAAGGTAAGGGTGGCCATTATTTCGCGCGAACTGGATACAACAGAGGTCGGTATCTTAAGGAGAAGGGCATTGGCCCCCGATGTTAATAAATTTGCTGTTGATGCCGTTGCGTTGATTGTTAACCAGGCATCTAACGATACTTTAATATCGGTTAAAGAGGTGATAGCCATGCTTAATGGCAAAGCTAAAACAGATAAAAACATCGTTTTTGATAACCCCAACTCAAGTTTGGTAAGATATTTGAAACAAATATCGGGGAACAAGGATTTTACACAGAAGAATATATACGCGCTGAAGTCTAATAAAGAGGTTATAAAGTACGTAAGTACCCACCCTGATGCCATTGGCATTACCGGATTTGCCTGGTTAAACGACCCGGATAAGGATTACGCCGACGATGTAAATAAGGTGAAGATAATGGGTGTTAAGGACGAAAGCAGTAAAACTGCGCCTAAAGAGTACTTTAAACCATCGCAGACAACGCTCGTCCAACATACGTATCCATTGAGCAGATCGCTGTATATAGTTGATTGCACAGGCAGAAAAGGATTGGGAGCAGGCTTTGCATCATTTTTAGCCAGCGAGCGCGGACAAAGGATAATATTGAAATCGGGCTTGCTGCCCGAGTCAATCCCCTCAAGGGAAATAAATATTAAACACTAATACTGAATACTAATTAAGAAACTAAGATAAGATGAAAATGATCAGTAAAATAAGTAAACTAGTTTTAGCGCTGGCATTTGTAGGCTCGTCGGTTTTAGCGCAGAGTTTAGAGGATGCGAAGAAAGCCATCGATGCGGAGCAATACCAGAAAGCTAAGGGCATGCTTAAGAATTTAACCGTTACCCAATCTACAAAAGACGAGAACTTTTTTTACCTGGGTTGGGTTTACATTTTGCAGGATTACACCGATTCTGCCAGAACCGTATTCAACAAAGGTATTGCCGTTAACCCTAAGTCGGCTCTTAACTACGCAGGTTTGGGTGTTGCCGCATTTGTTGATAAAGACAGGGCTACCGCAACAACCAACTTTAACCAGGCCATTGCTTTGGCAGGCAAAGCCAGCAAGCCTTACGCTTATATAGGCAAAGGTTATCTGATGTCGCCAGTGAACGACAGGGTATCTCCTGCTGATGCTGATGCGGCAATCGCTATCCTGAATAAAGGAAAGGCATTGAACGCTAAAGACGTAGACGTGTTGCTAGCCCTGGGAGATGCTTACCGCACGCAATCTAAAAACACTGAAGCATTGGGTAACTACCAGGCTGCGCTGGAAATAGATCCAAAACTGGCAGCTGCAAAAGTGGCTACCGGCGTGATCTGGAAATTCGCTAATAACTTCGAATCATCAGAAACCGAGTTCCAGGCTGCTTTAGCTATCGACCCTAATTATGGCCCTGCTTATCGCGAATGGGCAGAAACCGATGTGCGTTGGGCTTTAACAGACCCTAAAGTGGCATCTGTAAAAGTTAAGGAAGCTACGGAGCAGTATCGTAAATACTTGTCGTTAACAGATCTTTCGGTCGAGTCGCGCTTACGTTATGCCGACTTCCTGGTGTATTCAGGCGATTGGAAGACCTTGCAAACAGAAGCTGCAGCATTGGCTAAAGTTTCTTCTAACTTAAAAGTTCAGCGCTACTTGTTGTATTCATCAGTAGAGAATAAGGATTATCCTGCTGCGTTGGCTGCTGGTAACATATGGCTTCAGAAAGCGGACGCAAAACGCATTATCCCGCGCGATTACGTTTACCAGGGCCGTGCGCAGATTGCCTCCGGCTTAGACTCTTTGGGTGTTGCCTCATTGCGTACTGCTGCCACCTTAGATACTACCCAGGCAGATGTTTACCAGGAAATAGGTAAATCGTTATACGGTAAAAAGAAATTCCTGGAGGCCGCTGAAGCTTACAAGATGTACATCACTAAATCGCGTAAAACCACGCTGAATGATTACCTGTCTGAAGGCTTAAGCTATTACAAAGCCTACACCGATCAGTTCTTCAGCACTGCCAAGCCAAAGCCTACGCCGGATTCGACGCTATTGATCAAAGCCGACACCGCGTTCAGCTACATACAGCATAAAGCCGCATCGCCTTTGGCCATAGTGGCCTTGTACCAGGCGCGTGCCAACGACTTTAAAGAACCGGCCGACAGGACCTTGTATAAAGGTTATGCTAAGCCTTACTATGAGCAGTACATACAACTTGTTACCACCAAAGGCGTAACCGATGCGGATAAATCATTCCTGGGCGAAGCTTACGCTTACTTAGGTTACTACTACGAGTTTAAGGAAAAAGACGACGCTAAAGCCGCCGAAAACTTTACTAAAGCCAAGGAGTACGATCCGGCAAATAAGGCTGCGATAAACTACTTCCAAAGAAAGGCCCAAGGGGCGAAAGGCAAGTAACACCAGGCCTTTTAAAAATAATAAGAGCCCCTTGCAAAAGGGGCTTTTTTATTATCGGCTCATTTGTATATTTGCAGCATGGAATTACAAAGTTCACCCGGCGATTTTCTTCCGATTATATTCCAGATGCTGGTTGCGCTGGGTTTTGTGGTTACAACCATGTTTGTTACACACAAAATAGGCCCCAAACGTGTTACTAAGGATAAACTTACACCCTTCGAATCGGGTATAGAAGTTGTAGGCAACGCCCGCAGCGCCGTTTCTATTAAATATTTCCTGGTAGCCATCCTTTTTGTGCTGTTTGATGTGGAAGTAATTTTCATGTACCCCTGGGCGGTAAATTTTCGCGAGTTGGGCAAGGATGGGCTGATAGAGATGTTTATTTTTATGGCAACATTACTGGCTGGTTTTATCTACATTATTAAAAAAGGTGCTCTGGATTGGGATTAGTTTAGACTGATTCTAAATATATTGGCTCTCCTTTCTTCGTGTACTCGTTACAACGTATTTTATTAAATTTGCACATCAGTTTTAGCTGATGGGTTTATTTTATTTGATAGAAATTCATGAGTGATATTCAAATAGTTGAGGCCCCCGCAGGGGTAGAAGGTTCTGGCTTTTTTGCCACGTCGCTTGATAAAGCGATAGGTGTGGCCCGGGCAAACTCGTTATGGCCCTTACCATTCGCAACCTCTTGCTGCGGCATCGAATTTATGGCCACTATGGCCTCTACGTATGATCTTAGCCGTTTCGGTGCCGAGCGCTTGAGTTTTTCGCCCCGCCAGGCAGATTTGTTGATGGTGATGGGTACGATATCAAAGAAAATGGGTCCGGTTTTACGCCAGGTGTACCTGCAAATGGCCGAACCCCGTTGGGTGATGGCCGTTGGCGCATGCGCATCAAGCGGCGGTATTTTTGATACTTACTCGGTTTTGCAAGGGATTGACGAAGTGATACCGGTAGACGTTTACGTACCCGGCTGCCCTCCACGCCCCGAAGCAATAATAGATGGTTTTATGGCGATACAGGAGTTGGTTAAAACTGAAACCGGCCGCCGCCGTGAGGAACCGAAATACCAGGCATTGTTGGCTAAATACGGAATACAATAATGGGTAAGATAGCTAACGAAGTATTGCTGCAGGCATTGGGCGAGAAATTCCCCGGCCAGATTACCGAAGTTAATCAGGATTACGGACTTTTAACGGTAGAAACCGACAGGGAGCAAATCAGCGATGTGCTTGCCTACCTCAAAAACGACCCGGAACTGAAGTTTATTTTCCTTACGGATATAACGGCTATTCATTATCCTGAGCTGGAGAAGGCGATAGGGGTTATTTACCACTTGCATAGCTTAACTACCAATACGCGCATTCGCGTAAAGGTTTTCCTTTCTACCGATGACGTTCACATTCCAACGGCTACCATGCTATGGGAAGGCGCCAATTGGATGGAAAGAGAAACATATGATTTTTTTGGGGTGATATTTGACGGGCATCCCGACCTGAGGAGGATACTGAACGTGGATGACATGACGGTGTTCCCGATGAGAAAAGAGTTCCCGCTGGAAGATCCAAACCGTATTGATAAAAAAGATTACTTTTTTGGAAGATAATGCAGAACCATCCCGTATATACAGATAACGATCCGCAAACCGAGCATTCCACGCTCAACCTCGGCCCAACGCACCCTGCTACGCACGGTGTTTTCCAGAACGTGCTGGAGATGGATGGCGAGAGGATAGTTAGCGGCGTATCAACCATAGGCTACATACATCGCGCTTTCGAAAAGATTGCCGAACACCGCCCCTTTTACCAGATAACCCCGCTTACTGATAGGTTGAACTACTGCTCATCGCCCATCAATAATATGGGCTGGCACATGACGGTTGAGAAACTGCTTGGCATTACCATGCCGAAACGTGTTGATTATATGCGTGTGATCATTATGGAGCTTGCCCGTATTGCAGATCATATTGTGTGTAACTCGATATTAGGCGTAGATACCGGCGCGTTGACGGGTTTTACCTACATGATGCAGTATCGCGAAGCGATATACGAGGTTTACGAAGAGATATGCGGCTCGCGCCTTACCACAAACATAGGCCGTATAGGCGGTTTCGAGCGCAACTTCAATGATATCGCTTTCCGTAAGATAAAGAAAGTATTAAAAGATTTCAACTACGGTTTAAAGGAATTCGAAAGCCTTTTTAACCGTAACCGCATATTTGTGGATCGTACGCGCGGCGTTGCTGCCGTTACGACAGAGGACGCGCTCAGTTACAGCTGGAGCGGCCCCATATTGCGCGCCACAGGTGTTGATTATGATGTAAGGGCCATGGAGCCGTATTCATCCTACGAGGATTTCGATTTCGAAGTACCGGTTGGCGATAACGGCGACGTTTATGCCCGCTTTTTGGTGCGTAACGAAGAGATGTGGCAGAGCATGCGCATTATTGAGCAGGCCCTTGCTAAAATAGAGAAAGAGCCATCAGATATCTTCCACGCGGATGTGCCGGCGTTTTACCTGCCTCCGAAGGAAGAAGTTTACAATAATATGGAAGCCCTTATCTATCACTTCAAAATAGTGATGGGCGAAGTGGAAACCCCGAATTCCGAAGTTTACCACGCTGTAGAGGGAGCTAACGGAGAACTTGGTTTTTACCTGGTGAACGATGGCGGCCGCTCGCCATACCGTTTGCATTTCCGCAGGCCAAGCTTCATCAATTACCAGATGTATGCGCCCATGAGCCGCGGCATGCTGTTATCTGATGCCATTATTAACATGAGTAGTTTAAACGTAATAGCAGGAGAGTTAGATGCTTAGCGTACAAGATACCAATACGCCGGTTACATTTTCGCCGGAGCTTACAGCAAAGTTTGCTGATGTAGTTAGCCGTTACCCTGCAGGCAAGCAAAAATCGGCCTTGCTGCCTATACTGCATTTGGTGCAGGCAGAATACGGCTGGGTAAGCCCGCCGGCAATGGATAGCGTTGCCGACTACCTTTCAATCCAATCGATAGAGGTTTATGAGGTGGCATCGTTTTACACCATGTACTTTTTAAAGCCCCAAGGGAAGTACATGCTTGAAGTTTGCCGCACGGGCCCTTGTGAAATTGTAGGCGCAACGCCCATAATGGAACACATAGAAAAAACGCTTGGCGTAAAAGAGGGCGATGTTACCGAGGATGGCTTGTTTAGCTGGCGAGGCGTAGAGTGCCTTGCAGCCTGCGGTTATGGCCCGGTATTACAAATTGGCCCAGAATATACATTTTACGAAAACTTGACCACCGATTCGGTTGATAAACTGATAGGGGATTTAAAAGCGAAAGCAAATAATTAATGAGTGAACGAAGCAGGTTGATAAGCTGGGATTTAGCACTAACAGCAGGCATATTAATGTTTCTGTTTTTGCAGGTGCCAGGCAGCTACAACCTCATCATTGGGTTAATAACCGTAATGATACTTTCTAATTGTGTAAGAAATCATGTAACCGCTTATAAACTAAACGGTAAAATATATTAATAGTAATGGCTCGTAAACTTTTACTTGAACATATCAACGTACCCGGCATCAATACCTTTGATGTGTACCGCTCTAAAGGCGGCTATGCAGCGGTGGAGAAGGCCCTAAAAACCCTCACGCCAGAAGAAATTGTGGAAGAGGTGAAAAAATCGGGCTTGCGTGGTCGTGGTGGCGCCGGTTTCCCTACCGGGATGAAGTGGAGCTTTTTGGCCAAACCCGAAGGCGTGGCCCGTTACCTGGTGTGCAACGGCGACGAATCTGAACCAGGTACGTTTAAAGACCGTTTCCTGATGACTTACATCCCTCACTTACTAATTGAGGGGATGATTGTATCCAGCTTTGCGCTAGGTGCAAATACATCGTATATATACCTGCGCGGCGAAATGATGCCGCAAATACGCATCCTTGAGAAAGCTATTGCCGAAGCAAAAGCAAAGGGCTTTTTAGGAAAGAATATTTTAGGCACGGGTTATGACCTGGAGCTTTACGTGCAGCCCGGTGGCGGTGCATACATCTGCGGTGAAGAAACTGCATTGTTAGAGTCGCTGGAAGGTAAACGAGGCAACCCGAGGATAAAACCACCATTTCCGGCTATTGCAGGTTTGTATGGCTGCCCTACGGTAGTAAACAATGTAGAATCGATCGCAGCAGTTGTGCCAATCATTAACGATGGTGGCGACGAGTATGCTAAGATTGGCATAGGCCGCAGTACAGGCACCAAGCTGATATCAGCCGGCGGTAACCTGAAAAGGCCGGGCGTTTATGAGATAGACCTTGGCCTGTCGTGTGAAGAATTTGTTTACGGTGACGAATATTGCCAGGGCATAGCCAACGGCAAACGCCTTAAAGCGGTTGTTGCAGGCGGTTCATCAGTACCGATTCTCCCTGCTAATCTGTTTTTGAAGACGGTTAATAACGAAGCCCGCCTGATGAGCTACGAATCGTTATCTGATGGCGGTTTCGTAAGCGGCACCATGCTAGGTTCGGGTGGTTTCATAGCTTATGACGAAGACCAGTGTATCGTGCGCAATACCTGGAATTTTTCGAGATTCTATCACCATGAAAGCTGCGGGCAATGTTCACCATGCCGCGAAGGCACCGGCTGGATGGAAAAAGTTTTGCACCGCCTGGAATACGGTCACGGCAAAATGAGCGACATTGATTTGCTGGTTGATGTATCGAAAAAGATAGAAGGTAACACGATTTGCCCGCTTGGCGATGCAGCAGCCTGGCCGGTTGCCAGTGCTATACGCCACTTTAGGGACGAGTTTGAATGGCACGTAACAAATGCCTACGAAGCTACCACACGTAACTACGGGATAGCGCGTTATGCCGATCCGTTGAATGCAGTTGTAGCGTAGTAAAAAATGGAGCAGGCCGTTATCATTGAGTTTAACTATGGCCTCAAAGAGGATGAACCATTTTATGACCTGGTTGAAAGGTTGATGGCTCTGTTAAAGGATAGTGAAGTTGGTTTTTATGACGGGCATGAAATAGCCCTTGATAATAGTGACGGCTCATTTTACTTGTATGGCCCGGACGCTAAAAAGTTGTACGAACTGGTAAGAAAGGATTTGGAGACTGTTCCTTTTATGGTTGGCGCAAATATTATATTAAGGTTTGGGCCACCGGAAACAGGTGTTAAAGCAGTTAGCTTTAGTTTAAATTTGAATTAAAGTGTCCAGCTAATTTGAAGTAACTTTGAATATGCAAAGCATTGATGATTTAGACTTCTCGAAAACTTACACCTACGCGGATTACTATTCCTGGCGTTTTGAAGAGCGTTTGGAATTAATTAAGGGTAAGATTTTTAGAATGAGCCCCGCGCCAAGCGGAAATCACCAGATTATATCAGGTAATATTTCGGGGGAGTTACATCAATATTTAAAGAATAAGCCTTGCAGGGTATTTGCAGCACCTTTTGACGTACGACTAGTAAGAAACGAAAAAAGTGATAAAAAAGTAAAAACCGTAGTTCAGCCTGATGTTTGTGTCATTTGTGACTTAGCGAAGATGGCCGATCCAAGGAGTTGCCTGGGCGCACCGGATATTGTAGTGGAGATATTGTCGCCGGGGAACAATAAGAAAGAAATCAAAATAAAATACGATCTGTACGAGGAGTTTGGTGTAAAGGAGTATTGGTTGGTTTATCCGGACGAGCAATCGCTGATAAGATATATCCTTAATAGCGAAGGGAAATTTGTTACCGAAGGAAGAGCGTTGACTGTTGGTGATAAATTGATAACCCCCATTTTACCAGGTTTTGAGTTGGCGATGGACGATGTATTCGCCAAGTTATTTGAACAGGAATAAGAACTTAAACATACTTTGATAAGTATAAATTATAAATGAAGGTAACAATAGATAGTATATCCATTGAAGTAGAGCCGGGAACTACCATCCTGAACGCCGCAAGGATGATAGGTGGTGATATCGTTCCGCCTGCTATGTGCTATTACTCTAAGCTGGAAGGCACGGGCGGTAAATGTCGTACGTGTTTGGTGCAGGTAAGCAAAGGTTCTGAAAAAGACCCACGCCCTATGCCGAAGCTGGTAGCGAGCTGCCGTACTACCGTTATGGACGGCATGGAGGTAAAAAACATATCTTCCCCGGAAGTGATTGAGGCCCGTAAAGGTGTGGTGGAAATGCTTTTGATAAACCACCCGCTTGATTGCCCTGTATGCGATCAGGCCGGCGAATGCCACTTGCAGGATTTGGGTTACGAACACGGCGCAGCCAAAACCCGTTACGAATTCGACCGCCGCACGTTCGAGAAAATCGATATCGGTGATAAGATACAGCTGCACATGACGCGCTGCATACTTTGTTACCGCTGCGTGTTTGTGGCCGACCAGATTACCGACCATCGTATACACGGCATCCTTAACCGTGGCGACCACTCCGAAATTTCTACTTATATTACTAAAGCAGTAGATAACGATTTCAGCGGCAACGTAATAGACGTTTGCCCGGTAGGCGCTTTAACCGATAAGACTTTCCGCTTCAAGAACCGTGTATGGTTTACCAAACCGGTAGAGGCACACCGCGATTGCGACCACGAAAAGTGCAACGGTAAAGTAACCCTTTGGTACAAAGGCGAAGATGTTATACGCGTAACCGCACGTAAAGATGAATACGGCGAGGTGGAAGAATTTATATGCAATACCTGCCGTTTCGACAAAAAGAAAACAGCTGATTGGGTGATAGAAGGCCCGCGTAAAGTATCCAATAAATCGGTTATCAGCTCAAACCACTATGATACGCTTAAGCCACTGCCTGTGGTTAAAACCAACCCGGTATTGCAGCAAGCCAATAAAGAACAATTTGAAAGGGAGACGCGCTTATAATGGAAATAGCAGATATACTGATTAAGTTTGGGCTTATTATCGTTATATTCATGATAAGCCTGGTAGTAGCCATGTACTCTACTTATGCTGAGCGTAAGATAGCTGCCTTTTTTCAGGATAGGGTGGGCCCAAACCGCGCCGGCCCATGGGGCATTTTACAACCGCTGGCAGATGGCGGAAAAATGTTTTTGAAGGAAGAAATCATCCCAACAAACGCAACGCCGTTCTTGTTTATTGTTGGCCCATCGTTAGCTATCCTTACAGCCTGCATTGGGTCGGCAGTTATACCATGGGGGCAAAATATCGTTATTGCGGGCAAAACCATACCGCTGCAGGTTACCGATATCAACGTAGGTATCCTGTATATTTTCGGCGTAGTGTCACTAGGTGTTTATGGCGTGATGATTGGCGGCTGGGCATCAAACAATAAATATTCGCTGCTTGGCGCTATCCGCGCGGCATCGCAAAATATCAGCTACGAAATTTCGATGGGGCTGTCTATCATTGCCTTGTTATTGGTTACGCACACCTTAAGCCTTGCGGAGATTGCCCAACAGCAGCATGGCTGGCACTGGAACGTGATTTATCAGCCAGTGGGTTTTGTTTTATTCCTGATATGTGCTTTTGCTGAGACTAACCGCACACCCTTCGATTTGCCGGAGTGCGAAACCGAGCTGGTAGGTGGTTATCATACCGAGTACTCTTCGATGAAATTAGGTTTTTACCTGTTTGCGGAGTATATCAATATGTTTATTTCATCGGCAGTAATGGTTACCCTCTACTGGGGCAGCTACAATTACCCGGGCATGGATACCGTGAATGAGTTTTTGGGAGCAACCTGGGGGCCGCTGTTCGGCTTCGCGGTAATGTTCTTGAAAGTATTACTGTTCATCTTCTTTTTTATGTGGGTGCGCTGGACTATCCCGCGTTTCCGTTACGACCAACTGATGGACCTGGGATGGAAGGTTTTGATACCATTGGCTATCGCCAATATTGTGGTTACGGCTTGTGTTATTACTTTTTTATAATTGAGGATTAGTTTAAAATGGAATCATTAAGTAATAAAAAGAAAGTTTTAGAAGTAAAGCCCCTCAATTTTTGGGAACGTGCTTACCTGCCTGCTATTGCAAAAGGTTTGACCATTACCATGGGCCACTTCTTTAAAAAGCCGGTTACCATACAATATCCCGAGCAAAAACGCGAGTTCTCTGAAAATTTCAGGGGGCAACATTCGCTTAAACGCGACGAGAACGGTGCTGAACGCTGCACTGCCTGTGGCCTTTGCGCATTATCATGCCCTGCAGAAGCCATCACCATGACAGCAGCCGAACGCCAGAAAGGCGAGGAGCATTTATACCGCGAAGAAAAATACGCCGCCGTTTACGAAATTAACATGTTGCGCTGCATTTTTTGTGGCCTTTGTGAGGAAGCCTGCCCTAAGGAAGCGATATACCTCGATGGCGATGTGGTAGCATCAGATTACCTGCGTAAGGATTTTATTTACGGTAAAGACAAATTAGTAGAAGCACCTTTAAATCAATAACCAAAGTTTTATACCTTTGCCCAACCTTTTACACGGGCGAAAGTATTTAGTAAAATAAAACATGAGTACATTTTACTTCATCGCGTTTTTATCTGTCTTTTTCTCGATACTGGTTATTTCTGCGAAGAACCCGGTACATAGCATACTGTACCTTATACTTACCTTTTTTACGTTCACCGTACACTATATTTTAATGAACGCTCAGTTTTTGGCCATCGTAAACTTTATTGTTTACATGGGTGCCATACTGGTTTTGTTTTTGTATACGCTGATGCTCATCAACCTCAATAAAGAGAGCGAGCCGGTAAAACCTATTTATGTAAAACTTGCCGCAGTAGTGGGAGCAGGTATTTTGATGGTGGCGCTTGTATCATCTTTAAAAGTCGCCACTAACGTATCAGACCCGGTGGTGTTGCAAAACCCCAACCTTGGCCTGGTGAAAAACCTGGGTAAAGTATTATTCAAAGATTTTTTATTGCCTTTCGAGGTATCGTCGGTGTTGCTGCTATCGGCAATGGTGGGCGCTGTATTGCTGGCAACAAAAGATAAAAAAGAACAAAAAGCAACGATCTGATGAACAGTATAGCCAATACCATGCATGCGGTGCCGCTTAATCATTATATACTCTTAAGCGCGATTATTTTCTCTATCGGCGTTATGGGCGTGCTTTTGCGCCGCAATGCTATAGTGATATTCATGTCGGTTGAGTTGATGCTTAATTCGGTTAACCTGTTGCTTACCGCATTTTCGGTTTACCGCAACGACCCGGCCGGGCAGGTTTTCGTTTTTTTTATCATGGCACTTGCCGCAGCAGAAGTTGCCGTAGGCTTGGCCATTATAGTAATGATATACCGCAATACCAATTCGATAGATATCAACGTGTTGAACAGGTTGAAATGGTAGTAGGCCCCCCAGCCCCCTGAAGGGGGAGTTGGTAGGGATTTATAAAATTAAAATTAAAACTTCTGTTCCCCCTTCAGGGGGCTAGGGGGCAAGAACTATACAAATGGATAAATATATCTGGCTTATTCCTATATTACCTTTAGCCGGTTTTGTGATAAACGGACTTGGGCGCAACACCTTGTCGAAAAGCGTTATCGGCGCTATCGGCAGTTTGCTGGTGTTTGTGGCTTTCGGTATAAGCGCGCTTGCTTTTTTCCAGATAAAATCTAACGGCGTACCAATAAACGTTACGCTTTTCAACTGGATTAGCGTTGGCGACATAAAAATCCCTTTCGCTTTCCTGGTAGATCAGCTTAGCTCTATCATGCTGTTGATCATCACCGGCGTAGGGTTTCTCATACATCTTTACTCGGCCGGGTATATGCACGATGATGCAGGTTTCGGCAAGTTCTTTGCTTATTTGAACTTGTTCGTGTTCTTCATGCTGCTGCTGGTAATGGGCAGCAACTATATCGTGATGTTTATTGGCTGGGAAGGTGTGGGCCTTTGCTCTTACCTGCTCATCGGTTTTTGGTACACCAATGCCAGCTATGCCGATGCTGCCAAAAAGGCCTTCATAATGAACCGCATAGGCGACCTTGGCTTTTTGCTTGGCGTATTCATCCTCACTGCAGTATTTAAAAGCGTTGAATTTGCTACAATATTCCCTAAGGCAGCTACCATGATAAGGGGTGATTCGATGTTCACCCTCGTTACCTTGCTGCTTTTTGTGGGCGCAATTGGTAAATCGGCACAGTTACCGCTGTTTACCTGGCTGCCCGATGCGATGGCCGGCCCAACCCCTGTTTCGGCCCTGATACACGCCGCAACCATGGTAACGGCAGGTATCTATATGATAGCCCGCTCAAACATCCTCTTCACCATGGCACCGCAAACTATGGAGATTATAGCCATAGTAGGTTTAACTACAGCTTGTTTTGCCGCACTGATTGCCCTTACGCAAACCGACATCAAGAAGGTACTGGCTTATTCTACGGTATCTCAGTTGGGTTATATGTTTTTGGGTTTAGGCGTTGGCGCTTACACCGGTTCGTTCTTCCACGTGTTGACGCACGCTTTCTTTAAGGCCTTGTTGTTCCTTGGTGCAGGTTCGGTTATCCACGCCATGAGCGGCGAACAGGATATGCGCAAGATGGGTGGACTGAAGGGCAAGATAAAGATTACTTTTATAACCATGCTTTTCGGTACCGTCGCCATTGCCGGTATCCCTCCTTTCTCGGGCTTCTTCTCTAAAGACGAAATTTTAGCAGCGGCATTTGCACATAGCACTACTTTTTATGTAGTGGGCGTAATTACGGCCATGCTTACCTCTTTCTATATGTTCCGGATGATGTACCTTACTTTCTGGGGTAAATTCCGTGGCACGCACGACCAGGAACACCACCTGCATGAGTCGCCGCCGAGTATGACCATCCCGCTTATCGTACTGGCTATATTATCGATTATCGGCGGTTTTATTGGCGTGCCTGCTGTAATGGGTGGCCATCACGAATTGGGCGCTTACCTGGCACCGGTGTTCGAAGAATCTACCAAAATATTAGGCGAGCACGAACTAAGCCACAGCACCGAATGGTCGCTGATGGGGATTTCTGTTAGCGTGGCACTTATTGCGATGTTGTATGCCTACATCAAATATGTAAGAGGCGGCAGCTTGCCAGTGGCCGACGAGGAAGAACGCCCGGCATTGGCCAATCTTTCGTACCACAAATTTTATATCGACGAGTTGTACGATACCATAATACGCAAGCCATTGGATTTCCTGTCAGATTTTTTCTACAAGGTGGTGGAGCAGTTAGGTATTGATGGCCTGGTTAATGGCTTAGGTAAAGGCACCCTCGAGACAAGCAAAGGGCTGCGCTTGCTGCAAACGGGCAATGTAGGTTTCTACATATTTATGATGGTGGTGGGTATTATTGCCATTTTGGTTTACGGTTTAATTAAAATATAAAACGATAGCGTTTTACCCAATAAAATGACGGTTAGCATTTTACTTTTTTTACCGATTTTGGCAGCCCTTGTGGTATTGCTGTTCAAAAATGAGATGGCCAAACATGTTGCCATGTTTTTTGCCATTGCCGAACTGGCCCTTGCCCTTTATTTCCTAAACGGTTTCGTGGCCGATGCATCGCTGCAATATTCTATAGATGTTCCCTGGATAAAACAGTTCAGTATTTATTTTAAAGCGGGCATAGATGGCATAAGTATGGTGATGGTATTGCTTACTACCGTGCTGGTTCCGCTGATTATATTAACCACGTACGAACATCAGTACAAAAATGCCAAAGCATTCTACGCCCTTATTCTGTTTATGCAGGCGGGCTTGCTAACGGTGTTCACCGCGTTTGATGGTTTCTTGTTTTATGTGGGCTGGGAAGCTGCGCTTATCCCTATTTACTTTATTTGTGCCTTGTGGGGCGGCGAAAACCGCATCCGTATCAATATCAAATTCTTTATCTATACGTTCGCGGGGTCCTTGTTTATGCTGGTAGCCATCATTTACCTGTATCTGCAAACCCCAACCAAAGATTATGATCTGGAGCATTTCTACGCTTTAAGTTTAGATGCAAAGCATCAATCCTGGGTGTTCCTGGCTTTCTTTTTGGCCTTTGCCATCAAGATGCCGATATTCCCTTTCCATACCTGGCAGCCCGATACTTATACGGAAGCACCGACGGCTGGTACTATGATGCTATCCGGTATTATGTTGAAGATGGGTATTTACGGCGTTATTCGGTGGTTGATACCGAACGCACCGGTCGGCTTTTTAACCTGGGCTAACATAGCCATTATATTATCAGTAATCGGTATCGTTTACGCATCCATTATTGCTTTCAAACAAACCGATGGAAAGCGTTTGGTAGCATACTCATCTATCGCACACGTCGGGCTGATAGCAGCCGGTATCTTCGCCTGGAATATTTATGGCGTACAAGGTGCCATGATACAGATGGTAAGCCATGGTATCAACGTGGTGGGGATGTTTTTTATATGGGACATCATCAGCAGGCGGTTGAACACCCGCGATATAGACAAGCTTGGCGGTATAGCCAAAGTGGCTCCCAATTTTGCTATAGCATTTTTGATAATCGTTTTGGGTACGGTCGCACTACCTTTAACCAATGGTTTCGTGGGCGAGTTTCTGTTATTAAGAGGCGTTTTCGGCTGGGATATCGTTACGGCGGGCATTGCAGGTACTACTATTATCCTTGGCGCGGTTTATATGCTGCGCATGTATAAGGACGTAATGCAAGGCGAGCTGAACGAGCTTACCGCTACCTTTACAGATATCAAAGGATCGGAGAAACTAGCGTTGGGCATTATCTGCGCGCTGATCATCGTTATCGGCGTTTATCCGCAGCCATTGCTGCATATTTCCGAAGCTTCGGTTACGAATTTGCTGGAAACCGTGAGCCATAAATTTATTACAACGAAATTTTAAAGTACAGATATAATTAGCTAATGACCACTTTAATCATCATATCTGTTTTGCCTATCGTACTGCTGTACCTGGGTTTATATAAGGCCCAAAAGGCGCTTTTGCCGGTAACCATAGTAGGCATGTTGATTGCCCTTGCTGCCGCCGTTATGCAATGGACCAAGGAAGACCAGGCGCAGCCAATATATAATGGCATGATGCTTTTTAATAACTTCTCAATCGTTTTTTCGGTAGCAAGTATCGTGTCTACGATATTGATACTGATGCTTTCTAAAGGGTATTTCGAGAAGATAAGCAATCACATTGCCGAATATTACGCCATCATCCTGTTCTCGTTGGCCGGCATCATCGTAATGGTGAGCTTCCATAACTTAACCATGCTGTTTGTGGGTATCGAAATCATGTCGGTAAGTTTATACATCCTGGCAGGGATTCGCAAAAACGACTTCGCATCTAACGAAGCTGCACTGAAATACTTCCTGATGGGCGCATTCTCAACAGGTTTCTTGTTGTTTGGCATCACGCTTATTTATGGCTCTACCGGCTCGTTCGATCTGGATGCTATCAACGCCTGGGTGGTTACCAATCCACACAGCCACAATGCATTATTTTATACCGGGATATTGCTTATTATAGTTGGCCTTTGCTTTAAAGTTGGCGCAGCCCCCTTCCATTTCTGGACGCCGGATGTTTACGAGGGCGCGCCTGCGTTAATTACTGCCTTCATGTCTACCGTGGTTAAGGCAGCGGGCTTTGCAGCATTTTACCGTTTGTTTTCGGGAAGCTTTAGCACCGTATCTTCGTTTTGGTCGCCGGTTATATTGGTTATTACCATCGCGACACTATTTATAGGTAACATAACTGCGCTTTACCAGCAAAGCTTCAAGCGTATGCTGGCGTTCTCCAGTATATCGCATGCAGGCTACCTGTTATTTGCCATAGTGGCTTTAGGCGCGGCATCGGCAAATTCAATATTTGTTTATTCTACAGCATATTCTATCGCTTCTATCATCGCATTCGGTGCTTTAGTATTAGTAAGGCAGCAAACCGGTACCGATAACTTCGAGGGCTTCAACGGGCTTGCCCGCAAAAATCCATTCCTGGCTTTTGCGCTTACCGTGAGCATGCTTTCGCTGGCAGGTATCCCCTTAACGGCGGGCTTTGTTGGCAAGTTCTACATGTTCTCGGGTGCGTTGCTGCAGTATAAATATCTCATGGTAATTATTGCGGTAGTAAACGCTATCATCAGCATATTCTATTATTTCAGGGTAATTATTGCCATGTATTTCCGCAGTGCCGATCGCACCGAAGTACTTGTACCGGCTTACTACAAATTCGTTTTTGGCTTTTCGGTACTGGTTACGATTGCCATAGGCGTTTACCCCGAGTTGATATCCCGCCTTATTTAATTTATCGCTAAAGCATTTTCCATATAATATTTGTAGTTTTACGGATATACTTAATGGGAGATTTTTGGGAATACCTGCAGAATTTGACCGATGCGAAATCCATTATTAGCAATGGCGGTTTTTACTTGTTGCTTATAGTGGTTTACGCCGAAACTGGTTTGTTCTTTGGTTTCTTCCTCCCGGGCGATTATCTTTTGTTTTTGGCGGGTATATTAACCGCTGCCGGCATTATAGAAGTCCCCGTTTATATCCTGGTGCCGTCGTTAATAGTAGCCGGTATTTTGGGCAACTATACGGGTTACTGGTTTGGCTATCGAACGGGGCCGGTGCTTTTCAACAAAAACGATTCGTTATTCTTTAAGAAGCGTTATATAGCCGTTGCCGAGGAGTTTTACGACAAATACGGCGGCATGGCATTGATTTTAGGCAGATTTTTCCCTATAGTTAGGACATTTGCTCCTATATTTGCGGGTGTTGTAAAAGTAGATATCAAAAAGTTTACTTTATATAATATCATCGGCAGCGTTGCATGGGTTAGCATTTTAACGCTGGCCGGGTATTTTTTAGGCAGGAGGTTCCCGCAACTGAAAGATTACCTGCAATACATCATACTTGGATTGATAATAATAACAACCGTTCCGTTGATTATTGCTTTCGTAAAAAAGAAACTGGCAAAGGCAAACGACGGGGAACAACAGTAATATAGTAATATAACATATACCAAATGAGTACACAACATCCATGGCACCAGGTTTCTCCGGGAGAAAACGTTCCGGAAATAGTTAACGCGATAATTGAAATACCTAAAGGTTCTAAAGCGAAATATGAAATTGATAAGGATTCGGGTTTGTTAAAGCTCGATCGTGTTTTGTTTTCATCGGTAATGTACCCCGCTAATTATGGCTTTATCCCGCAAACTTATTGTGATGACAAGGATCCGCTTGATATTTTGGTGCTTTGTTCAATAGATGTTTACCCGATGAGCATCATCGAAGCAAAGGTTGTAGGCGTAATGCACATGGTTGATAATGGCGAGCAGGATGACAAAATCATCGCAGTTGCAAAAAACGACATGTCGGTAAATTATATTAACGACCTGAACGAGTTGCCACCCCACGCCATGACCGAAATCGTGCGTTTCTTTAAAGATTATAAAAAACTGGAAGGCA
Organism: Mucilaginibacter sp. P1_D10; assembly: GCF_056406215.1. NCBI lineage: Bacteria > Pseudomonadati > Bacteroidota > Sphingobacteriia > Sphingobacteriales > Sphingobacteriaceae > Mucilaginibacter > Mucilaginibacter sp. P1_D10. The sequence continues at coordinate 86,677 of NZ_JBFUAP010000012.1, read as the reverse complement.
AAAACGTAACCATTGAGCACCTGCTGGGTTTACGTTACGCCCAAAAAGTAATTACCGAAGCCCAGGAATTGTATAAAACTACTTTTCCTGTTTACCAATAAATAATTGATGGACCCCGCGCATTACGAGATAAATGGCCTTTATATAATAGCAACCATATTTTTGGTGCTGCTCAACGGTTTTTTTGTAGCCGCTGAATTTGCCATGGTAAGGGTGCGTGGCTCGCAGATAGAGCTTAAAGCCAAAAGCGGTAGTGGCGTTGCCAAGGTTGCCCGCGGCATTTTGCATAATTTAGATGGTTACCTGGCTGCAACGCAACTGGGTATTACCATTGCCTCGCTGGGGCTTGGTGTTGTGGGCGAAGGAGTGGTTACCAATATTGTGATCAGGGGCTTTTTAGCTGTGGGAATCACTTTGTCTCCCGGCTTTAATACTGCTGCACATATTGTATCATTTGCGGTAATTACCGTCCTTCATATCGTTTTCGGGGAGCTTGCACCAAAATCCCTGGCTATACAGAAATCTGTCAGGACTACGCTAGCGGTTTCGGTACCGTTACAATTCTTCTTTGTTGTATTCAGGCCGCTAATCTGGCTGCTCAACGGTTTCGCCAACTTTATATTGAGGCTGATGGGCATCACCACCTTAGAGGGCGGCGAAGCGCATCACAGTTCCGAAGAATTGCAATACCTTTTGGAGCAAGGCAAGGAAAGCGGCGCGCTGGATTCTAACGAGCATGAACTGATACAGAACGTTTTTGATTTTAACGAGCGTGTGGTGAAGAACATCATGGTGCCGCGTACAAAAATATCGGGCATAGAGGTTGATACGCCTACCCACGAGCTGTTGGAGATATTGATAACCGAAGGTTACTCGCGCATGCCTGTTTATGATGACGTAATTGATAAGATTATCGGTATAGTGCATGCCAAAGATGTATTGCCACTATTGGCCAGGGGCGAGGAAATAGTACTGAAGAACATCATCCGCAAGCCTTACTTCATTCCTGAGACCAAGAAGATAAACGACCTGATGGCCGAACTGCAGCAAAAACGCATACAGATAGCTATCGTATCTGACGAGTTTGGCGGTACCGCCGGCATGGTTACCCTGGAAGATATCGTGGAAGAACTGGTGGGCGAGATACAGGACGAATTCGACGAGGAAAAACCCATCGTAGAAAAAATAAATGAACGCGAGTTTGTGGTAAACGCCCTTGCGCCTATATACGACGTGAATGAGCACCTGCCGCACGATTTGCCCGAGGATGGCGACTTCGATACCGTATCAGGCTGGTTAGGCGATATATTCGGCAAAATACCTGATGTGGGAGAGCAAAAGGAATCGAACGGCTATAATATAACGGTGCTGAAAAAATCAGACCAGAACATTGAATCGGTTAAGCTGGAATTGCTGATAAACGAAGAAGACGCTGTAGATTTACATTAGTAATTTTACCAATGCAGCTTTTTTACACGCCCGATATCGATCCCACCGTATCCCAATACTTTTTAAGCGAGGAAGAAAGCAAGCACGCCGTGCGCGTATTGCGTTTAGTAAATGGCGATGCCGTTACCCTGGTAGATGGCAAAGGCGGCTTGTACCGGGCCGAAATTAAGGATGCACACCCCAAACGCACCATCCTGCAAATAAATTCCGTTGAAACAGGCTTTGGTAAACGTAATCATTACCTGCACATAGCTGTAGCACCAACAAAAAATATAGAGCGCACCGAGTGGTTTTTAGAGAAAGCTACGGAGATAGGTATCGATGAAGTTTCGCTCATCATCTGCCAGCGATCGGAGCGCAAGGAGGCCAAGGTAGAGCGGCTCAATAAAATCATCACATCGGCTGTAAAGCAATCTATCAAAGCATATCACCCTGTATTGAATGAGGCGGTAACGTTTAGTCAGTTCCTGAAACAACCTTTCGAGGGGCAAAAATTCATGGCGCACTGTGCCGACGGCGAAAAATTGGCCCTGGCGCAATCTTTGGATAAACAAAGCCGTTATTTGATATTGATTGGCCCCGAAGGCGATTTTAGCCCCGCCGAAATAGATATGGCTTTGCAGAACGGATTTAAAGCCATAACTTTAGGTGAAAGCCGGCTGCGTACCGAAACCGCCGCACTGGAGGCCTGCTTCGAAACCAACTTTTTGAACCGGATATGAGGAACCCCCTTTTTTTTGCAGCCGCCATTGCTTTGCTACTGTGCATAAGCAGTTTTAGCGAGACATCGTATAAAATGGGGCGTATTAAATACAACGGCGGGGGCGACTGGTACGGCGATCGCACCGCGCTCATCAACCTCATCAAATTCTGTAATGAGAACCTGAAGACCAACTTCCAGCCCGAAGAGGAAACCGTGGAGGTAGGCAGCGAGGAATTATTCAATTACCCCTTTACGTTTATGACCGGCCATGGCAACGTGATATTTACCGATCAGGAAGCCAAAAACCTGCGGAAGTATTTAACAGGAGGCGGGTTCCTGCACATCGACGATAACTACGGTTTCGATCAGTTTATACGCCCGCAGATGAAGAAGGTATTCCCCGAGTTGGATTTTGTGGAACTGCCCGTAAACTACGCCATCTATCACCAGAAATACAGCTTCCCCACAGGCCTGCCTAAGATACACGAGCACGACGGCAAGCGCCCGCAAGGTTTCGGTTTGATATACAAAGGCAGGCTGGTATGCTATTATACCTACCAATGCGATTTGGGCAACGGCTGGGAAGACTTGGGCACTTACCCCGGCGATAGCCAGGAGACGCGGCTTAAAGCCCTGCGCATGGGCGCTAATTTGGTGCAGTATATATTTACGAAATGATATGTATAAGATAAAGGTAAATAACCGGCACGATTTCGAGGTAGACAGGCAAGCAGATGGTTTGCTGGTGAATAATGTTGCGGTAAATGCCGACATAGCGACTTTGAACCCAACCTTATACCATATCATAAGCAACCAGGCATCGTACAATGCAGAGGTGGTAAGTTTTGATAGAGCGGCAAAAACGGCCGAAATTAAAGTAAACAACAATGTTTATACCGTATCGGCAAAAGATCAGTTCGATGTATTGCTGGATAAGTTAGGCATGAGCAGTGCCAGCACTGCGCGGATAAGCGAGATAAAAGCCCCTATGCCCGGCCTGGTACTTAAGGTTTTTGCCCAGGAGGGCACAGAGGTGAAAAAGGGAGATAACCTTTTTGTGCTGGAAGCGATGAAGATGGAGAACATCATCAAATGCCCGGCAGATGTTGTGGTTAAAGCAATCAATATTAAACCCGGAGATAAAGTAGAAAAAGGGCAGGTATTAATGATGTTTTAACACGTAGTTTTAGAGATTCCCCCATTATTTTAATAGAATATTAACAAAAGGCGCAAAAACTTGTGCCTTTTGTTGCGTTTATGCTTTTTTTTTGTGAACTTACTTTTTCAATTCACTTAATTACTATCGCATGAAGAAATTTCTACTCTCATTCCTGCTGTTTTTTACCTGCGTAACGCTGGCTTTTAGCCAAAACGTTGCCGTTACAGGTAAAGTAACAGATCAGAAGGACGGCTCTGCGTTACCGGGAGTAACCGTGTCCGTTAAAGGCTCACCTACCATCGGCACCCAAACCGATATCAACGGTAAATACAGTTTATCTGTACCTACAGGGAAAGTACTTATATTTAAATATATCGGGTACAAAGATGTGGAGCAAACCGTAAGCGGGAGCGTTTTGAACGCCTCTATGGTAACCGATTCTAAACAGCTTACCGAGGTGGTAGTAGTTGGTTACGGTACGCAAAAACGCCAGAGCATTACCGGCTCGGTAGCATCTATTGCTGCCAAAGAGATAGAAAATACGCCGGTAACTACGCTGGAGCAAGCCATACAGGGTAAAGCGGCGGGTGTTGTTATACAATCAAACAACGGGAAGCTTGGCCAGGGCATTAAAATAAGCGTACGTGGTACTTCCTCCATATCAGCAGGTACGCAGCCTTTAATCGTATTGGATGGTATTATCCTTAACCAGGCCGATATATCAAGCACAAGCGCATCTACCAACCCGTTGGCAGATATCAACTTCAACGATTTCGAATCGGTGCAGATATTGAAAGATGCTTCTGCATCGGCTATCTACGGTGCACGTGCATCAAACGGTGTTATCCTGTTAACCTCCAAACAAGGTAAGGCGGGTAAAACTAAGTTGAATTTCAGCACGCAATTCGGTAACAGCAAACCATCACGCCACCGCCAATTTTTGAATACCGCGCAGTACCTGCAGATAGAGCGCCGTGCGGGCGTGGGCGGTGCCCTTCAGGATTTCAACAACGGGTTTTACGATACCTACGAAGATGCATTGGCCGATGACCAGGCATTCGTAGAAAGCCGCCTATTAAGATATGCTGCCGGCGTTGCCGATGTTGGCGCAGTCAACACCGATTGGGAGAAGCTTGCCTTTCAGGATGCTCCTCAAGCAATTTATGACCTTAACTTATCGGGCGGTAGCGATAAAACTACCTACCTCATATCGGGCCAGTATTCGGATCAGAAAGGTATTATAGTAGGCAATCGTTTCAAAAAATATTCGGGTCGCGTAAACGTTAGCAGCAAACCATTCAGTAGAGTAGAAGTGGGGCTGAACCTCAACTTCGCCAACACGGTGAACAACCGCGTATCAGACGATAACCAGTTTTCTACACCTTTGCAGATTGTGGCCCTATCGCCAAATACGCCGGTGATAGATCCGCGCACAGGTTTGCTCAGCGGAAGCCTGCCTGGTTCTGCAAGTAACTACCCGGTGTATTACAACCCACTGCTTAGCATAGATAATGCTTATTACAACACTACCATATTCCGTACCATAGGCAACGTGTACGGTAGCTGGGAGATATTGAAGCACTTAACGCTCCGTAGCGAGTTTGGTTTAGATCAAACCAACCAGAACGAAGATAGCTACTATGGTCGCTTAACGTTCCGCAACACCGGTACGCCAAACGGTTCGGGCGAGAACACCAATAATAGCATCATTCACTATACAGTAAACAACTACATCAACTACAAAAATATATTCGCTACCAATCACTCGCTGGATGTAACAGCAGGTACCAGTTACGAGTACAGCCACTTTGTAGGTAATGATATACAGGGCCAACAGTTCCCTTCAGATGCTTACAAGCAAATTGCATCTGCAGCGGTTAAATCCGGCGGCTCATCGTCACAAAGCGAATTCTCTTTCGTGTCATACTTCGCAAGGGCCAACTACGCTTACAAAGGTAAATACCTGTTATCGGCCAGTGCCAGAACCGACGCTTCTTCGCGCTTTGGCGTAAACAGCCGTTATGGTTTCTTCCCTGCGGTTTCTGCGGGCTGGATACTTTCAGAAGAAAGCTTCCTTAAAAGCTCTACCTTTCTCAGCAACCTGAAACTTAAAGCAGGTTACGGTTTAACAGGTAATGCCGAAGTAGGCGATTACCCTGCATTGGGTTTATTTGCGGGCGATGCCGGCTATAACGGATCTGCAGGCCAGCGTTTCATCCAGATAGCCAACCCCGACCTTAAGTGGGAAACCACAGGCCAGTTAGATATAGGCGTAGATTTCGGCTTTTTTAACAATCGTATCTCGGGAACTGTTGAATACTACAAAAAAAACACCCGCGATTTGCTATTGGGCGTAAACATACCGGGCACATCGGGCATATCTGTACAAACCCAAAACCTGGGTAAACTGTATAACAAGGGCTTCGAGCTTTCCTTGTCGGGTGATATATTCGTTGGCAAATTTAAATGGACCAGTAGCTTCAATGCGGCCTACAACAAAAACATCGTAACCGATATCAAAGGCCAGATATTAGGCAGCAACGACCTTAACCGCGTAATAGAAGGCCAGCCTATCGGCGTGTTTTACGGTAAAGAGTACGCAGGCGTGGATCCGGCAAACGGCGATGCCTTATATTTCCTGAATACCAAAGATGGCAGCGGCAACCTCATCAAAACCAAAACAGCCGATTACAATGCAGCGCAGAATGTGATACTGGGTAACCCAACACCTAAATACACCGGCGGTTGGACAAACACCTTCAGCTATGCAGGGTTCGATCTATCGGTAACTATGCAAGGCGCGTTCGGTAATAAAATTTACAACGGCGGCGGCCAATACATGACAGCCTCGGCCAGCAACGGTTTCGATAACCAAACCGTAGACCAAATGGCCTACTGGGATAAACCAGGCGACATTACCGATGTCCCCGAGCCGCGTTTATTCTACGGAAACGGCGTAAACGCATCAAGCCGTTACTTGTCTTCGGGCTCCTATGTAAGGATGAAAACCGTTGGCTTTGGTTATACCATTCCTAAAGCATGGTTAGCAAAAATAAGGCTGAACAACGCAAGGGTATTTATGAATGCTTACAACCTTTTCCTGATTACCAAATACAAAGGATGGGATCCGGAGGTTAACGCCGATTATCAGGCAAGCAACATCAACCTCGGCGTTGATTTTTACTCGGCTCCGCAGCCACGCACAATTACTTTTGGAGTGAACATAGGATTATAATTTTAATATTATAGCAATGAAAAAATTTAGACCGATATACATAACCGCTTTAAGCACTGCGCTGTTGATGACAGCCTGCAACAAGCAACTGGATCTTAAGCCTTTTCAGTCCGTTGGACAAGAGGTGGCCATCCTTACCTCAACCGATGTGCAAATTACCCTGGTGGGTGCTTATAACAGGCTTGCCTTATCAAGTACCTACGGTGGAGGGAATTTTCTGGAGCCCGATTTGATGGCTACGCAAACCCTTATAGATTGGCAAGGGACCTTTCAGGACCTGAGCCAGATGGTGGCCCAAACCGTTACCAACGATAACGGGTTCGTAGAGAGTATGTGGCTGGGATCGTACCAGGCCATAAACCAGGCCAATAACGTTATTGCCAATATAGACAAAGCCGATGCCGCACAAAAGAACCGCATGGAAGGCGAAGCCAAATTCATTAGGGGCATATTGTACTTTAACCTGGCCGAGATGTACGGCAAATCATATAACGACGGCAGCCCTGCAACCAACCTTGCGGTGCCTATTGTGACTACGCCCACTACGGTGATAGACGAGAATTCTAAAGTGCCTCGCGCTACCGTTGAGCAGGTTTATGCACAGGCTATAAAAGACCTTACCGATGCCCAAACGCTTTTGCCGGTGAGCAACAGCTTTTATGCAACAAAAAACGCAGCGACTGCTATGCTGGCCAGGGTTTACCTGCAGAAAGGCGATTATGCCAGCGCAAGAGCAGCTGCCAATACGGTAATAGCCTCGGGCAAGTATTCATTAGTTGATACTTATACCGATGAGTTCCCATACCCCGCACAGGTGCATGTGGATAACACTACCGAAGATATATTTGCTATACAGGTTACTGCGCAGCAGGGTACCAATGGCCTTAACACTTATTTTGGTTCGCCGGATGATAGTGGCCGTGGCGATATCATCGTTAGAGATAACTTCCTGGCGGAATTTGACCCGGACGACCAACGCGCAGCCATTTACACCGAAGATAGCGACGGTATTATCCGCGTAGGCAAATTCAATAACGTTTATGGTAACGTACGCGTTATACGCCTGGCCGAAATGTACCTGATACGTGCCGAAGCCAACTTTAGGCTGACTACCGCAACAGGCGCTACCCCGGTTGCTGATATAAACACCATCAGGGAGCGTGCAGGCTTAGATGACCTGGGCGCAGTTACGTTGGCAGATATCCTGAAAGAAAGAAGGCTGGAGCTGGCCTTTGAGGGTGGTTTCTTTTTGCATGATGCAAAACGCCTGAAACTGGATGTTGGCGCATTGCATTTCGACTCGCCGAAACTGGTGTTCCCGGTTCCGTTGCGCGAAATAAACGCCAATAGCAACCTGGTACAAAACGAAGGTTACTAACACTAATCCATAAAACAGAAAACCCCGAAGCCAATCAGCTTCGGGGTTTTTTGTTTTATGGGAGTGAGGCAGCGAACGGGCCTACTTTAGTTCGCCCAATTTTATCAGCGCATAAAATAGCCCTGTGCAATGTAACGATTGGGGTATCTTATTGTCGGCAAGCAACTGCTTCACTTCATCAATGGTGTATTCCATCACCTCTATGCGTTCGTGCTCATCAAGGCACTGTTCCTGCACTTTTTTGCCGCCGCGGGCCAGGTAGCAATAGGTAACGTTGCCCGCAGTAGATGGGTTGGCATACACGGTGCTTATCAGCTCAACTTCTTCAAAGGCGTAGCCGGTTTCTTCCAGCAGCTCGCGGCGCATGCCGGCCTCTTTATCTTCGCCTTCTTCTATTACGCCGCCGGGTATTTCTAATGACATAATGCCCGCTGCGTGGCGGTATTGCCTTATCATGATTATTTTATTGTCTTCGGTAAGCGCAACGGCGTTAGCCCAATTTGGGTATTCCAGCACGTAGTACTCATCTACTATAGTACCATCGGACATTTCGCATTTATCGGCTCGGAGGGTGGCCCAGGGGCCTTTATGCACATAAGTGCTGGAAAGCGTTTTCCATTTATGTTCGCTCATAGTTATTTTTAAAGAAACGCAATATATGGTTCCTCTTGTTTAAATTATCAAAAGATTCGTAATGATGCTCTTCCTCAAGCCTATCGAATATGGCGAGGACTTTGGTTAGGATAGCCGCCGTTTCCTCGTCGGCTTTAAAAGGTTCGGCAAATACATAAAGCATTTGGCTTAGGGCGTTCAGCTTTTCCGCACTGTAGGCCCTGGTTTTAAGCATCGAAACAAAGTCTGTTTCGGATGTTTGCAACAACTCATCCAACTCGGCATTATATTCATCCTGCAATACCGTGTTGAAGTATTGCCTGTACTCCTCGTCGTTGCTTTCGGCCTTTAGGCCGAATAGTTTCGCCAAAAGTAAAGCCATTTTACGTGTTTCATTAAGTATAAAATCGTATTGGGCCATAGTTTGAAGATTAGAGGTTAGTGGATTAGAATTTAGTCACAACCCGATATGGGGCAATTCCGGTATAAAGCGTGTTCTCTTTTTTAGAATTTAGAGCTTAGCATTTAGGATTTCATCACTTACCAGCTCCCGCTACTACCACCGCCGCCGCTGCTGCCGCCGCCAAAACCTCCCCAGCCGCCACCGCTGCTTCCGCCACCTCCGCCGGAGAACCCTCCCCAATCGCTGCCGCTGCTACGGCCACCGCCACCAAGCATATTGCCCGCCAGTAACCACCATAATGGATTAGCGCCACCACGACTGCCAATAATGCGCCCGCCACCGCCGCCGCCTCCTTTGCGGAAGATAAAAATGATGATAACGATTACGATGATGATAACGAAGCCCCAGGAACCCCCGCCATCACGGTTGCCTTTTTTGGTCTTGGTGCTTTTGAACCCGGAGGGCGCTTTATACTCGCCCTTGGTAAATTTGATGATGTCGTTTGTAGCGGCATCCAGCCCGGCAAAATACTCGCCTTCTTTAAAGCTGGGCTTCAAATCGTTCTGGATGATTTCCTGCGTTACGATGTCGGGCAGGGCGCCCTCTAAGCCGTAACCCGTTTGTACCGACATTTTGCGGTCCTCAATAGCTACCAGCACTAAAACGCCGTTGTTTTTTTCTTTGGTGCCGATGCCCCATTTGCGGATGAGCCCGTTGCCGTATTCTATGGTCTCGTAACCATCCAGTGATTTAACAATAACTATGGCTATCTGGTTGGTGGTAGAATCTTCGAACGCCCGTATTTTGGCATCCAACATTTGTTTTTCCTGGGGCGATAGCGTTCCCGTAAAATCGGCTACGGGGCTATCGGTTGGCCGCTCGGGATAGTTTTGCGCGAAAGCGCCTGTTATGCACAGTGCAAGGCCCAGGCACAATAATATTCTTTTAAACATTAGGGTAAGTTTAGTTGCCATCCATAAAGGCGATATCGTCGGGCAGTTCGTTTTTATCATCCAGCATGTGCGGGAAATATTTTTTTAGCTGCTCGCCGGCTTTGGCAATGCCGGTAATTATACCCTCCAGCAGGTTGCCGTATTTAAAATGGCTCAGCATATCTTCTTTGGTGCTATCCCAAAAATCGGCAGGCACCACTCCGTTTATACCGGCATCGCCGATGATGGCGAACTTACGGTCGACAGTGGCCACGTAAATAAGCACGCCATTGCGCAGTTTGGTTTTATCCATGCCTAACTGGCTAAAGTATTTTGCGGCGCGGTCAAGCGTGTTATCGCTGCAGGTTTTCTCCACGCAAACGCGTATCTCGCCCGATGTATTCTTTTCGGCCGCGGCCACAGCCTTTTGTATCTGCTGCTGCTCTTCTTCGGTAAATACTGCCATTTTATTTTTCGTGATTACACAGATTAATTTGATTTACACCGATTTTTAGGATTGCATTGCAGATAGCGTGGCATCTGTTTAAATCATAAAAATCGGTGTAATCAGAAATAATGTTATAGCTCAACCTTAGGTGCTTTAGCCGATGCCGGATCGGCCTGAAAATAGCCCTTCTCTTTAAACCCGAACATCTTAGCAGTAAGGTTTGCCGGGAACGAGCGGATTTTACTGTTGTAAGCCTGTACGGCTTCGTTGAAATCTTTGCGGGCTATGCTAATGCGGTTCTCGGTGCCTTCCAACTGCGATTGCAAGCCACGGAATGCGTCGTTTGCCCTTAAAGTGGGATAATTCTCGGTAACTTGTAATAGTCGGCCCAATGCAGTGCTCAGCTGACCCTGAGCAGCCTGGTATTGCTGTATGCTTTCGGGTGTAAGCTTGCTGGCGTCAACCTGTATAGATGTTGCTTTGGCGCGGGCCTGCACAACCTCTGTCAAGGTGCTTTTTTCGAAGTTGGCTTCGCCTTTTACGGTAGCTACCAGGTTAGGGATAAGGTCGGCACGGCGCTGGTATTGTGTTTCTACCTGGCCCCATTTGCCTTTTATATTTTCGTCGGCAGTAACCATGCTATTGTAGCTGCACGAGCTTAACGACATTGCGCCAACCAATACGGCAAGCGCTACGAATAATTTTTTCATGCTGATGTTGTTTTTAGTTTTCGGTGATGTGAATTTACGAATTAGATTACAAAAGCCGTACCGATGTTACAAAACGTAACAATTACGCCATATTGGCAATATACGCTTAGGTAAGCTGCAATTAAATAGCGTTAACCAAGATATGATTTTATATTTGCTTCCGGTTAATTTGTTTACTGATAGCACACCACCGCACACTAATGAAGAAATTATTAGCAGCCATATTCCTATTTGGCACGGCATCTGCCAACGCCCAAAACCCCACCCACGAAAAACTGGTACAGTACGTAAAGCCCATCATCGGTACACAGCGGATGGGGCATACCTATCCGGGAGCTACCGTTCCTTTTGGGATGGTGCAGCTAAGCCCCGAAACCGACACCGCCAGCTACGAACTAAACGGCAAATACAACCCCGACGTTTATAAATACTGCGCGGGTTATCAGTACGATGATAAAACCATCGTGGGTTTCAGTCATACCCACTTCAGCGGCACCGGCCACTCGGATCTGGGCGACTTCCTCATCATGCCAACCGTGGGCACATTAAAGCTTAACCCCGGAACGGCCGATAAACCCGGCAGCGGCTACCGATCTGCATTTTCGCATGCCAACGAGGTAAGCGAAGCCAACTACTACAAAGTAAAGCTTGACGAAAGCAATATCATCGCCGAGATGACCACCAGCGCCCGCGTAGGTTTCCATCAGTACACTTTCCCCAAAACCGATCAGGCGCATATCGTGCTCGATCTGATGGCCGGCATTTACAACTACCCCGATAAAACCGTATGGACGTACGTAAAGATACTGAACGATAGCACCCTGGTGGGTTACCGCCAAACCAATGGCTGGGCACGTACGCGCACGCTATATTTTGCGATGTCATTCAACAAAAAATTCGACCATTATGGCTTTAAAAAGTACGAGAAACGACAAGTTTACGGAGGCTTTTGGGGTAAATTCAACCAAACAAAAGACTTCCCCGAAATAGCCGGCAAACAGATACGCGCCTGGTTCGATTTCAAGACACAGGAGAACGAGAAGATTAAGATAAAGTTCTCCCTATCTCCGGTGAGCATGGATGGCGCATTGGCCAACATGCAAGCCGAGGTACCGGGTTGGGATTTCGAGAAGGTAAAAGCCGATGGCCAGGCCCTTTGGGAAACCGCTTTGGAGAAAATTACTGTTGGCGGCAGCGTAGACCGTAAACAGGATTTTTATACCGCCATGTACCATACCATGATAAACCCCACCGTTTATATGGACGTGGATGGCCAGTATAAAGGCATCGACCAGAATATACACAAGGCCGATGGCTTTACCAACTACACCACTTTTTCGCTGTGGGATACCTACCGGGCGTTGCACCCGCTGTTCAATATCATCGAGCCACAGCGCAATGCCGATATGGTAAAATCTATGCTGGCCCATTACGACCAAAGCCCCGAACATATGCTGCCCGTTTGGAGCAATAGCGGCAACGAGAACTGGTGCATGAGCGGCTACCACAGTGTGTCTGTATTGGCAGATGCCGTAGTAAAAGGCAACGCGCCCTTCGATGCCAACAAGGCTTTGGATGCTGCTGTAGCCACTGCGCGCCATCGCAGCTACGAGGGCATTGGCGAGTACATAGATAAGGGCTTTATCCCCGATGAAAAAACGGGCGTGTCGGTATCCAACACGCTGGAATATGCTTATGACGATTGGGCGATAGCCCAAATGGCCAAAAAGCTGAACAGGATGGATATCTATAACGAATTCATCAAACGCAGCGAGAACTATAAAAACGTTTACGACCCTTCGGTAGGCTTTATGCGCCCTAAACTGGCCAATGGAACCTTCCGCGCCAAGTTCGACCCACTGAGTACCATCAACGAAGGTTTTATAGAAGGCAACTCCTGGAACTACACCCTATTTGCCCCGCAAGACCCCGAAGGACTGATAAAACTAATGGGCGGCGATAAACGTTTCGTGCGATACCTGGACTCATTGTTCACTATGGAACTGCCCGATAAATACTTTGCCGAGACAGAAGACATTACCCGCGACGGTATCATAGGCAATTACGTGCACGGCAACGAGCCATCGCACCACGTGGCCTACCTGTACAACTGGACCGATAAGCCCTGGAAAACACAGGAACGCATACGTATGATACTGAACCGCATGTACAAGCCCACCCCGGATGGCCTGGGCGGTAATGATGATACGGGCCAGATGAGTGCCTGGTACATCTTCAGCACGCTAGGCTTTTACCCGGTTGCGCCGGCCTCTAACGATTATGCCATCGGCAGCCCTGCCATTACCAACGCAGTGATTCAAGTTGGCGGCGGCAAAACTTTTACCATCACCGTGAAAAACCAAAGCGAGAAGAACGTTTACATCCAAAAGATGTTGCTGAACGGCCAACCGCTAAGCGGCCTCACCATTACCCACCAGCAAATTATGGCTGGCGGCGAGCTGGTGTTTTTTATGAGCAGTAAACACAAATAGAAAGCAGCGGGTTACTATAGAAAACCAAAGAAAAACGCCGAAAAATCTACGATTTTTTACGGTGTTTTTCTTGTTTTACGGCCTTTAGCAATCCCGGTATTTTAACGCCCGATAACGGCGGTTTCTCTAAAAATAATATTCGCTTAACACCGGTCAGTTTTTTTAATAATAGCTTCGCGCAAAACTATATTTGTGTACGATGCAGACATTTATCAAAACAAGCAAGGCCTTATTGGTGCTGCTATGTGCAGCCACATTGGCCTCGGCGCAGCCAGAAGTTAAAAAGGCGCTTTTCATCATAGCGGATGGTATCCCCGCCGATGCGATTGAGAAGCTATCGACCCCCAACCTTAATGCCATCGCACGCGAGGGCGGCTATTTCCGTGCGCATGTGGGTGGCGATAAAGATACTTATAGCCAAACGCCTACCATATCTGCAGTGGGCTACAACAGCCTGCTAACCGGCACCTGGGTAAACAAGCACAACGTTTGGGATAACGATATCAAGGATCCCAACTATAACTACCCTACCATCTTCCGGCTGTTTAAAAACCAGTACCCTAAAAAAAAGATAGCCGTTTATTCCAGCTGGCTGGATAACCGCACCAAATTGGTTGGCGACAGCCTTGCCACTACCAATTATCTGCATGTAGATTACCATGCCGACGGTTTCGAGCTGGACACGATCAACTTTAAGCACGACAATGCGAGTGCCTACATGCACCGTATAGACGAAAGGGTTATTGCCGATGCCGCCACAGGCATCCGTAAGAACGCGCCCGACCTAAGCTGGGTGTACCTGGAGTTTACCGACGATATGGGCCACGGCCATGGCGACAGTCCCCAATACTACGAAGCCATACAGATGATGGATAAGCAAGTAGGCAAAATATGGGCTGCTATACAGTATCGCCAGAAAAACTTTAACGAGGAGTGGGAGATATTTATAACTACCGACCACGGGCGCGACGAGAAGACCGGGCATAACCACGGCGGGCAATCGGCCAGGCAGCGCTCTACCTGGATGTTTACTAACGCAAAAGGATTCAACGCCTATAAGAAATATTACTACCCCGGCATTGTAGATATTATGCCCTCAATAGCAAGGTTTATGAATATCAGCATCCCTGCGAAATACCAACGGGAGATTGACGGTACGCCACTCACGGGCCCGGTTTCGATAGCGGACGCAAAAGTAAACCTGGTACAGGGTGCAATAGACGTTAGCTGGAAAGCCTTTGGCAAAGGCGAAAAGGTAAAAATATGGGTTACGCCTACCAATAATGTTAAAACAGGCGGTGCCGATGACTATAAGTTATTGGGCGAATTTAATGCCGATACCGAACATGCCCTGGTTTCGGTAAAAGATATGCCATCGACCTTTTATAAAGTGGTGATAGAGGGTAAGTACAACACCGTAAATAAATGGATAGCCCCGGATCCTAAGAAATAATTAAAACAGGCGCTGCGCAGGTATATGCACAGCGCCTGTTTCAGTTTAAGTGTATTGCTTCAGCAGGTCCACAAAATTGTCTGTAGTGTGCGGCTCGCCTATGGCCCGGAATTTCCATGAACCATCGTGGCGGTAAACTTCTGCAAATATCATGGAACGCATACTGTTATAAGCACTGTTGCCCGATAGGCTAAACCTCGCAATTTCGCGCCCGCGTTTGTCAACCGCACGGATAAAGGCGTTCTCTACCATGCCAAAATGTTGTTTATGCGCCCGGCCCATGTAAATGGCCACCACAAATACTATCTTTTGGTATTGCTGCCCCAAGTCGTTCAGTTTTACGATAATTTGCTCATCGTCGCCTTCGCCGGCACCGGTGCGGTTATCGCCTGTAAGCCAAATGTGGCCCGAAGGGTGCTGCATAGAATTGAAGAAGATAATATCGCCACCGTAATAACTAATGCTTCTGCCGTTGGTGGTGGGGGCTTTCCTGCCGGTATTTACCACTTTGCCATTGGCATTCAGCAAGAATGCTATCGCATCCAGGTCGTACTCTTCTTCTTCTTCCTGGCCAAACAGGCCGGCAAAAAAGCCGGTTTCCTTTTTCCTAACGTCCCAGCCGAGCCCAATGGTTACTTCAGAAAGGTCGTACTCCGTACCGCCATCGTTTTTGCGGAGGTCGATGGTTTGCCCTTTCACTAAACTTATTGCCATAACTCGTCCTCCTGTTTATTTGATGATTTCGCCCTTGAAATGCTTGGCGAGAAAAAATCCCAGGTCTTCGCGATAGCCGATTCCCGAAGCTTCAAATTTCCAGTTCACATCTTTTTTGTAAAGACGGCCGAATTCGATGCCCGTTTCTATGGAAAAATCCTCGTCGAGTTCGTATTTCGCTATTTCCATTTTAGTGGTTTCATCTACAATGCGGATGTAGGCATCGCGTACCTGGCCAAAATTCTGGCGCCTGTGCGTAGCTTCGTGAATGGTTACCACAAACAATATTTCGGTAACCCGCGGATCAACCTGGTTAAGGTTTACGGTGATGATCTCGTCATCGCCTCCATCGCTGTTGCCACCGGTGGGGTCGTCGCCCGAGTGCGTTAATGCGCCATCAGGCGAGGCGGTGTTGCCATAAAAAACAAAAAATTGTTCGGCCGGGATGAGGCGGCCCGCACCCACCATAATTGCAGATGCATCAAGGTCGAAAGCTAAGCCGGTGCCCTCGTTGGGGTTCCAGCCTAAGCCAACACTTATTTGCGAAAGGCCAATATTGATCCTTTCGCCTTTTCTTAGCGTAATTGCCATATCAGTATGTATAAAAAGATTGTTTAGATGTTTGAATGCCAGGGTGTTCCATTTCAATAGAATTGGCAACGGCCGATTGAGGTCATCGTCGATTTTGGTGTCAAATTAAATGACAATTTTTAGATTTAACAACCTGGGGAATGTTACAGTAAGGGGCGGGGATTTTATTTAAATGTATGTAGGTAATACAGTTCTGTTTACTTTATCGCAAAGGCCTTTATTTTGGGCAAAACACCAACGAGTGGATTTATTGATAAAATGGCTGTGTTTAAGCGAAGAAGCCGTTTTTTGCAAAGACAATACAAGCAACAATAGCAATGGTGACAGGATTTTGTCACCATTGCTGAATTTGTAAATCCTTGATTAAAAGTAATTTAAGAGTGTTCACGGCGTTCACGCGGCGCATCGTGAACACGTACATACTATTTTAACCGTGCTTCGCCGCGATAATCTGCTCGCACAGGCCGAAAGAGAGCGTCATGCCGTTGCCGCCAAGGCCGTTGATAATGGTTACGCCGGGTTCTGCATCCAGTACCAGTTCGGCTTGGCCGGTGGTCATTTTGGGGAGGATGCCGTGCCAGGTTTGTACAACCCGGGTATCTTTAAAGTTGGTGAAAGTTTTTAAGTAAGCCAATATCATTTGGTTGATAAAATCCTTATCAAAGGGGTCGTGTACCAGGCCGTACTCGTGCGAATCGCCAACGGTAAGCTCGCCCAGGTGGTTTTGTGCGGCCATTACGTGGATGCCCCATTTAAGGTATTCGGCATATTCCTGCTCATAGCGGCTGCGCAGGGCAGGCAATGCCGATGCCGCGTGGAAACCGGGATAATGCACCATGCTTAAGCTGCCGCAGATTGCGGGGCCAATGCGCCAATCTTCGGGCTGGGCTACCAGGCGTATCATCTGTAGCTTGCACTTGGTGATTTTGAAAGAACTAAAAAGCTCGGGGTACAGCGTTTCGAAATCGGCGCCGCTGCAAACGTATATCTCATCGGCCTGCCAGCTGCGGTTACCGCTTAGCACTACGCTTTGCTCTACATGGCTTATAGCGGTATTCCAATGGAATTTAACATCGTACTTATCGGCAAGGTGCTGCGCAATATTGCCAATGGCTACGCGGGCTTCCACAATCATTTCGGCACTGCTCCATAGTGCGCCTTTAAGCCCGTTGGGGTTTACCGCTTCTGATTTAGCCAAAGTTTGCTGCGGACTAAGCAGGGCACAGTCGCGGTACCCCTGGTTCATATCGGCATATTGCTCCATTACGGCCAGTTCGTCGTCGTGGTAGGCTACGTGCAGCGAACCTACCTCATCGTGCCATATACCGGCTTCCATGCAGGTTTGTTTCCATATGCTGCGCGATAGCATGGCGCGTTCGAATAAAGGCCCGTTTGGCTGCCCAATTGGCCACACCATGCCAAAGTTGCGGATAGATGCGCCTACGGCGCGTTCGTTACGTTCAAAAACGGTTACCTCGTAACCGCGTGTGGCAAGGGCACGTGCGGTGGCCAGGCCAACAATGCCGGCACCGATTACGATTGCTGATGGGATACTCATAAAGTTGAAATATTTGAGGCTGCATCGGCCGCAGCTTTTTTGCGGGCCGAGCGGTAAAAATACAGGAGTGACAGCAAGCCGCAAACGCCGCCTACAATAGATACAACGATGGCTCCCTCCTTAAAAAACTGCGCCCAGCTGATGGTTGGCCTGCCCAGTTCTTTAACCAGCAGTACGCTCACACTGCCCAGGTACCCGATAGAATCGGCTACGTAAATTAAGAAACCAACGTTGCTTTTGTAGTGGAAGGTAGCTATCATCCGCTCAAAAAATATGGCATTGTAAGGCACATAAACCAGGTATAAGCCAAGGCCTACCATGGTCATCCATGCAACAGGGCCGATTGTTTTTAAAGAGAACAATACAGTGGACCCACCCGCCAGCAAACATCCTAGAATGATCATGAGGTGGATGAGGCTGAACGCCCGCAGGTTCTTTTTTACGAGGATAAGCAAGCTCATCGCGGCCAATACGATAACGGAGATTTGCGTGTCAATCCGGGCATAAATGGTGCGGTCTGTTATGCCCAGGCTGTTCCATATCTCCACGTTAAAGTTGTCGCGGATATCGCGCATAACGGTTATCAGCACATAAATAAAAAGCGTAAGTATAATGCCTGGTAAGAAACGGGCAATAAACTGTTTGCGTTCCAGCTTGGTCATAGGCAGCCGCTCGGTACGCAGGGCGATATCCTCCGGCGTTTGCGGCGGCATCAGCTCCAGTATCATTACAAACAAAATAAGCGGCAGCACAAACAGCGCCCCGGTTGCAAAAGGCATGTAATACTCGTTCACATGGTAAACGTG
Organism: Mucilaginibacter sp. P1_D10; assembly: GCF_056406215.1. Classification (NCBI taxonomy): domain Bacteria; kingdom Pseudomonadati; phylum Bacteroidota; class Sphingobacteriia; order Sphingobacteriales; family Sphingobacteriaceae; genus Mucilaginibacter; species Mucilaginibacter sp. P1_D10. Next base: position 68,034 of record NZ_JBFUAP010000012.1, on the reverse strand, counting down.
CATCAATGTTTGTCCTATCGTTTTTACGAAGCCCGAACCAAAAATAAAGCTGATAGAAAGCACTGCAGCCATAAACTCGGTAGAACGGCGGCCTTCGAGATAGCCGAAAACCAAGCCCCATATCAGCCCAAGCGGAAAGCCGTTAATAAAAAGGAAAATGATGTTATAAGGCGCGGGCGTAACTGCAAAGGCTAACAGCGCCAACCATGAAACCCCAACCAGCCCCAATATGGTTACGCCGCGTTTGGCGCCTTTTATTTCGGCAATAAAGCGGATGCCGTAAAATTTGCTGAGCATGTAGCCAAAGATCTGTGCAATTACCAGCCATACTTTATAATCGATATGCCAATATTGTTCGCCTAAAAATGTGCCGGCAGTAAACGCTTTGCGGAACGAATACATAGAAGTATAGGCCCCGAACGCAGAAATGGCTGCGAGTATAGATATGAGCCAATACGGCCAGGTAGCTACTTTTGCTTTTAGTTGAGTAACAATGGGTATGGCCATTTTTTGGGATGCTATATTTTAGAGCAGACAAGATCATCAAAAACATTGAGATTTTTAGAATCGACCCTATTGTTTAGCAAAACTAAACTATGTTTATTAATAATAAACCAAATTTAAGTTAAGAAATCTTAAACGGCCTATGCCTTTGCCTCGAAGAAATAGATGACCAGCATGCTTGCCTTGGTGGTGCCTGTGTTTTTTGGCGTATGCGGTATGCGACCGTCAAACAGCATCGAATCGCCCTCGGCAAGCGTGTACGATTTCTCGCCGAACTGGTATTCTATGGTGCCCGAGAGGATGTATTTATATTCATAAGCCTCGGTTTCTACCTGCGGGCGGTGCGCATTGGGTTGCAGTTCCAGTATGACGATATCAACCGTAGAGCTTTTTATCGATTGGGTGAAGATGCGCTGGTAATGGAACCCTTCGGCATGCTCTTTTTCGAAATGCTCGTAATCGGCCTTACGTCGGATGATGAGCGGGGAGCTGGCATCGGGTGAGTGGATGTCTTTGAAAAAAACATTCATATCTATCTCCAGTGCCTTAATGATATCTATCAGCACCACCAGCGAGGGGATGGTGCGGCTATTCTCTATCTGCGAAATAAGGCCCTTACTCACGTTAGCCCTTATGGCCAGTTCCTGTACGGTAATGTTTTTCTCGCGCCGCTTGTCTTTTATGCGGTTACTGATCTGTATCAGTACGTCATCTTCCATTTTTTATGCTGCAAATATTTTGGACGCTGGCAAAGTAGATAATATAATTAAAGGAGGCAAGGTATTTAGCTTATTTTAACAACTCCGATAAAACTTGCTCAGAATAACTTTGTGGCCAATTTTAACGCAAAGCACTAAAATTTTTTTCACGCAAAGACGCCAAGGCGCAAAGAAAATAAACCTTTGCGCCTTCGCGACTTTGCGTGCAATATTTAACCATATGCAAATCTTTGTGACCTCTATGTAAATCTTTGTGTCCTCTGTGTGCTCATAAACATGCACATCTTTGCGTGCTTTGCGGTAAAATTAACCACACGTAAAGTTCGTAAAGCCAATTTTTAAATGGCATAACAAATATCATGAAGACTTAATTTTACCATAATATTAAAAGCCGTTATTTTGGCGGTAAACAGGCTCCTATGTCCACTGAAATACGCACCCCTCAAGAGATCGTAGACGAAGTTTTTGCGCTGTACGAATTGCACGGCAACGAAGATTACATCGGCGAGCCGGTTTCGCAATTGGAGCACATGTCGCAGGCGGCTGCTTTGGCCGAAGCGGAGGGGTACGATGCAGAGGTTATACTAGCTGCTTTTTTTCATGATGTAGGCCACCTATGCGCCAGTTCGGAAAGTATGGACGGCATGGGCAACGTAGACCACGAAAGACTGGGTGCCAATTATTTGATTGAACGAGGCTTTTCTGCCCGCCTGGCCAACCTGGTAAACGGGCATGTGATAGCCAAGCGCTACCTAACCTATAAATATCCCGAATATTACGATAAGCTTTCGCCGGCCAGCAGGGTTACGCTAAGCTTTCAGGGCGGCGTAATGAGCGCCGAAGAAGCCGAAACGTTTGAACAGCACCCCGATGCCGAACTCATCGTGCGTATGCGCTATTGGGACGACGAAGCCAAACTGGAGCACATCCCGGTAGATAACGTTGCGCACCTGAAACAACTTGCGCTTACCCACTTGCGCCGCAGCTAACACGCCACCCTGGCCGACATGTTAAGTTTTTATCATGCCGCTATAATATAATTGTTACCATCTCCCCTTGTACTTAATCCTGAGTACACAAAGTGATAAAGTTTAGTTAATGTAAACTTAGTTTATAAATAATAAACAAAGTTTAGTATTGTCGAACAAAAACGAAACTTTTTACCACTCAAAAACAATTTATTAATGAAACAGATTTACAGACATTTAAAGGCCGTTTTAACGGTTGTAATGTTTTGTTTGCTGCCCGGCATGTTGCTGGCGCAAACGAAAATTACAGGTAAAGTTACCGATGAAACGCAGCAGCCCTTACCGGGGGTTACCGTGTCTATCAAAGGCACCCAGCAGGGTACGGTAACAGATGTAAACGGTCATTACAGCATCAACGCCTCAAAGGGCCAGGTGCTGGTTTTTAAATTTATAGGCTACGCAGCGCAGGAAATTGCCGTTGGCGATGATGCCGTGTATAACCTGAACTTCAAAGCCGAAAGCAAAGTGCTTAACGAGGTTGTAGTTACCGCGTTAGGCGTAAAAAAAGAGACCAAGAAATTGGGCTACTCGGTACAGGAAGTACGTGGCGCCGACCTGGTAAAGGCACGTGAGCCAAACGCTATCAACAGCCTTACCGGTAAAGTTGCCGGCTTAAACGTTGGCATAAACCAGGAGCTGCTTGCTGCACCAACGGTATTGCTGCGTGGTTCGCCGCTTGATTTTTATGTGGTAGATGGTATCCCCATCAACTCCGATACCAAGAACATATCAGCAGATGATATAGATACTTATACCATACTAAAAGGCCCAACCGCTGCTGCGCTATACGGTAGCCGTGGTATAAATGGTGCTATTTTGATTACCACCAAACGTGCAAAGAGCGCAACAAAGGGTTTCACCATCGAGCTTAACTCCAGTACGCAGTTCAACAGGGGCTTTATAGCTATCCCGAGGGTACAGAACAACTACGGTGGCGGCGATAACGACAAATACGCATTTGGCGATGGCGCCGGCGGTGGCGTTAACGATGGCGATTACGATGTTTGGGGCCCAAGGCTTAACGCTGGTTTGATGTTGCCACAATACGATGGCGAGTACGACCCAACCAAAACTTACGTAACTACTTTTGCCGACGGTTCTACCTTTACAGGCCACATTAAGCCAACTGCGTGGGTATCTCGCGGAGTTAACAACCTCGAAGGCTTTTTGCAGACCGGTTTATTAACCAGCAACAACTTAAGCATCTCTTCAACCTCGGATAAATCGACTGTGAGGATGTCGGTTACGCATGGTTACCAGCGCGGTATTACGCCAAACACCGGCTTAAATACCGTCAACTTCAACTTAATGGCCAGCTACAACCTTACCAAACAAATTAAGGTTGAGGGTAACCTGAACTATAACCGCCAGTACACCGATAACGTACCTGATGTAAGTTACGGCCCAAACAGTATCATCTACAACGTTGATTTATGGACCGGTGCCGACTGGAATATAGATGATGCACGTGATTACTGGCAGCCGGGTAAAGAAGGCATCCAATCAAAATTCGTGGAGTACAAACGTTACCATAACCCTTGGTTCCAAAGCTACGAGTGGACACGTGGCCATTACAAAAACGATATCTATGGCTGGGGCTCGATTACTTACAGCCCGGTTAAAGATTTCGACATTTTGCTGAGGAGCAACATCACTACGTACAATATGTTGAGGACTGAGAAGGAGCCATTCTCGGCACACCCTTATGGCGATGAGCACGGCCACGGTAACTACCGCGAAGACCGCCGCGACATCTTCGAAAACAACACCGATTTAATTGCTAAATACAACTTAAACGATATCGCAAAAACAGGCATTTCGGTTAACTTGCTGGCCGGTGGTACCTTGCGTAACCTTAAATACACATCAACCTTCGTGTCAACAGATCAATTGCTGATACATGATGTGTACACCTTCCAAAATACCATCAACCCCATTAGGGCTTACAACTTCGGCTCAAGCCTTATCACTACAAGTGCTTATGCATCTGCCGACGTATCATATAAAAATTACTTCACTATATCTGCAACAGGCCGCAGCGAAAAGTCATCGGCACTGCAAAACCAGTCGTACTTCTATCCGTCGGTTAGTATTGCAACTCCTATTTCTGATTACGTGAAACTGCCCGAAGTGATTTCTTTCCTTAAATTACGCGCCAGCTATGCTAACGTAAAAAGCGGTGGTACATCTACCTACATTGGCCCTGCCGGTTATCCGCTTGGCTATGGCGATGCTTACCAAACTACTTACGGTGGCCCTAACTACCAAACCGCACAGCCGGCTTACTCATTGGGTACCTCTTACGGTAACGTTACCGCAGCTTATGCACCAACTACGGCAATTAGCCCTAACATTAAACCTTACAGCCGTACCAACTACGAAGGCGGTTTGGAGATGCGTTTCCTACACGATCGCTTGGGTTTTGCGGGTACTTACTACCAGTATAAAGATGGTCCGCAATTGTTCTACCAACAATTGTCTGAAACCAATGGTAGTGCGCAAACTTTGGTTACCAATGGTTTATCAACCAAACGTACCGGTTACGAGTTCTCTATTAACGGCAGCCCTATAGTAGGTGAAAACTTCAAATGGGATGTGTTGATGAACTTAGGTACTTACAAAGAGGTTTATGATTCTTTTGCCGATGGCCAAAGCGGTATCGTATCTGGCGACCAGGTTTTCGTAAAAGGCGACCGAGTGGATAAATTATACGGTAAATACGAGGCGATGACTCCGGATGGCAAAGTGATACACGATGCATCGGGCTTGCCAAGGTACTTGCCAAAATCGCAATACTTAGGCAATGCCGACCCTGACTTTAGCTGGGGTATCAATAACAAATTCCGTTACAGGCAATTTACGCTATCGTTCCAGTTTGATGGTATGGTAGGTGGTAAAATACAGGACAGGGTTTACCGCAAGCTTGTTGAAGGCGGCCGCGGCGCGGTTACCGACGAAGGCGTTATTGGCGAGGCCCGTTTATACGAGTCGCAGCACTGGGGCGATCCAGGCTTTAAAGGCGCAGTTTACAGCGATGGTACCCCAATATTGGGCCATGATGGCGTAACGCTTGCACCCGGCAGCCCGGCCATACAGTTCGACCCATTGACTGGTGTTATTTCTAACTACAGCCAGTTGCAATTCGTAGCGAACACCACCCCTGTAAAATACGTGCAGGATTACGTGAACAACTTCTATAACGATCCGCAGCATACGGTTATCAGCAAAACTTACGCTAAGCTGCGCGAGGTTGTAATTGGTTACTCGTTGCCAACCAACCTGGTAAAGAAATTATCATTATCACGCGTTGAGTTCTCTATCGTAGGCCGTAACCTGTTGTACTTCTTCAAACCAGGGTATAAAGATATTGATGTTGACCAGTATCCGGGCCGTAACCAGCTGGGCCAAACCGCACTGGAGTACAACCTGCAAACCCCAACTACCCGTAGCTTCGGTTTCAACTTAAACGTGGTTTACTAAGCGATAAAGTATCACAAACACAAAAGAAACATTACATGAAAGCATTAAAAATAACTATAGCCTCTTTAGCCATCCTAGTTGCGGCATCGGGCTGTAAAAAAGAATTCGACCAGGATGTGCAAAATAAAAACCTGCCTGTAGCAGGTTTGTCGCCCGCGTTGTTGCTCCCTAATATCGAGACCGCAATTTTCGAGTCGGCTTATAACCAGGTAGAGCGCCAAAACCAGTACACCGCTTGTAATTATACCTATTACGATAACAACAAGTATTGGACAGGCAGCACCGGCTTAGATTACAGCAACCTGAACAACGTTGTTGCGATGGAAACAGAATCTAACAAGCTTAACGCCACGCTATCTAAACCATACCTGGCGCTGGCCAAATTCTTCAGGGCTTATTTCTTTGTGAGGATGAGCATGAAAGTTGGCGATGTGCCAATGACCGATGCTTTGAAAGGCTTAGACGGCCTTACGCCGAAGTACGATTCGCAGAAGCAGGTTTTCATCAATGCGCTGGCTTTATTGGAAGATGCCAATAAAGACCTTGGCGAAATGAACGCCGTAAACAAGCTTACCACCGGTACTTATGTAGTGGATAGCAAATACGATTTCTACTTCAGGGGCGACCTTACCAAATGGCAAAAAGTGGTTAACGCTTATCGCCTGCGTGTGTTGATAAACCTGAGCAAAAAAGCCAGCGATGCCGATCTGAACGTAAAAGCGCAATTTGCATCTATCATCAACAACCCAACCAAATACCCTTTGCTGGGCGGTATGGAAGATAACCTGCAATACGTTTATGATGGTGTATTCAGCATCTACCCAAACAGCCCGCGTAACTTCGGTAACGATGCTACCCGTTACAACATGGCTGCTACCTATCTTAACACACTTGCATCTTTAAACGATTTGCGCGCTATGAAGGTGGCCGAGCCGGCACGTGGCCTTGGCTTTGGCGATACCGATTTCCGCTCGTTCGTGGGCGGCGCTTCGGGCCAGGATCAAAGTAATATGGCTAACCTGGTACAGGCAGGAAAAATATCATTGATAGGCCGTCACCGTTATTACGAAACCCTAACCGGCGAGAACACTTTTATTGTTGGCTACCCCGAAATGTGCTTTAACATTGCAGAAGCTATTAATCAGGGCTGGGTTACCGGCGATGCCGAAGCATGGTACAAAAACGGTATCTATACCGATTTTGGCTTCTACGGCGTAAACGATGGCGCTAACACCGTTACTTTCCAAAAAAGCGGTGGTTTGCTTGGCGACGATGTATCGTACCCTGTCACTTTTAGCTACGCTACCTATTACAACCAGGCCGCTGTTAAATATGCAGGCAACACTGCTGATGGCCTTAAGCAAATCTTAACGCAGAAGTACCTGGCATTTGCCCGTAACTCTGGTCAGGAAGCTTATTACCAATGGCGCCGTACCGGCATCCCGGCGTTCGATATCGGCCCCGGCAATACCGATGGCGGCGTTATCCCGGTGCGTTACCAGTACCCGGCTAACGAGCGTACGGCCAATGCAACCAACTACAATGCAGCAGTGCAAAGCCAGTTTGGCGGTAAGGACGATATCTACCAGGCCTTGTGGATACTTAAATAATTTACCCCTAACCCATATACAATACAGCAAGGCAGTTAGCAATAACTGCTTTGCCTGTTTAAAAAAAAATATCATGAAAAAGCTATTATTTGTATTGCTGGCGGCTTTGGCCGTATCGCCGGCCATGGCGCAGCAAAAAACCAAGAACCTCATCATTGTAACGCTCGATGGCATGCGTTGGCAGGAGGTTTACCGAGGTGCCGATTCGGCGCTCATCAACTCCAAATTCACTAATGATAAGGAGGATGTAAAGAAAAGATATTGGGCCGCAACCCCACAGGAGCGCAGGGCCATATTGTTCCCGTTTTTATGGAGCACCATAGCAAAGCAGGGCCAACTTTACGGAGATAGGGATGCAGGCGGTAAAGACGAGATAGCCAACCCCTATAAATTTTCGTACCCGGGATATAACGAAATCTTTACCGGTTTCCCCGATGTGCGCATGAACACCAACGACCCTATAGTGAACCCTAACATGAACGTGCTGGAATACATCAACAGGCAAAAGGGTTTCGAGGGCAAGGTAATCGCTTTCTCATCATGGGAGCGTTTCCCGCAGATACTGAACGTGAATCGCTCGGGCTTGCCGGTGTACTCGGGTTATTCAGGCCTGAAGAATGCCGATGCTAACGACCGTTTAAAATACCTGAACGAGCTGCAGCAAAACGTGCCGCATTATGTAAACGACAGTACCCGGTCTGACTTTGTTACGTATGAGTACAGCAGGGAATACCTTAAACAGTACAAGCCGCGCGTATTGTTCATGGCCTTCGACGAAACAGATGATATGGCCCACAATGGCAACTACAAATCGTACCTGGAGATGGCGAAACAGGAAGACGGCTTCATCAAAAGCCTCTGGGAAATGGTACAAGCCGACCCTTTCTACAAAAACAACACCACCCTCATCATAACCTGCGATCATGGCCGCGGTTATGAGCAGTTGGATAGCTGGCGCCACCATGGCTCGGGTGTGGTGGGTGCTGAGCAAACCTGGTTCGCTGTTATTGGTCCGGATACGCCAGCTAATGGTGAAGTGCTTACCGGCACTACTTACCACAAGCAATTGGCCCAAACCATGGCCCAGCTACTCGGTCTCGACTTTAAAGCCAACGCCGGCCATGAGGTAGGCGATGCCATAAAAACCGTGACAAAGTAAAACCTACTAAATCCTTAAGAAATTTAAAGAAAACCGGCGATTTTTCTCCGGTTTTCTTCGTTTTTATACATGGTTTGCGCAACAGATGTTTTAACGATAAATTAATAGTATTTTAGTTTATTTGTTGAGCCCTTAGTTTAGCGTTATACCGTACCCATGTTGCTTAAATCAGTCCGTACCCTGGCCTTCGTCATCAGCGTTATGCTTTGCGGTATGGTGTACGCGCAAGACAAGGAAATAGCGGCTGCCGCCCAGATAAGTCAGCAGCACCCCGATTCGGCACTCATTATCCTCAGGAAAATCTCCGCACGGGCGGTAGAACGCAAAGACGGCCTTACCGAAGGCATGTGCATGCAGCAAATGGGGCAAATTTGTTATAACCAGGGCCATTATGCACAGGCTTTGGAATATTACCTACACGCTGATAAGATCTTCAGCAGTGACAATCACCCCGACCTACAAGCCGCCAATCTTGGCCAGATGGGCGTGTTCTATTACTACAATAAGCAACTGGGCAGGTCGCGCGCTATGTACAATAAGGCGCTGGCCATATACAGGCGAAACAATAACCTGGTAGGCCAGGCGGGTATTTTGGGCAACATAGGGCACCTGTACGAAAAACAGCACCGTTACGATAGTGCCTTTTATTACCAGAATCTCGCCCTTAAGAACTATACCCGCGCCAATTACAAAAAAGGTGCAGCCAAGATATACGAAAACCTCGGCAGTATTTACGAGGATTTGGCTAAGTACGATTCGGCCTACGCCAGCTTCAATAAATCGCTGCAGCTGTACAAGGAAGAGAATAACGAGGTTGCCTCCATAGAAGTAGTAAATAATCTGGGCGATATCCTGCGCAAAACCGGCCATTATGCCGAAAGTATTATCCAAACGCGGAAAGCCATGGCCCTTGCCCAAAAAACGGGGAATACTTACCAGCTGGCATCCTCTACCAAAGACCTGGGCAAGGCCTATCAATTGATGAACCGAATGGATAGCGCCTTTTATTATGCCGAGTTGAGCCGTAAGTATTCGCTGGAAATTTACTCGAGGGAGGGTGTAAACCAAACCGCCTTTTTGCAGGTGCTGTTTGATATGGATAAGAAGAGCAACGAGATTACCCGGCTCAATAATATCCGTAAGGTAAATTACATCATTACCGTAGCCGGGATTATTGTGGTGGTTTTGCTGGTGGCTTTGGGTGTAGTGGTGTTCAGCAGGCAGCGGCTAAAGATAAAAGACCAGCATGCTCTCGCCCGGCAAAAAGAGGCTGAGCACCGGGTGATGCAGCTGCAGCTCGAAAATCAACGACTGGAAGAGGAAAGCCTCAAACAGCAGCTCGAACTAAAAGGCCGAGAACTATCGGGCCATACGCTCAATCTTATCCGCAACAACCAACTGTTGGAGCAGATGCGCGGCACCCTGCAGGCCATGGTAAAAGAAGATAAGCGCGACCAGAAAAAGCAGATGCAGCAAATCATCCTGCAGATAAACGACAGCTTTAACCACGAGCAGCACTGGAAAGAATTCAACACCGCTTTTGAACAGGTGCACCAGCAGTTTTTTGAGAACATCAAACAATACAGCAGCGAACTCACCTCTGCCGATATGCGGCTAATAGCCCTGCTGCGCATTAACCTTAGCTCCGAGGATATAGCCACGCTGCTGGGGATTTCTACCGATAGCCTGCGTGTATCGCGTTACAGGCTTCGTAAAAAGCTCAACATAGGCCAGGGCGACAACCTCACCGCCTTTATCCAATCTTTGTAACAGCGTTACAAAAACCTCTCCCTGCAATCTATATTAACTCAATGCGCGGTGCTTAACATTAAGTTAATGTAACGGTAATGTAATGATAATGGAGGTTTTTATTTGTATTAAATAATTGATTATCAAATATTTATATACTATTGTTGCTTTTGTGTTTACACCTCTTGTAACGCTGTTACCTTTCTGTAACCCTCAGAATTTTTTTAATCGATGCCCGTAGTCCAACTTTGCAACATCCAAAAACAGAGTCAACAATTTGTACAAAACGTATCGAAAATGAATAAACTTTTATACCTTTTTATTCCGTTCCTTTTTTGCGCAGCAATTGCGAACGCAGCTAAAATAAAAGGCCATGTTTACGACAAGAAGTCGGGCGAGGCCCTGGTAGGCGCTACCGTAGTGCTTGAGAAAACAGGCAAGGCTACCAGCACCGGGCTGGATGGCTCCTTCGAAATAAAGGATGTGGAGGCTGGTCCGGCCACCCTCCGCATATCTTACATCACTTACCAAACCGTGGTACAGCAAATAGTGGTAGGCAAAGATGAGCCCCATGTGAAAATCTACATGGAATCTGCTTCTAAGGATTTAGGCGAGGTTGTTGTAAGGGCTACCACCGCCGGCTCAAACGATCGCGATGCCCGTCGCATTGAACAGAACGCGACCCAGGTAATGAACATCGTTTCGGGCCGGGCTATCGAAATATCGCCCGATTTAACCGTGGCAAACGTTATCCAGCGTGTATCGGGTATATCGGTAGAGCGTAACAGCAACGGTGATGGCCAGTACGCCATTTTACGCGGTATGGATAAACGATACAACTACACGCTGGTAAACGGCGTGAAGATACCAAGCCCCGATAACAAATACCGCTATGTTCCGCTGGATCTATTCCCGGCAGACCTGCTGGACAGGCTCGAGGTTTACAAAACCCTTACCCCAAACTTAGAGGGCGATGCCATAGGCGGTTCTGTTAACATGGTGATGAAGAACGCGCCGGATCATTTCCAGGTGAACGCCAACATTGCTACAGGTTACAGCCAGTTGTTTTTCGATCGCGATTTTACCAGCTTCGACGCTTCGGGCATCAGCCGCAAGTCGCCGTATGAACTGCATGGCCGCACCTACACCGCTACCCAGGCCGATTTTGCCAAAGGCACTTTGGACTATACTTCCAAAAAGCCTGCCCCTAACGTTATTGGTAGCTTATCTTTAGGCCAGCGTTTCTTCGATAGCAAGCTAGGCGTTATTGTTGCAGGTAGTTACCAGAATACCTACCGCGGTAGCAACAGCACGTTCTATAATTCGGCAGTAAACGGCACCGATGCTTACGCAGTTATCACCAGCAAAAGCTATCGTCAATATTCAGAACAGCAAACCCGCCTGGGCCTGCACGGTAAGGTTGATTACGCCTTCGATAAAAACAACAAGCTGAGCTTATACAACGTATTCGTAGATCTGAAGAACCAGCAACTGCGCGATGCGGTAGGCACATCTTACAACGGCGTTTACGACCCGACAGCAGGCAACGCCGAGCTGACGTACGATACCCGCAGCCGCTTAACCGAGCAGAAGATATACAACAGCACCCTGCATGGCGATCACAAACTCTTTGGCGATAGGTTTAAGATACAATGGTCGGCAGTTTACTCAACCGCGCAGAACGAGGTGCCCGATAATACCACCATCAGCCTGAACGGCCTTCGCCAGGATTTCGTGGATAAACGCACTTCGCTGGTGAACACCTCACCTGTAAACCGCCGCTGGGAACGTAATACCGACGAAGACAAAGCGGGTTATTTAGACCTTACTTACACCGCACCAATAGGCGGCGTAAAGGTAGACTTTACCGTGGGCGGCCTTTACCGCGATAAGCAACGCAGCAGCTTCTTCAACAACTACACCCTTGCGCCAACTGCTGCTAACGCAGGTCTGCTATATGGCGTTGATTTTAACAGCTACACCGATCTTAGCCTGGTAGTAAGCAACCCAACAGGGGCAGTAAGCAACCCGCTTACTTACGATGCTTCGGAGAAAATAAGCGCGGGTTACGGTATGTTCAAGTTTACCACCAACAACCTCGATGTAATAGGCGGTGCCAGGGTAGAGCATACTAATCAGGGCTACAACCTGTTGTTCCCGGCCGGCGAAACCAACCCTAAAGGTAGCCAGGTATATACCGATGTATTGCCAAGCTTAACTTTGAAATACCATTTAACCGATAAATCGCAGTTGCACGCTTCGTACTACAAGGCGCTTAACCGCCCTGGTTTTTATGAGATTGTACCCGGCAAGGTAGTAAACGAGGAATACCAGGAACGCGGTAACCCGAACCTGAAACGCGCCCTGGCCGATAACTTCGATTTGCGCTACGAGTTGTTCCCTGGTGCATCCGAGCAGTTGTTGGTTGGTGCTTTCTACAAAAACATCAAAGACCCTATCGAGTACACTTTCCAGGCAGACGCGGTTCGCGGCCAGGATATCTACTACAGCCCGGGCAACTTCGGTACCGCTAAAAACTATGGTGCCGAGGTTGATTATATCAAGTTCTTTAATAAAATCGGCATCAAGGCCAACTATACCTACACCCATTCGCGCATTACCACGCCAAAAACATCAAGGCGCATAAATGCCACTTCTGGCGATATTGAAGCGTTTTTGGTAAACCAATCGCGCCCCTTGTATGGCCAGTCGGAGCACATCGCCAATATGTCCTTATTGTATAAAGACACCAAGAAAGGCTGGGATATACAGGTTGCAGGCGCTTACACAGGCCCGCGCATCAATACTGTATCGCAGTTCCTCAATAATGACCTGTGGCAGCAAGGCTTCATCCAGATGGATGCATCGGCCGAGAAAAGGTTCAGGAGCGGCATGAGCGTATTCATAAAAGCGGGCAACTTGCTTAATACGCCAACCAAGCTGTTCATAAAAGGAACCAACCCCGAGAACGACAGGCTGAAGGAAGACATCGTATCAAACGGCCGCACCATTATCCGCAGCGATTACTATGGCCAAACTTATTTGCTGGGCCTGAGGTATAAATTCAACTAATATTTACATCAAAATAAAAATATATCGATATGAAATTTAAACTGATTATAGCAGCATTTGCAGCATCGGCCCTGATGTTCAGTAGCTGCGAAAAGGCCAACATAGATGTTGATACTACGCCGGCGGACGGTTCTGCCATAGGCGAAGTATCGGGTGTGTGGCAAAGGGGCAGTACACAGGTTATCAAGGGCGATATCATCATCCCGGAGGGTAAATCGCTTACCATCGAAGAAGGTGTAACCGTGTTGATGGATACACTTACCAAGCCAGAGATTGTGGTAAAAGGCAACCTGTACTCATTAGGTACTGCTGAGAACCCGGTAAGGTTCACAGTGAACGAATTGTATAAAACCCCGGCCAAGAAATTCGGTAAGCTTTGGGGCGGCATATTGGCGGCACCAAGCTGCGCCGAACTGGTGCTTGACCATACCATCATTGAATACGGCGGCGCAACCACTTCTGATGCTTCTACATCGGTAAAAATGGGCCTTTATAAAGCGGTTGCAGGCGAAAACCTGCCCGCCTTGTGGTTTTCTAATGTAAACGGCAGGCTGGTGGTACAGAACAGCATCTTCCGCAACCTGCAGGAAGATTGTACTTACATCGAAGGCGGCAAGATTATTTTTGCCAACAACGTGTTTTACACCACCGGTGTTACTGGCGGCGATGCCATGAACTTTAAATCGGGATGTTTGGCCGATGTTGCCTATAACCTGGTTTATAGTACCAATACAAACGCGCTCAAATTATCTAACGTCGGCGACCGTACCCCGCAGGCGTATATCATTGCCTACAACAACACCATGGTAAACACCGGTTGGAGAAGGCCTACCGCAAAAGGCGGTTCGGTGTGGTTGGAAGCTACCGTGCGTGCCGATTTGTACAATAACCTGTTTGCCAATACCCGTTTCGGCGTAAAACGCGACCCGAAGAAGCCTGAGGACGCGCGTTCTAAATACAGCAACAACTGGTACTATGGTTTCGACCAAACTACTGTTAACCAGTTCCAGCCAGGTAAGAATGACGTGATCGCCGGCACTAACGATGTAAGAGGCACCACAGCCGGTGAGAACGACCCTAAGTTTGTAAACTTCCCCTTGGATAACCCGGTTACCAGTCCTGATTTTAACACCGCCTGGGATTTCCATTTGCAGGGTATTTCACCTGCGCTTACTAAGGGGACTACCGCTTTTACCCGTCACCATAAAGGTGGCATCACCATGGCTAACGGTATTACCTATGTATCGCCGGAGCCGGCAGTATTCGTAGGCGCATACGGCACAAAATTATAAGCATGAGTGTTAAGTTTTTGAATAGGGTTCTGCCACTCCTGCTGGTTTGCAGCGGAGCGTGCGGGCAACCCATGAAACCCAAAACGCAAAACGGCGATGCCGCGATAGTAAAACCTCTTTTTGTAACCGAGCCCGTAAAATACGATACCGACGACCCCGCCATTTGGGTAAACCCTGCCGACCCTGCCAAAAGCCTGGTGATAGGTACCGATAAAAATGAAGACGGCGCGCTGTACGTTTTTGATTTGCATGGCAAAATTGTGCAAAGCAAAGTGGTAAGGGGTTTAAAACGCCCAAACAATGTAGACCTTGCCTACGGCCTGATGCTGAATGGCAAAGCAACCGACATTGTAATAGCCAGCGAACGCATGACGCATAAGTTGCGGATATTTTCATTGCCCGATATGCAGCCGGTGGATAATGGCGGCATTGAGATATTCGAGGGCGAGACAGGTTTCGAATACCGCGATTTAATGGGGATATCTATCTACACCGCCAAAGATGGCCGTATGTATGCCATAGCCGGCCGTAAAAACGGACCCACAACCGGCGGTTACCTCTGGCAATATTTACTGGGCGACGACGGCAGCGGGCATGTGAAAGCCACGCTGGTGCGCAAGTTTGGTACCTATAGCGGCAAAAAAGAGATAGAAGCCATAGCGGTTGATAACGAGCTGGGCTACATCTATTATTCCGACGAGCAGACAGGGGTAAGGCAATACTACGCCGACCCGGAGAAGGGCGACGCGCAGCTGGCCATATTCGGTACCAGCGGTTTCGCTGCCGACCATGAGGGTATATCGATTTATAAGCTGACGGATTCTACGGGATACATCCAGGTATCAGACCAGGGGGCTAACCGTTTCCAGGTGTTTAGTCGCGAAGGTACAGCGCAAAATCCGTTTGAGCATAAGCTGCTGAAGGTGGTGAATGTTGCTGCCACGCAAAGCGATGGCTCTGACGTGGTGAACGTTCCCCTTGACGGGAACTTCAAACACGGGTTATTCGTGGTGATGAGCAACGATAAAACCTTCCACTATTACCGCTGGGAAGATATAGCAGGTAAAGAACTGCAAGTAAAATAACAAGTAAAACAACCTAAACCAAGGCGCGTTGGCAATCGTTAATGGATGGCAACGCGCTTTTTTTTATTATCGCGCATGCCGTGGGATGACGACAGATACCCCATCCGGCCCGGCAATAAGCGCTTTAGATGCCATGCGGTAGAATAAGGAGTGCTCAACTATCCCCGGTATCATTTTAACCCTTGTGTTCAGTTCGCTCAGTGCCGGTAATTCGTTAAAGTAAATATCAACCAGTAAATTGCCGTTATCAGAAATAAGGGCACCGTCTTTTTGGGTACTCATGCGCAGGTTTAGCGCCGCAGGTGAAAACTCATCCTTAAGGGTTTTCAACACAATTTGCAGCGCTGTAGGCAATACCTCTATCACCAGCGGATATTTGGTGCTCAACTTCTCGCTGAATTTTGAGGTATCGCCCAGCAGAATGAACTCATCGGCCATTGAGGCCAGTATCTTTTCGGTAGCGTGGATGCCGCCGCCACTTTTCAGGGCGGTCAGCTGTGTATCGAACTGGTCGCAGCCATCGAAATAAATATCAAGATGGTCCAAATAACCAGGCGATTTAAGGCTGAGGCCTTGCCCTGCCAATAGGCCTGTCGTTTTAAAGGAGGAGGATGCGAAGGTTAGCGACCCCGCGAGCGCGCTGTCAGCTGCCAGCATATCAACCAAATATGCAATGGTTGCACCTGCGCCCAGCCCAATGGTTTGGCCTGGTTTTATGTGTGCTAAGGCTGCTTTTGCAGCTTCCTGTTTATAATCAGTCATGCATGCAATATAGGGAGGTGGGGCCGCATAATGAAATGGGGGAAGGCAAAATTGACCATGATTTAAGCTGCCCCGTAAATCGTAAGTATCGCGTAGCTTACACGGCATATATGCAAGTTCAGGATGTAATTGATACGAATAGTCGAAAACTTGATACGAAAAAGCGGCGTGATGCAAATCCCGTAGGGTATTTTTACCCACTCAATTATAGACTGCTTTTACGATGAATCTATCTAACAAATTAAAATGCCTCGGCCTGCTGGCGTTTTCCTTAGCTATTGGCCAAATTCAGGCGCAGGACAGGAAAGCCCCTTCATACCCGCTCATTACGCATAACCCAAACTTCAGCATCTGGAGTAATACCGACCAGCTGAATGCATCTACCACCACCCACTGGACCGGTTCGGATCATTCGCTGTTGGGACTAATTAATGTGGATGGTAATATCTACCGTTTTCTGGGCAAGGAAGAAGTAAAATACCAGCCGGTGCTGGGCACATCAGACGAAACGCCGTATAGCGTTAAATATACTGAAACCGCTCCGCAGGGCGATTGGACCTCCGCAGCTTACGCGGCCGGCGACTGGAAAACCGCTGCCATGCCGCTTGGCGATAACCCAAGCACGGTAAAAACGCTTTGGAAAACTGACAATATTTGGGTGAGAAGGGCTTTCAGCGTTGCCGATGTGGCCAGCATCAACGAGTTGTTTTTGAAGATCGACCACGATGATAATATCGAACTATACCTTAACGGGAAGAAAATCTATACCAAAACGGGCTGGACAAGCACGCTGCAATATTATGCGGTCAGCAAGGATGACCTGAAAGCGGGTGATAATATCATCGCTATCCACCTGGCCAATACAGCCGGCGGCCGCTTCCTTGATTTCGGCCTGGCGGATAAGTTGAAGGAAAAAGGCGCCAAAGTACAATTAGCCGACCAGAAGAATGTTGAGGTTACCGCCACCCAAACCATCTATAATTTTACCTGCGGCAAGGTTGATTTAAAGCTCACGTTCACCTCGCCATTGCTGATAAGAGACCTTAGCTTGTCATCGCGCCCGGTATCTTATGTCACCTACAGTGTAGCGGCGAACGATGGTAAAACACACCAGGTGAAAGTGTTCCTGGGTGCTTCGTCGGATATTGCGGTGTTCCGCCCGTCGCAGCAGGTAGCGGCGAAAAAGTATGCTACGGCAGCTTTGTCGGTACTTAAAGTTGGTACGGTAGAGCAAGCGATATTGGGGAAAGGCGCTGACGATATGCGGATAGATTGGGGTTACTTTTACGTTGCTGCACCTAAAACAGGCGGCGCGGTACAGTTCATTACTACGGGCAGCAACGCTGTAGATGCCTTCAGGAATGGTGCGACGGCGTCGACTGTATCTACCGGCAAATCTTTATCGCTGAATACGGTTATCCCTTTCGGCGCGGTTGGCAAAAGCGCTGTAGAGCGTTTTGTGGAACTGGGTTACGACGAGATATACTCGGTACAATACTTTAAAAACAACCTGCGCCCATGGTGGAACGCATCGGGTAAGGCAACCATGGATGGCCGGCTCACCGGCGCGTTTAACGAATACAAAAAAGTGATGCTGCAATGCGCGGCCTTTAATAAAGAGGTTTATGCGGCAGCATTAAAATCGGGCGGGAAAGATTATGCGCACCTATGCGTATTGGCTTATCGCCAGAGCATAGCGGCGCATACACTGGTAAAAAGCCCCAAGGGCGAAATACTGTGGCTATCTAAAGAGAACAACAGCGGCGGTTTCATCAACACGGTGGATGTTACCTATCCATCGGCACCGCTTTACCTCATTTACAATCCTAAATTACTGCAAGGGATGCTGAATGGTATCTTTTACTTCAGCGAGAGCGGTAAATACCCGCATCCATGGGCCGCGCACGATTTGGGTACCTACCCGCTGGCCAACGGCCAAACCTACGGTGAGCCAATGCCGGTGGAAGAATCGGGTAATATGATTATCCTGACCGCGGCTATAGCCAAAGCGCAGGGTAATGCCCAATTTGCTCAAAAGCATTGGAAAACCCTGAGCACCTGGGTTGATTACCTGGTAAGGGAAGGCCTGGACCCTAAAACGCAATTGTGTACCGATGACTTTGCCGGTCACCTGGCCCGCAACGCCAACCTTTCGGTAAAGGCTATTGTAGGTATTGCCTGCTACGCGCAAATGGCGCAAACCCTGGGCTATGCCGATACCGCAAAAAAATACAGGGCTATTGCCGAAAGCATGGTGCCCAAATGGATAAGCATGGCAGATGCCGGTGACCACTACGCGCTTACCTTCGATAACAAAGCCACCTGGAGCCAGAAGTACAACCTGGTTTGGGACAAGGTTTTGAAGCTGAACCTGTTCCCGCAGCGGGTTTATGATACAGAAACGAAGTACTACCTAACCAAGCAAAACAAATTCGGCATACCACTGGATAGCCGCGAAGCCTACACCAAAAACGACTGGATATTGTGGACAGCCACCTTCGCGCCAACCCGCGCGGAGTTTGAGGCCCTTGTAAAACCGGTGTACAGGCATGCCATAGAAACCGAATCGCGGGTACCGCTCAATGATTTTTACGACTCTAACACCGGCATCCGCGATAACTTCAAGGCCCGCAGCGTTGTAGGTGGTTTTTATATGAAACTTTTAGCTGATAAATTGAACGGAAGTAATGCGATAAGGGTTAAAAATAAATAAAAGAGTCGTCATTGCGAGGCACGAAGCAATCTCTACGCAGGACAAGGCGCTTTGCAAAGCCGCTCTGCTTTCCGGGAGATTGCTTCGTTCCTCAATGACGGGTTTTTGATGGCTTTTTATAGGCAAGCCTACCTTTGAATCTCAATCCCAAATACCGTTCTGCCCAGTAAATATTACTGGCTGGCCGCCAGTTACCAAAATGGTGTGCTCGTGCTGGGCCACAAAGCCGCCTTTGTTGCCGCTAAGGGTCCAGCCGTCGGCCTGGGTTTCGGCAATGGTAGATTTGGTGGCAATGAAGGTTTCTATCGCCACCACCGAATTTTTGCGGAAACGGGTGGTGTTATACTTATCGCAGTAGTTGGCAATTTCGTGAGGTTCTTCGTGCAGGCTGCGGCCAACGCCATGCCCTGTAAGGTTTTTGATAACGGTGTAGCCGGCTTTTTTGGCTTCTGTTTCTATCAAACGGCCAATCTCCGAAATCCTCACGCCGCCTCTAATGTTGTCGATAGCTTTTTTCAGGATGTCTTTAGATGCTTGTACCAGTTTGCCATGGCCATGGATGTCTTCGCCAAGTACGAAGGAGCCGCCGTTATCGGCCCAGTAGCTGTTCAGCTCTGCCGATACGTCGATGTTGACCAGGTCGCCTTCCTGCAGTATCTTATCTGCCGAGGGCATGCCGTGCGCGGCTTCTTCGTTAACGCAGATGCAGGTATAGCCGGGGAAACCATAAGTTAATTTAGGGGCCGAATTCGCGCCCATCTGCGCCAGCAATTCGCCGCCGTAATCGTCGAGTTCTTTGGTGGAGATGCCCGGTTTGGCGTATTCGCGCATCTTGCGCAGCGTAATGGCTACTGCATCGCTGGCCTGCTGCATGCCAACTTTTTCGTCTTCGGTAGTTATCGACATCGTTTAACGTTTTATGGCTGCAAAAATAACGATTAATACATTGAGCATGGTTTGCCGAACGTCAGTTTATAAGGTCAGCGTTTAAGGCGTTTATTCGCTCCTGAGGCTCTTCACCGGGTTGGCCATTGCTGCTTTTACCGCCTGAAAACTGATAGTTGCCAGCGCAATGATAATAGCTGCAAGCCCGCCCGCTGCAAACAACCACCAGCTGATGTTGATGCGGTACACATAATCCTGCAGCCATTGGTGCATGTAATACCAGGCAACAGGCGCGGCAATGGTAAAGGCAATGGCAATAAGGATGATAAATTCCTTCGAAAACAGATAAACGATACTGCCTGCGGATGCACCAAGCACCTTTCGGATGCCTACTTCTTTTATACGTTGTACCGCCATGAACGATGCCAGGCCATATAAGCCAAGGCAGCTGAGGAATATGGCGATGGCGGAAAATAGCTTGTACAGCTGCGATAGCTGGTTTTCCTGTTTGTAAAAGTTCCCGATCTTTTCATCGAGGAACTTGTATTCAAAAACCATATCGGGGAAGGTTTGCTCCCATATTTCTTTAACCGACTCGATGGTAGCGGGGAGGTTACCGGATGCCAGTTTTATGCCGGCCTGGTTATACATGGTGCCGTTGGTGGTAATCAACAAGGGTGCGAGCTTGTCGCGGAAAGAGCGGTCGTTAAAATCTTTTACCACGCCAACTACGGGGCAGGTGATGCGGTCGCCCCAGATGCTGATTTGCTTATTCAGGATATCTTCCGGGTTTTTGATGCCGAGGCTTTTCAGCAGCGACTCGTTGACCAGGAATTCGCGCGTCATGCCGGACGGTTTTAAATCCCGTCCTGCTATCAGGGTTAATTTATAAGTGCGCACGTAGTCATCGTCGGCAAATTTGGTGATGGCTTTAAAACCCGATTCTTTTTGCGCATGGTCGTACTTGATGGCGCTCCAGGTATCGTCGCCATTTTCGATAGGTGTGTTGGAACTAAAGGTTACCGCTTTTACATTATTCAATGCCAATAACCGGTTCTTGACATATTCCATTTTGCTCATACTTGCGCTATCCACCCGGAAGGGAGCATTGATTACCGCTTCCTTATCAAAGCCTAAAGGCTGGTTCATGAAATAATCCATTTGTTTAACAATGACGAAGGTGCCGATAATCAGCGCCTGCGCGATGACGAACTGGCCCACCACCAGCCCTCGCCGCAACGAGATACCCTTTGCGGGGTTGCTGCTAAGTTTACTCTTTAAAGCATTTACAGGATTGAAACGCGACAAAACGATAGCCGGATAAAACCCGGCGAGGGCTGTTACGATAATGAGTACGCCCAACAAGAAGATGATTATCGCCGGATTGCTGAACATGTTGAACGAGAGCGAAAGGTCCAGCAGGCGGCCCACCGAGGGCAGCGCGAAAATCGCGACGACCACTGCAAGCAGCACCGCACCCATCACAATCAGGAAGGTTTCTACGATGAACTGCGCCTGCAACTGGCCTTTGCTGCTGCCTAAAACTTTGCGCACGCCAACCTCTTTTGCCCGGTTAACGGCTTGCGCGGTGGAGAGGTTGATAAAGTTTACGCAGGCAATCAACAGGATGAAACCCGCAATGAGCCACAGCACATTGAGCAGGCTGCGGCTGATGGTTTTATTGTTGTAATTGCCTACCTGCGTATCATAATGCACGGCGCTTAGTGGTTGTACAATATGGCTGTCTTTATTATCCGGCGATCCTACCTTTCGCGAGTAGGCCTTCAATTGTTCGTTAAAGCTGCTGGCCGTGGTGTTGGGCGGCAGCATAACGTAGCAGCCATAATCGATTACGGTTTCGTCCCAATCGGTGTTTTGGGATAGATAATCTCCGGTAAATGCCGTGCCGTAGCTAACCACCACTTTCAGCTGAAAATCGGAATTTGCGGGGATACTTGCCAGTATACCCGACACCCTTACTACATCGATGCCGTGCTCGAACATATAGCCGCCCACCTGTATCTTCATGGTTTTGCCCATCGCCGTTTTCCAGTCGCCAAAGTATTTTTCGGCGGTTTCTTTGGTGAGGAATATGTTATTCGGGTCGTTTAGCGATGCGTACGAACCTGCAAGTAAGGGGAAGTCGAATATTTTAAAGAAAGAGGGCGAAGTAATAAACAGCCCCCTTTGTTCTTTGAATATCTTTTTCGGGCTGCCGTTGCTATCGGGTATGATCAGGTGATCGTTCTGGCTGGCAAAAATGGGGGCGACTTCTATCTGCGGGAACTCCGTCTTTAGTCCCTTGGGTATCGGGAAGGCAAGGTCTTTTCCGTAAGATATAGTGCCGGTTTCCGCGTAGTGGTATTCGGTAAGCAGGCGGTAGATACGGTTTTTCTTAGCATGGAAATTATCGAAGCTGGTTTGGTATTGGATGATGATAAAGATGACCAAACAAACGGCAATGCCCACGGCCAGGCCGGTAATGTTGATGGCGGCATAGCTCTTATTGTGCAGCAGGTTGCGCTTCGCTATTTTTAAATAATTCCTGATCATATAATTGCGGGTAAGTTTATCGTAAGCCCATTTAGCAGGGCTATCACGATTCAAAATTACCGGCGCAAATGCGGGGCGACTGCCCAAGTTATAAGATGGCTGCTCTTTTTTAAGGCTGTTTTTGTATTCCTGCGGACTTTTGCCCGTCAGTTGTTTAAAAATACGATTGAAACTGCTTTGCGAGTTGAAGCCTGACTCATATGCGATACCCAGCAGGGTGATATGGTCATAAGCAGCATCCTGCATCATACGGGCGGCGGACTGCACCCGGTACTCATTAATAAAATCGTTGAAGCTTTTTTTGAGTACGGTATTCAATATACGTGATACCTCGTGCGTGTGCAGTCCCAGCTTTTCGGCAAGGGAGCTTAAACTTAAATCGGGGTTCAGGTGGTATTGGTTTTGTTTAACCTGGTGTTTTAACCAGATGCCTTTTTCTTTGAGTTCGTTGGGTAACAGGGGTTTCGCTAAAGATGCGGTTTCTGCCGCCGCGCCGAGTTCTGGCACAATGAATGTCCTTGCCGCCATCCAGATGAGCATGGCCATCAAAAGCAGGTATATAGGATAATAAGCGGGTGTGCCTAAGCGATTGCCGTACCAAAAATAATCTGCTGCTGCGAGGGGAACCCACAATAGCCACAGCGAGCCGAAAACCGTAATCAAGCTACGGAGCCACCGCAAGCCGTGCCGGTAACGGTCGCCGTTGTTGAATAATTTTTGCGTATAGAAATTATCTATAGTGTTTCGGCATAAATATAGATATGTCAAAACGGAAACGAATGCCAATACATTAAGGACCAACCTTACTGTTTTTAAGCTCTCTGCAAACGGTAAAACCTGTGCGCATAGCTCCAATAACAAGGGGCTAAAATGCAGCAAACCCATCCGCCGGAATTGATAGCCCGGCCGGATAGTGGTTAACACATAGAAATAAATCAGCGGCCCAAGCGCCAGCGAAAATTGCATGGGCAAGCGGCTCCAAACAACAAGCCCGGTGTCTGCTGTCAATATCCGGGCTATCCATAATACAGCAACAGCCAACGCCCCGGCTAAAAAGCGATTGGCGGCCTGGTTGGCTTTACGAGTGAACCACAAAAGTGCGATTAAGGCAAAGCCGATGGATAGCAGCCCAAAGAAGGCCGCATCATAGAGGGTTATATGGAGGGTATAGGGTTGCAAGCCTCTGGAATTATTTATCTGTTTAAACGGTGCTGACTATTAATTGACATAGCTTTCGCTCCAAGGCCGCCATTCTTCAATCAAATAAATGCCACAACCAAAGCTTCCCACTCTTCTTCTAAAGATACATTCGGTCGTACCTTGCCTGCTTTGCTGTACCAGTAGTCGGCATTCCAGATGTCGCCTTCTTTACGGTGCAGGTAGGCATGCACCCAGGCCGATGCCTTATCGTTCAGCTGATCTACCTGGGCATGCGCCTGGTGCCAATCGTCTTTACCATCATACCACAGGCTTTTCAATTGCACCGATAGGCCACTCTCCGGGCGTTCTGAATTCAATGATGCTTTAAATTCGGCTAATGTTTTCATTGGGTTATGTTGGTTGCACTAAAGTACAAACAATATGCTGTTCGCATCAAACAAAAAACCTCCGGCATTGCCGAAGGTTTTCGTAGTAGTTTGATTCGTAATGATTAGTCCTTACCTTTTGGTAACCCTCACCCAGTCTACCAGCATTTTTGCTTTGTTGGTTTTGATGAGGCCGAGCGCTTTTTCTGACAAGCCGTAGTAAGGCTTTTTAAGCCCGTTTATTTTATAAGGATAGATACCGCCAACAGCAAAATTCAACAGCAGATATTGCTTATCGGTAAATATCCATTTGCCGTAATGCTCGGCCATAGTTTTAGTTACGCGGAACATGGTAACGCCATCGTATTTAAACACCAGGCTTTCGGGTGCCCAATCAACGGCATAGGTATGCCATTGGGCAGCATCGTTGCTTTTGTTGAAGTATTGGCGGTTAACAAAGGGGGTTTCGCCGCTGTAACCGGGGCCGTGCACGGCTGCGCTCACCCAGTCGGCTTCGCCAATAAATTCCATGATGTCGGTTTCGCCGCCGGCCGGCCAGGTGGGGTAGCCCAGCATCCACCAGGCAGGCCAAAGGCCATCTGCCGCTACCACTTTAATACGGGCCTCAGCGGTACCATAGGTAAAATCGAACTTATTAATGGTAGTAATCCTGCCCGAAATGAAGTCGAAGGTTTGCCCGTCGAACGTTTTAAAGCCCGGCGAATACTTTGGGCTTAGTACCAGTGCGCCATTGTGAGCGCCTTGGGCCGCTGCGCCGCTTGCAAAGGAAATTACGTTGGTAGAGTCTACATAAGCCTGCAATTCGCCATTGGTATGAAAGCCGGTGACTATCGGTGTCCACTTGCTGCGGTCGAGCTTATTGCCCGCAAAATCATCGAAAAAGATGACCTTGCCGGTTGGTTTTACCGGTGCGTTTTTTTTTGTTTGCGTATGGCCGGGCAGGGCAGATGCCACCGCTATTACCGCAGCAATGAAATGTTTTTTTGTGAGCATAAACTCGTTAGGGGATTATGATTTAAAAAAGGGGCACCCGGCAAGGGTGCCCCTTTGATGTTGTTATCTGTAAACACGTACGTATTCAACCTCCATGGTTGCACTGGTAATGCTTGGATCTACGGCACCGCCGAAGTTGCCGCCCATTGCCACGTTCATGATGAGGAAGAAGTTGGCATTAAACGGCGTGCTTGCCGTGTTGGCAAAGGTGTGATACACCACGCCATCAACCGCAAACTTCATTTCGGTAGGGCTCCAGTCTAAGCTGTACACATGGAACTCTGTAGATGCGGTTGGTATCATGGTGGTATTGCCCACGCCATTGCCGCCCGAATGGCCGGGGTAGTGCAGCGTAGCAAATATTTTGTTCTGCTGATTGCCAACATGCTCCATGATATCTATCTCGCCGCAGGCAGGCCATGGGGTGGTATCAATACTGCTGCCCAATGCCCAAAGGGCAGGCCAGGTACCGGCCCCGGCAGGCAGTTTCGCCTTGAACTCTACACGACCGTATTTGAAGTTGAACTTACCTTTAGAAAGCAAGCGTGCCGATGTATAATTAAACCCGCTGAAGGCTTCTTTCTTCAGGGTGATTTTCAATTTGCCATCGGCCACTACAGCGTTATCGGCACGGTTGGTATAGTACTCCAACTCGTTATTGCCCCAACCGCTGTTGTTGCCTAAATCGTAACCCCATTTGCCTGGATCCGGTGCGCCGGGTTTATCAAACTCGTCTGAAAAAACCAGCGCCTGGCTGGCTCCCACCGTAACCTGCGCCGTTTGCGTGGTAACCGAGCCCGAAGCGCTTTTTGCCGTAACCTTTACAGTGTAGGTGCCGGCAACCGGATACTTGTAAGTAACGGTGCCGGTGGTTGATGTTTGGAAAACGCCGTTGCCAAAGTCAAACTCGTACGATGCCGCGTTAGTAGCCGTAACCGTAAATGCTACATTGCCGCTGTTATCGGTACTCGGTACGGTAGCGATCTGGATGTCCGCCGGCTTGGTAGGGTCGGTTTTGTTGGTGTCTTTGCTGCAGCTTGCGGCTATGGCCACAAGTGCAATCATCATATATATGCGTAAATGTCTCATATGTTGGTTATTTAACTTTAAATTTCTGATACCATGCCAACCCATCGATACCGATGTTACGCAAGGTAATGGTGGTTGGGGTAATGGCCAGTATCTCGTAGGTATTGCCGCCGGTGCCAAAATTGATTAACCCGTTACCCGGAACTACGAATTGTATGCGGGTAGAGTTTGCGGTAGTAGAGCCAGAGGTTGCATTCATGAAGGTAAGCTTGCGTGGTGCCGCCAAATCGATAGTGTAGCAACCGTCGCCGCCTGATGCACCGTAGAACGCGGTTGCCGCCGCAATAGAGAACGACTGGCCTTTGTTGTTAACGGTTAGCGTTATGTTGCTGCCGTTTTTGGTAAAGGTCATCTCGTCGTCGTACAAACAAGGGTCGCGCTGGTTGGGGTCGGCACTGTAATAGTCAGACGCATAGGTGTTATTTGGTCCCACACCTACATGGCCCGGCGTTTCTTTGGCGGTAACCCATGTTTGCGAGCCGCCCTTCGTCAGATCCTGCATTATTTCTGAAGGAATTTCGAAGGCCACAAAAACGGTTATCTTTTTAGAAAGAGTAGACGTTACGCCCCCGGTACCGATTGCGCTAACAATAACGGTGTAATCGGTAGTGCCCGGGTTTGCGTACTTGTGCGTTACCTTGCCGGTTGGTACAATTTCCACATTGCCATCGCCATAATCTACCTTGTAAGAAACCGCGCTGGTTGCAGCAGCAGTGATACTAACATTGCCGGTACCGCCCCCGTTAGGGTTTGCTGCGTCCACGCCCTCAATTTGGGTGGTAAGCGTTACGTCGGTTGGAGTGAGGATTTTGCCGAAGGTGTATTCCGGCTTTTTGCAGCTTACCACGGCGATAACAGCCACAACAAAGGCTGCTGTTATGATTCTTATATTGATTTTCATTTGTTGTTTAGTTAAGGGTTATATCATCAAAATAGAAAGTGAAGTTGGCCGAGCCATCGCCCGACGTACCGTTGTCGAATATCAGCACCACTTTTTGATATGAGTTTGCCGTATTAATGGCGCTGTAATCAAACGTGAGCACTTCCCATTCGTTGGCTTTTGTAGTAGATACTTCTTTCTCGAAGCTGATACCGCCGTTGGTTAGGTTCTCCACTTTCAACAGCACTTTAGCACCAACCCTTGGCGACCATACCTTCATCGTGACAGTCTTCTTAGTCGAGAAATCGATAGGGTTATCCAGGGTGATGAAGCTACCGCCGTAAGTTGCGCCGGGATTTTTCACCATTTTGGCCACCTTGGTGCTGGTATTGATGCCGCCCGAAGCGGGGTTGTTTACCACGGTAACGTTGCCACCTTCAAAATCGGTAAAGGCGTAGGCCAGGGTAGACGATTGGAAATCGAGCGGGATACCTAATACCGATGCCGGCGCAGGTACTAACTTAAGATCGTCCCAATAGAACACCTTGCCCGAGCCGGCCACGCCAAAGTCGAAGAACACGGAGGCTTTATCGTAATTGGTGGTAGCATTAAAGGCCGGCGTACCTGCGGAGTTATTCAGGAAGTTGAACGTTAAGGTTTCCCATGCGTTGGCTACCGTGGTTACCACGTCGGTTTCAACAGATTTTGCGCCGTTGGTATGATCTTCCAGTTTTAATTTGATGGTTAAGCCCGCTGCGGGCGAATAAACACGTAGGCTCATCTGGGCAAAGGCGGCGGTGATAGGCACTTTGGTTGCAAAGCCTGCCGGTGTACCAATGGTAGTACCCGCCCAAACTTCGGCACCGCCCTGTTTGGTGGTCTTCTTAACTTTATTGGCTGCATTGCCGGGGTCAACGGCATCTACTGTGCTGTTGTTGCCAAAATCGGTAACGGTGTAATCGGTATTTGCTGCATCAAACGTTACCGGCAAACTTATTTGCTGTATAGGCACGCTCATTTGGAGGTCATCCATATAAAACACTTTGCCGCTGCCGCCGGTGCCGAAGTCGAAGAACATCGAGGCTTTATCGTAAGTAAATGCCGGGTTTATAGCCGGCGTGCCTGCCGAGTTGTTATTGAAATTGAATGTTAAAGTTTCCCATTGGTTGACTTTGGTAGTCAGTACATCTGTTTCGACAGAGTTTGCGCCGTTGGCATGGTCCTCTAATTTCAATTTTATAGTTAAGCCTGCGGCAGGAGAGTAAACCCTTGCTGTCATTTTTGAGTTAGCAGCAGTGATACCAACTTTGGTTGCAAAGCCGAGGCCTGTACCTAAAGTAGTACCTGCCCAAACTTCGGCACCTCCCGGTTTGGTAACTTTCAACACTTTATTGCCTGCGTCTGCAGGGTCGGCAACTACGCCGCTTTGGTTACCGCCAAAATCGCTCATCGTATAATCAAAGTTAGGGTCGTCGAAGCTTAGCGGCAGATCTATCTGTTTGCCAACCTTAATGGTTCGGGTAGCATTTGTAGTTGCCACGCCACCGCTCAGGGCCACTATGCGTACGGTGTATGTACCTGCAGCTTTGTAGGTATGCGCAGCAGGCTGGCCTTCTATAAAGGTGTCGAAAGGCTCGGGAACGGTGCCCGCTTCGTCACCATAATACACATGGAACATGGTTTCGTAATCGGCTTTCGCGTCAACGGTAACCGTAAGGCCGCTGGTGCTAATAGCCGGGGTAAGGTTCTCCGGCGCACGGAAAGATACCGTGAGTGGCTGGGTAAACTCCACCGTTTGGCCGCCAATATTGTGGCCAACCAACTTTACCTGGTAAACGCCTTCTGCATATTTATGGTCGATGGTTTTGCCTGCGGCAACCTTAACATAGGTGTCGCCGCCATCGCCAAAGTAAACGTCGTAGCTGGTTACGCCTTCGCCGTTTGGTATAATAGTTACCAGTCCGGTATTATCCTGCGTAATGTTGTAAAGCACGCTCAATTTGCCCGGGGCCGAGGCCTGGGTAACAAACGAGGTATCCAGATAATCCTTTTTACAGCCAGCTGCTGTGGCAAGTACCAGGGTTAATCCTAAATAATATTTTATTGCCTTCATAATTTGTAATAATTAAGGTTTAGTAGCCTGGGTTTTGTGTGATGCCTGTAATGGTTATCTCCGTTTGCGGGATAGGGAACACCTCGTGCTTGCCGGCAACGAAGCCCGAAAGCTTAGAGGCTGCCTGACCTGTACGCACCAGGTCGAAGAAGCGGTCGCCGTCCATAGCCAGTTCCAGCCTGCGCTCGTTCCATATAGCCAGTTTAAGTGCATCGCCGGTGGCGGTAACATCATGTGCAGTGTCTTTAAATGCGCGGCGGCGTACCTGGTTAAGGTAACCCAGCGCTTTAGTGTTATCGCCGCCGCTGCGGTTGATGGATTCGGCTGCCATCAGCAATACTTCGGGGTAACGCATCACGCGGAAGTTGTTAAGGTAGTTCAGCTCTATCTGGCCCGATGTTTCGCCTTTGCGTGGCAGGTATTTGCCGTTGTAAAGCCCGGTGTTGCGGTAAGGGGCTACCGAGTAAACGATATTGAACTCAGGGTGGGCGGCTTTATAAGCCTCAATATTGAATGCGGTAATATCTTTACGCTGATCGCCGGCAGCGTAGGCACTGGCCAGGTTCTGCGTAGGCAGGTTGGTGCTCCAGCCTGCTGCGTATGGCATGGCGCCGCTGCCGCTAAGGCCCCTTATACCGTTTTGCTGTACCGCATAGTTGCCCTGACCGCGGGTTGCGCCGCCCCAATTGTAATATGGCGAGCCGTTGGTGTATTGCACTTCGAAAACCGACTCGCTGCCATTTTCGCCCGCTGCCAGGTAGATGGATGGGAAATCGGCCACAAGCGTAAACGCGTTTGATGCGATAATGGGCTCCAGAACCGCATCAGCTTCGGCAAATTTATTCTCGTACAGGTAAACCTTACCCAATAAACCTTGTGCGGCATACTTGGTAATGCGGCCCTGCTGCGATTGCGTTGTTGGCAATGCAGCAATAGCTGCAAGCAGGTCCTTCTCTATCTGGGCGTAAACATCGGCTTTAGGCGAACGCGCAAGGCCCCGCGCTTCGGTAAGCGAAATGCGCTTATCCAGGAACATCGGCACATCGCCCCACATTTTTACCAAGGTAAAGTAGTAGTAGGCCCGCAGGAAATACACCTCGCCATACAAGGCATCCTTACCGGTAAAACTAATGGTTTGGCCTGCCGGGTTTTTATCCTTGTTCTGCACAATGTAGTTGGTGCGGTTAACGCCTTCGTATGCAACTTTGTACAAATCTTCCAGCGCGGAGTTTACCGGGGTGAGGGTAAAATCATCTATCTGCTGCAGTGCCAGTACGTCTGATGCGCTCTCGCCGCCCGCAACTGAGTTATCTGAGGCAATATCGCCAATAACTGTTACCTGGTTTAGCCATTGCACAGGTGTGTAGGCACTTACCACCATGCTGCGGTAATCGCTTTCCGATTTAAAGTAATCCAGATCGGTAGTTACGAAATCCTCATGCGGATTGTAATCGATAAATTTTTTACATGAACCCATCAGCGTTGCAACAACAGCCAGGCCCACCATCTTTATATATATCTTTTTCATTGTTTTCCTGTTTAAAGCCATTACAAATTAATATCAAGCCCTACTGCATAAATACGTGCCTGCGGATATGCGCCACGATCTATACCATTCTCCAGCAAGTTGCCGCCGCCCGATATCTCAGGGTCGAAACCGTTGTATTTGGTGATGGTGAATGCATTTTTTACCTGGGCATATATCCTTACAGATTTGAATACGTTTTTCAGCATCGCTTTGGAGAAGGTATAACCCAGCTGGATGTTCTTCACCTTTACGAACGAGCCATCCTCTACATATCGGTCTGATACGCGGATGTTGCTGTTAGGGTCGGTGAAAGAGTATCGTGGGTAACGTGCATCATTGGTGGTGCCTTCGCCGGTCCACCGGGCCAATACAGCGCGGTATTTGTTGCTGAAGTTAG
The DNA here is from genome assembly GCF_056406215.1 of Mucilaginibacter sp. P1_D10. Lineage (NCBI taxonomy): Bacteria > Pseudomonadati > Bacteroidota > Sphingobacteriia > Sphingobacteriales > Sphingobacteriaceae > Mucilaginibacter > Mucilaginibacter sp. P1_D10. The sequence goes on along the minus strand of NZ_JBFUAP010000012.1, from coordinate 36,876 downwards.
CGTTACGCTCATAAGCGCGATAGATATCGTTGCCTATAGATGCATAAGTCAGTACGCTCATATCAAATCCTTTGTAAGCCATATTCAGGTTCCAGCCCAGGGTAAAGTTGGGGAAAGGGTCGCCTATTTTGGTTTGATCGGCTGCGTTAATTACGCCATCGTTATTGGTATCCATAAAGCGGATATCACCGGGCTGGGCACCTGACTGAGTAGGGGCTGATGCGATTTCTGCTGCGTTCTGGAATAGGCCCATGGTTTTATATCCGTAGAAATATGCCGGGGTTTGGCCTTTCTCAAACACGGTAACCGTTTGCGACTGCCCATTGAAGAAACCGCCGCCAAGGATACGGGCAGTACCATCTGAGTTGGTTGCCGTTACCATGTTTTTGATGGTAGTAACGTTGAACGTGTTGCTCAGCTTAAAGCCACCTATGTTTTCATTATAGGCAATGCTGATATCTAAACCGCTGCTTTTTGTTGAACCGATGTTATACGGCGGCACGGGTAAAGTACCATAAATGCCCGGTGCTGTTGGCGTGAACAGCAAGCCGCTTACCCTTTTTTGGTAATAGTCTGCAGAGATAGAAATCTTGTTGTGGAACATGGTCATATCGAAGCCGATGTTGCCTTGTTTTTGTTTTTCCCAGGCCAGGTCATCGTTGCGTGATGAGGCAAGAGTTGAACCGGTGTAGAACACGTTGCCATAGTTGTAACCGTTGCTGTTGGCAGTTGGGCCGTAGTCCGGGCCGCCGGTGGCAATTTTGTTGTACTGTGGTGATACGTTTTCGTTACCCGTAACACCATAGCTGCCGCGGATCTTCAAATAATCGATAAACGATGGTTTGAAGAATTCTTCGCTGGTAACTACCCAGCCTAAAGAGCCTGCGTAGAAATCGGCAAATTTGTTGTTTACGCCGAAGGCATACGAACCATCGCGGCGTGCCGAGAATGATGCCAGGTAACGGTTTTTATAATCGTAGTTTACACGACCGAAGTAGGAAAGGTTCCTGCGGAAATACTGGTAGTAACCGCCGGTTTGCGCATTTGGGTTATCGGCACTGTTGGTACCCGTAGCAGCAGAATAGTCGGCAAATTCCCATGAGTTGAAGGGTACATCCTGCCTGCCAACGTTCATGCCATTGCCGGTGATCTTCGCCATCGAAAAACCTAATACTGTTTCGAAATGGTGGTCTGTTGCTACGTTGAAGTTATAGTTGGCAAAATTCTCCCAGGTGTAATTGAAGTTGCTGTTTTTGCTTTGGTTTACGCTGTTGTGCCTGCCTGCAATCGGGTTGCCGCCAGCATCTAAACCGTTTTCAACATTCAGCGGGCCGAAAAATACAAGCGGCGTAAAGCCTTTCGATTTGTCGTCGTATTTAGTATAACCAAAACGGCTGTTTACTTTAAGCCCTTTGATAATATCGTATTGCAACTCAAACTTACCGTAGATTTTGCTCCCGGTGTTGGTGTTGTAGGTATTGTCCAACTGCGTAAGCGGGTTGGAGATTTCCGACAGCAGCAAATTGCTGTAACCATACTTGCTGGTTACGTTGGGGTCGGTATTGTAAACCGGTACGGTTGGGTCGAAGTTGAGGGCGTTACCGATAACGCTATTGAACGAGTTCTCGCCTACGCCTTTGTTATTGAGCAATACGCCGGTTGTGTTTACGATGAACTTCAGCTTCGATGTGAAATCGAAAGTAAGGTTGGCCGTAAAAGTACCTCGGTTAAAGTGCGATTTATCATAACCGCCTACTATACCGCCCTGGCTGAGGTAGCCTCCCGATAGGAAGTACGACATTTTATCGCTGCCGCCGCGTGCCGATATATTATGCGATTGCATAGGCGCGGTGTGGAAGATTTCTTGCTGCCAGTTGGTGCCGGTGCCTAGTATAGAAAGATCAGGGAAGATGACGTTGCCGCCTGATGCCACGCTACCTTCATTTACGATGGCACCGTATTCAGCAGCATTCAGCACCCCAATGCGACGCGAAACATCTTGTACGCCGTAGTTGCTGTTGATAGAGAATTCTGTCTTTTGGTTTTTGCGGCCCGATTTGGTAGTCACCACAATAACGCCATTGCCGCCCTTAAGGCCGTATATGGCTGTGGTTGCGGCATCTTTCAGTACATTGATAGATTCGATATCCGAAGGGTTGATGGAGTTAAGGTCATCCAGCGACTGGATGGAACCATCTACCACTACGGTAGGGTCGTTGCCCGAGAACGAGGGAATACCCCTTACCAGCACAGCTGGCTTTGCCCCTGGTGAGCCCGGCTGTATTACCGTAACACCCGATACCTGCCCTTGCAGCACCTCCTCGGTACGTACCGCGTTAAGCTTTTTGATATCTGAGGCTTTTACTACGGATATAGCCCCCGATATATTGGTTACCCTCTGCGTGCCGTAGCCTACTACCACTACTTCGTTCAAGGCCTGGGTGTTATCGTCCAAAACAAAGTTTTCTACGCCTGCGGCTGTTACGGTACGTTCTACAGAAACCATACCGATGAACGATACTACGATAACGCCTCCGTTTTGCGGAACGGTTAGCGTATAATTACCGTTTATATCTGTTACGGTGCCGATAGTTGTGCCTTTAATGGCAACAGATGCGCCGGGCACGCCTTGCCCGTCGGATTTTTGGGTTACTTTACCGGTTAAGCGGAGGGATTGTGCATAAGCCTCGCTAACAAAAAATAGCAAAGCTATAACCACAAGAAACTTGAGTTTAAATTGCATAAGGTTAAATGTTAGTTATGATTAATAGGTTGGGGGCCGTGCCCGTTGTTGGTTGTAAAAGTTTTCTCATAAAAGGATTTTAGGCGCATAAAAATGCACGCGGTTAATAGGTCATAGATGATGTTGTGCGTTTATAATTGGTTTATAGTAAGCGCCGGATGCGCTGGTTCACGGGGTCAAAAGTAGACTATGGATAAGCGTTAAAGAGAATAACGGACTACATCACTACTACAACAAGGCAAAAAAAAGCCATAAAAAAGCCGATATTAGGGCAACCATCAAACCAATGATAAACGATGTTTCTTGCCCGGCATAAGTTGCTGTATTTTAAATGCTTAACCGTAATTGTATTTGTTGCGCGGGCAAACTTTGCGCTGTCGCAGGCCTATATAGCGCAGCGCAAAACCATTAATTACGAAAAACGGCAGTACAATGGCGGTACGCAGAACTGGAAAATACGCCAGGATGCACAAGGCCGTATGTATTTTGCCAATAACGAGGGCGTATTGGTATTTGATGGCTCCAATTGGCAGCTTTTCCCCTTACCAAACCGTACCATCGTGCGCTCGCTAGAGTTTGGTGCAGATAAAAAATTATACGTAGGGGGACAGGACGAGATAGGCTATTTTTCTCCGGGCAAAAATGGCTCGCTGGTATTTACATCGCTCAAAGCACTCATCCCCAAAGCCGACCAGGTTTTTTCTGACCTGTGGGATATCGTTAGCATTAAGGATGATGTTTTTTTTCGATCTAACGATAAGATATTTAAATACAGCAAAGGCAAAATAACGGCTTATCATGCCCGCTCGTGGTTGTTTATGGGCTGCCATCAGGATAAACTACTGGCGCACGACGAGCAAAAAGGCTTGCTGCAATATGTCGATGGCAACTGGCAGCCCTTTATCGCCAAAAAGGATTTACCAAACGGGTTTTACATTACTTCTATATCCAAATACAGCACCTCGTTTAGCCTGGTTACCACAGCCAAGGATGGCGTTTTTATTTTGAGCGGTAACACGTTGCGAAGCTTTACACTTACAGGTGATGGAATAGATAATCATCAGCATTTCTCAGCTGCGTTGGCTCTGGACGATGGTACTTATCTGATAAGCACCTATTTAAACGGCGTTTACCAGGTTGACCGTACGGGCCAAGTAATAGAGAATATCGCCAAAAAAGAAGGACTTCAGAATATGTTCGTGCGCTACATGTTTGCAGACGCCAACCATAATGTTTGGCTGGGCCTGGACAACGGCATCGATTTTATTGCCTATAATAACGCTGTGAAGCACATCAGCCCCGCTATATTTAAGGATGGAGGAGGCTATGCTACGGCATTTTACCATAACCGGCTTTACTTTGCCCTATCAAACGGTATTTACCAGGTACCCGTAACCGATATGGGCGACTTGAGCTACGTAAAAAACAACTTCAAGATTGCCGCCGAAGGACAAACCTGGAATATTGCCGCTGTAGGCAGCCACCTTTTAGCCGGCCGCGACGACGGGCTGTTTGAAGTGGAAGATGGCAAAATTGTACCTATTTATAATGCCACGGGGTTTTGGATGTTCCAGCCGTTTGCAAACAGCCTTAAGCAGCCATTAATAGCGGCAGGTAATTATTACGGCGTACGATTGTTTGGGGATAGTGGCGCAAAACTTACCGACAAAGGTAACCTGGGTGCGTATTACGAATCGGCAAGGTTTTTGGAAGTTGACGAAGACAATATGATTTGGACATCGCACCCATATCGCGGTGTTTATTGCCTTAACCCCGAAACAAAAAAAGTTAAGAACTACAGCAAGGAGCAGGGGCTGCCATCTGCACTCAATAATTTTGTGTTTAAGGTAAAAGGCCGCGTTGTTGTGGCTACAGAAAAAGGTATTTATGCCTATGATGCCCGAGCGGACAAATTTGTGCCTTCGCAGCCTTTTAAGTCGATTTTTGGCACGCGGGGGATAAGGTATTTAAAGGAAGATAACCTGGGCAACATTTGGTTTGTAGAAGGAAAAAGCCTTGGCGTGGTAGATTATTCGGCAGCGCCAACCATTATCAATTTCCCGGAGCTGAACAACCGTATCCTAAGCGGGTTCGAGAACGTTTACCCCATCAACGCCGAAAATATATTCGTGGGCAGCGAGAACGGGTTTTACCATATCAACTATGCAAAGTATAAACAGAACATCCGGCCGCTAAAGGTTTACATCCGCAGCGTACGGTCGGGCTCGGGTACGGATAGTTTGTTGTTTGGCGGATATGGCAGCAATATAGGGGGTGATGATAAGCCATCGGCAAATGACGTGTTGGATCTGGGCTATGCATTCAACTCGCTGCATTTTGAATATTCATCGCCGGTTTTTGAGGAGCAATCTAATGTAGAATACAGCTATTTTTTGGAAGGTTTCGATAAGCAATGGTCAGATTGGTCTAAGCGGTCGGAAAAGGATTACACCAACCTACCCGCGGGCAATTACTTTTTTAAGGTGAAGGCCCGCAACCACCATAATAACGAATCGGCCGTTACTGTGTACGCATTCAATATCAATCCACCGTGGTATCAAACCATTTGGGCCTATGGCCTATATATTATTGCCATTGCGGGCGGGCTTTACCTGGCATACCAAAAGCAGGAACAGCGCCACATCATAAAACAACAAAAAGAATTGCTGTTGCAGCAGCAAAAAAACCAGGAAGAGCAACAGCAACTGGCCTACCAGCACCAACTGGAACTTGAACGATCGGAGAAAGAACTTGCCAACCTGAAGAACGAGAAACTGCAGGCCGAGGTGGAATTCAAAACCTCCGAACTGGCATCATCTGCCTTGAACCTGGTGCAGCAAAAGGAATTCCTGACAAAGGTGCGCGAAGAGTTGTTGCGCCTGCAAAAACAAGGAAAAGACACCGTGGAGGTGGCCGAAATCAAAAAGATACAGCGCATGCTTACCGAAGAAGATAAGCTTAACGAACAATGGGAGCAATTCTCTATCCATTTCGATAGGGTGCATGCGGGCTTTTTATCCTTGCTTAAGGATCGCTACAGCACCATCAACCAACAGGAACTGAAGCTTTGCGCCTACCTCATCATGAACTTATCGAGTAAGGAGATAGCCCAACTGATGGCCATATCCGTGCGCGGGGTAGAAGTGAGCCGCTATCGCCTGCGCAAAAAATTACAGATTCCTACCGAGATGAACCTCTTCGAATTCCTGTTCAACATCCAGCGGGAACTGATGAAATAGCGGGGTGCCATTCTTTTGAATCAGCAAAATAACCTGCTAAAATTTGCGTGTTTTTTGATCAATAGCGCGAAAAAAGGTACAAAGTTGCCATTACAGTGACGTGTTTTAGGCACTTGCGCAAATGCTTCAGCGCAATGGTTAACTCATTTTCCACGTTGTGTTTGGAGATGCCCACAAATGTCAATAGGTGGTTTTAGCCAAAGCCGGTGGCGGAGTTTTTAAGACTTCGAACAAGCCCCTGCACCAATCAAGGCCGGCTGGGGTATTCAGGCTAAAACTCCAAAACTCTTCCAGGTCGCCAACGTTCATCGTCATTTGGGTGTACCCCTGCGATTTATGTTCGGCAATTTCCCAGTTAGCAATTACCTTATAGTTCACCCGGTTCATGTAGCTGAAACATTGCGTGCGGTCGATAAAAAAGCTGGGGGTGTCGGCAGTTGTATGGCAGAGGGTGTATTTCCCATCGTTGCCGAAGCTTGGCACCCTACTGCCTTTATCGCGGGTAGCTACTGCCAATACTACCGGCCTGTTGTTGGCGGGGAGGCTATTAACAACTTCCAATGCCAGTAGGGTAGCAGCTTTATGCGCGCCGTGCGTTTGGGCCACGGGCAAAAGGGTAAGCACAATATCGTAACGATTTTTGTTTAGGACGGTAAGCAAGGCCTTTTTCACGTAGGGCACGTTCCAGCTGGTGTCTATTGGTTCCCGTTCGTTCAGGGTAAAATGTGCATCGGGCTGGTTGAGGAAATAGTAACGATGGACGCCAATAATGCGCCCTGCGTTTTTAAGTTCCTGTTTTCGGATGGCGGGCAGCTTTCGGCGGCCTACCTGCTCATTGGTAAGGCTTATATTATAATAAGCCTCGGCAAGGGTGGAGTATTTATAGCCCGCCTCGCCATTGGTGATAACCGCAATATCTACCAGGCCGTGGTGTTCTTTAGCTATTTTGTATAGGGTAACGGCCATTTCGCTCTCATCATCGGGGTGTGCAATCACCACCAGTACCCGTGCGGGCGTATCAGGCACGCAACCACGCGCAGTGGCCGCAGAGCATATAATAAGGACGGCCAACAAGATATATAAATAGCTTAATTTCATTTTTTAATTATGGGAGGTGTGAGGATGGGTTCGAACCATCGTAAGGAGTTTTGCAGGCTCCCGCCTAACCACTCGGCCACTCCACCTTGTTTTTGTTGTGTACTCGGAACAACCCGTATATGTTTTTGCCGTGCACCCTGTTCTTATCAATAAAAAACTGACAGGAAACGGGACTGGCCGGCTTTGCGCAATTATGCCGCAATCAGCTGATAAATAGCCGCAAGTTTACCGGCGGCATAATTTATCTCTTCCGGGGTGTTGAATTTGCTAAAAGAGAATCGGATGGTATCTCTACCCGCTTCAACGCCGAGCGCACGAAGCACGTGCGACGATGAGCCACTGCTGCAGGCACTCCCGCCCGATACAGATATGCCATACTCGTCCAAACATCGGAGCAGGTCGGGGTTTAACGATGGCACATTGATGCTGAGTACGGTATATAAGCTTTTATCCGCAATGGCCGAATTTCCGTTGAAATTTACGCCCCGCAGCGTTTCGGTAAGCCCGGCAATCAGCTGGTCTTTCAATTGCTGTATGTATTGCCGGTGCTCGTTTATATCGGCATAGGCCAGTTGCAATGCTTTGGTAAGGCCGATTATACCGGGGATGTTTTCTGTGCCTGCACGCAACGCTCTTTCCTGGCCGCCGCCGTGTAGTAATTTGGCCGGCCTTAGGCCCTGCCGACAATATAAAAAGCCTATACCTTTTGGCCCGTGGAATTTGTGGGCAGAGGCAGCCAGGAAATGAACTTTAAGCTTGCTTACATCGTGCCGGTAATGGCCTATGGTTTGCACCGTATCGGTATGGAAAAGCGCATCGTGTTTTTCGCAGATGTTGCCTATCTGTTCAATATCGTTAAGATTGCCAATTTCGTTGTTGGCGTGCATTACCGATACCAGGCTGCGCGGGTTGGTGCTTAGTAAATATGCTAAATGACTAAGATCCAGGTTTCCTTTTTCGTCATGAGCGATGAAGCTTACCGATATTTCGCCGGTTTTTTTGAGGTGCTCCAGCAAACTTAACACGGCATGATGCTCGAACCTTGTGGTAATTACATGCTTTACGCCGGCGTTGCGTACGGCCGTTAATATGGCAGTATTATCGGCTTCGGTGCCGCCCGATGTAAAAATGATTTCGTTTGGCGAAGCATTGAGCAAACCGGCAATGGTTTTTCGGCAGCTTTCGATAGCTTGTTTTGCTTCGCGACCGTGCTGATGATGCGATGATGGGTTGCCGAAATGATTGAGCAGATATGGCGTCATGGCTTCAAACACTTGTTTATCAAGTGGGGTGGTAGCGGCGTTGTCGAGGTAAACTTTCATGGTAATTTAATTAAATTTTGATTTAAACAGGCCAGAAAGCGAGGTGAGATTTACCGCTTAACAAGTTGAAAACTTGCACTCTTATCTTTCTCCTGTTTTGGCAGGAGTTGGAATTAGCACCTTAAATAATAGGTTGCCAAGACGTCATAGGGCCATTCCCTCGGTCTTTCTGGATAAGTTTAAAAGAACGTTTCGATGCAAATGTAAATAAATTCTATTAATCCCATAGAAATTATAGAAAAAATTTGAGAAAACGAAATTTACCATTACATTTGCAGCATCCGCAATTAGCGGTACTGTGTTTTATAATGATAACCCAAGGTTTAAATAATCAATTTTTAATGCGAATGCCCATGCCTCAGATGGGTATGTGCAGCTGTTGTTGCTAACCTCCCAAGCACAAACAAGCTCAGTTTATTAAAAATATTATTTGCCTCCCATGTTACCTTCTTCTTTTACTGTTACAATCAACCTGCGTTTTGTTGCCACTATTTTGCTGGCCGGCACTATTGCTTTACTTTCTACTTCCTGGTCTGAATTTGCCCACCGCCCGTCTGAAGATGTTGCGGCGGGGCCTGCGGCCTTTAGCACTGCGGTAACTTCGCATACCATAGCCTTAAATGGCAAAAAGCTGGCTTATAGGGCAAAGGCGGGATACCTGGGTATAGGTCATTCGAAAGGCCGTGCTGCGGCTAATGTTTTTTACGTGGCCTACAGCCTTGATAATAACGTTAGTGCTGCAAAACGCCCCATTACCTTTGTGTTTAACGGCGGGCCCGGTTCCTCTGCGCTATGGTTGCATATGGGTTCGTTTGGGCCGGTGCGCATTAACGGGCGCGGGAAGGTTGAAGGCAACAGCAATACCTGGCTTGGTTTTACCGACCTGGTATTTATAGATCCTGTTGGTACCGGCTACAGCCGTGCCACCGACGGTACCGATGCCCGCAAGTTTTATGGCTATAAAGAAGATGTCGGTTCTATCGCCGAATTCATACGCGCCTACCTGGCAGATAACGGCCGTGAAAACGATGCGGTTTTTTTGGCCGGAGAGAGCTACGGCGGCCTGCGAGCTGTGGGCCTGGCCGAAAGCCTGCAGGCCACCGGCGGGGTAAAGCTTGCCGGCATAACGCTTATTTCGCCCGCGCTTAATTACCAGTTGATTAGTTTTAAGGAGGGTAACGAGACACCCTATGCTTACTACCTGCCAACATATGCGGTTACAGCCCGCTATCATCACAAGTTAGATGCCCGCCTGGATAGCCTTACCGACGAGCAATTGATGAGCCGCGCAGCAGCCTTCGGGCAGGGTACTTACACTCGTTTTCTCCATTTGGGCGATGCCGCGCCACAGGCTTTAATAAACAAGGTTATAGATTCGCTGCATTATTTTACCGGCCTAAGCAGGGATTATTTGACGGAAGCGAACGGAAGGGTAACTGATGGCCAATTTACCGCCGAGCTTTTGGGTAGCGATAGCCAAACGATAGGCACTTTCGATGGCCGCGTAAAAGACACCCTACAACATGGCGACCCCAGCATTGCCGCTATACTTGCGCCGTTCACGCAGGGCTTTAAACAATATGTGCAACAGGTGCTTAAGTATGATAATGAATTGCCTTACCTGGCCACTACTGCAACCAGCGGTTGGAACTACGGGCAAGGAGCAAACAATTGCTACATTAATGCATCGGCCACTTTAAAAAAGATAATGACCCAAAACCCTGGCCTAAAAGTGCAGGTGGTAGGCGGGTATTACGATTTGGCTACACCTGTAGCCGCTACCCACTATGTATTGAACCATTTAGGCCTGGGGAAGCAAATACGCAAAAACCTCACCGTAAAATATTATAAAGCGGGCCATATGTTATATACAAGCGATACAGCTAATGCCGCTTTTAATGATGACAGCCGCACATTTTATGCCAGTGCGATTGCATCCGTGCGTTGATTTACTCCTGTCACCCAACCCGGGATAAGTGTTCAGGCTATCCGGCAAGTACTGAGGCCCCCTGTTAGCGATCAACGCCGCCTGCCTACCGGGTTCGTTGCAGCCTTGCGCCCGGGTCTCTTTGGTGCCCTAAATGCAAATTAACAGGGCTTTACCACAACCTTATTTAGCAGATATTTAAAAACTTCATCCAATTGCGTATTAATTGTTTTTTATACAATAATAATCTCTTGTTCTTGTATCGGCTGGTGCGCTAAGCCTCAATCAGCAAATTCGCGGCCCGTTACGCTCTTTAGTATTTGATTATTGAAACCCACAAAGGCAGCCAGTTAAGTGCCTAAATCGGGTTTGCCGCAATTTTCAAAAAAATCGTATTAGAATCTAATAGAATAGTAGTGATTTTACCCGCGGCAGTTGATTAAAATTGTTCAATTATAAATCGAGCGTTGCCCGCGTATATGTTTTGGGCAGCCATATTAACAAAATACTTTTTAGATAAAACGGCTTTTGGGTTGTCGGAAGATATCCTGGGCCTGCAGTCTCAACCATTTAGATTTTAACTAATTGGTTTGCTGCCTTCGCATGTTTAAAAAACATGCTGAAGCTTTTTTACGGTTAAAAAATTTTAAGTGTTAAATATACAATAATAAAAGCCTCTAAAAAAATCAATTATGGGATAGCAAAAGGAAAAGTAAAACCAAATGGCCAGTAAAAAAAATGCGCGGCATCGCAGAACAAAACCTAAAATAATTATATGGAAAAACTATACAAACAATTGCTTTATACTTTCAAACTACTGCCAATAATGGCACTAACAATGTTAAGTTCGGCCGCAATAGCGCAGAATGTACACGTTGAGGGAGTAATAAAAGATAAGGTAGGCCCCCTACCTGGCGCAACCGTAAAAGTAGATGGTAGTACTAACGGCAAAACAACAGATGTTAACGGCCGGTATAAATTAGATGTACCACCCAACAGTAAATTAACCATTACATCTGTTGGTTATCAAACCCAAAGCGTAAGCCTTAAAGATTATACCGTTTTAAGCAACGGCACCTACATCGTTGATATTGTTTTGGCAGAGAGCGAGAATAATTTGAACGAGGTGGCTATTGTTGCGTACGGCACACAGAAAAAGGCAAGCCTGGTGAGCTCAATCACCAGCGTGAGCACCAAGCAGCTTAAAGGCTCTACCAGTAACTTAACTACCATGCTTGCAGGTGTTGTGCCGGGTATGATATCTTACCAGCGAAGCGGCGAACCGGGTGCAGATAATGCCCAGTTCTTCATCCGTGGGGTGGGTACTTTTGGCGCAGGTAAGGTGGATCCTTTGATATTGATAGACGGTATCGAGTCATCCACTACCGACCTTGCCCGCTTGCAGCCTGATGATATTGCTGGTTTTTCGGTATTGAAAGATGCTACAGCATCATCATTGTACGGCGCGCGCGGTGCTAACGGCGTTATACTGGTAACTACAAAACGAGGCGACGCGGGTGCCGTTAAATTTAACGTGCGTGCAGAAAGCTCCACATCATCAAATATCAAGAACATTCAGCTGGCGGACAATATTACTTACATGACACTGGCCAACGAAGCGGTGCTTACCCGTAACCCGCTAGGTGTTTTACCTTATTCGCAAAATAAGATAGACCATACCGCTGCGGGCGACGATCCTTTATTGTACCCAAGCAACAACTGGTTAAAACAGTTGATAAAAACCAAAACCAATAACCAGCGGTACAATATGAATGCCAGCGGTGGTGGCGAAAAAGCTAAGTACTACCTGGCCATGACCTATAATATAGATAATGGCAACCTGGCCCAAAACAGCCTTAACAATTTCAGCAACAACATTAAGCTGCAATCGTACTCCATCTTATCAAACACAACTTTAAACCTAACCAAAAGTACCGAAGCAGTAGTAAGCTTAAAGGGCCAGTTTGATAGCTACAATGGGCCAAACGGCGGGGGCGGTTATACGTTTTTAAATGCATTGTGGAGCAACCCGGTTGCTTTCCCGGCAATTTATCCAAGTAGTTTATTACCTTATGTAGAGCACCCGCTTTTTGGTAATGCCATAATTCCGGGCGGCGCGCTGTACATGAACCCATACGCGAAATCGCTATCTGGCTTTCAAAGCTCGAATACCAGTACGCTGACGGCACAATTAAACCTAAGCCAAAAGCTCGATTTTATTACAGAAGGTTTATCTGCCAGGGCAATGGGTTACACCACCCGTTATTCGTACTTCACCGTATCGCGCCAGTATAGCCCATACTACTATCAATCAAACGTATCAAACGGCGAGTTCAGTGGTCTGAGTTTGCTTAACAATGGGCAAACAGGCAGCATTGGTGCTACGCCAACGGAGTACCTGACCTATAACCAAAACCCACAATTAAACGTTTCTAATTCTGTTACTTACGTAGAAACTGCTATTAACTATAACCGCACATTTGCCAAAAAGCATGCGGTAAGTGGCTTGCTTATTGGTACCATGCGCAACTATCTTACCGGCAACGCGCCAACGCTGCAGCTGTCGTTACCGTCGCGTAACCAGGGCGTATCGGGCAGGATGACTTACGGTTACGATAACCGCTACCTGTTTGAATTCAACTTTGGTTATAACGGCTCCGAGCGTTTTGCGGCCAACCACCGTTTTGGTTTCTTCCCCTCTGTAGGTGCGGGCTGGGTGGTTTCCAACGAGAAATTCTTTGAACCGTTGCTGTCTACAATTGATAACCTTAAATTCAGGTTTACTTACGGTTTAGTAGGTAACGACCAGATAGGCTCGGCTACAGACCGTTTCTTTTACCTCTCAGATGTTAACCTCAACAATGGCAGTATTGGCCAGTTTGGTACCAACTATACTTATAGCAGGCCAGGCGTAGTTACTTACCGTTACGAAAACCAGAATATTACCTGGGAGCAATCGCGTCAACTCAATATAGGTATGGATTTAACGGTAGCCAAAAACTTCAATCTTACGCTGGATGCTTATCAGCAAAACCGCGATAATATTTTATTGGTGCGCACCACCATCCCTACATCAATGGGTTTGCAAGCCAATATATCATCAAATGCGGGTAAATCATCAAGCAAGGGGATAGATGTGGCCATGGATTACAAGGTGAACTTTGGTTCGTCATTCTGGGTTCAATCGCGCGGTACGCTTACTTACGCAAAAAGCAAGCTGCTTAAAAACGAAGAGCCCGTTTATCCTGATAACCTGCAATACCTCACCAGGGTGGGCAACTCTTTAAGCCAGCTATATGGCCTTATTGCTGAGCGTTTGTTTATCGACGATAAGGATGTGGCCAACTCGCCTGTACAAGGCTTTGGAGATTACAAAGCGGGTGATATTAAATACCGCGACATGAACGGCGATGGTAAAATATCCAGCTCTGATGTGGTGCCTATTGGCTACCCACAGGTACCTGAGATTATTTATGGCTTTGGTTTTTCCGTAGGCTATAAAAACTTCGATATCAGCGCCTTCTTCCAGGGTTCTGCACGCTCATCGTTTTTTATCAACTCGGCTGATATTTCTCCCTTTTACCAGGTTAGTGGGTATCAGCCGTGGAACGGGCTGGATAGGGGTAACCAAAGCAGTTTGCTGAGCGCTATAGCAAATGACCATTGGTCTGAAGATAACCGTAACCCTTATGCTTTTTACCCGCGCTTAAGCACGCAGATACAGGGTAATAACACGCAGGCATCAACCTGGTGGTTGCGTAACGGTGCATTCGTGCGCCTTAAATCGGCAGAGATCGGGTACAACTTCAGCAAAAACGCACTTAAAAACATCCATTTAAGCAGCGCACGTATTTACGCAAACGGGCTAAACCTGGTATCGCTCAGCAGCTTTAAGCTTTGGGATCCGGAGATGGGTACATCCGGTTTAGGGTATCCTATTCAACGTGTGTTTAACTTAGGCTTAAGGGTAGAATTTTAAAAGCTTTCAAATTAATTATATGAAAACTAATTATATACAAAAAATAAAGCTCGCCGCATCAGGCAGCGCACCAAAGGGGGCAATCGCCTTGTTAATGGGCGCCTTTATATTGGTGCTGCCAGTTTCATCGTGCAAGAAACCCTTCCTGGATGTTGTGCCGGATAACGTTTCTACAATAGCCAATGCCTTTGTTTCTAAAGCCGAGGCCGAGAAATATTTGTTTACCTGTTACTCGTACCTGCCAACCGGGGCAGATCCAACTTATAACGTGGGCTTAACCGCTGGTGATGAAGTTTGGGTAGAAGACCCGGCGAACCACATACGCTCTACCAATGTGCTGCAGTTGCCAAGGGGTTTCCAAAACTCATCAGATCCTATTGCCAATTACATGAATGGTACCCGGGATGCAGCAGGGAACTACCGCGCCATACGCGATTGTAACGTTTTCCTGGAAAACGTAAGCGACCTTACCAAGGTGCGCGACCTGGATATAGATACGCGCGAGCGCTGGATAGCCGAGGCACAATTCTTAAAGGCCTTTTATCATTTTCAGTTATTCCGCGCCTATGGGCCTATCCCCATCATTGATAAAAACCTGGCTATAGATGCATCTATAGAAGATGTAAGGGTAAAACGCCGCCCCGTTGACGAGGTTGTGGCTTACATAGCAGGTTTATACGACCTGGCAGCTTCCAAACTGCCGCTGACTATCCAAAACGAAGGCAGCGACCTGGGCCGCTTAACCAAGCCAATTGCCTTAAGCATGAAAGCCAGGTTACTGGTAACTGCTGCAAGCCCGCTTTTCAACGGCAACCCGGATTATAATTCATTTAAGAATAAAGACGGAGAACTGCTGTTCAACTCAACTTACAGTGCCGAAAAATGGCAGGTTGCTGCAGACGCCTGCAAAGCTGCGATTGATGCATGCGAATCGCAGAACATCCATCTGTACAAGTTTCCCGCCCAAACAGTTAAACTAAGCGATACTACCATGACCCAAATGGGCATCAGGAACGCTATGAGCGAAAAATGGAACGACGAACTTATTTGGGGTTTAACGGTAAATAACATTGGGTTTAGCTCATTCTTCCAGTCGATGTGTGCCGGCCAGTATGATTTTAACAACGCTGATGCCGCAAAATCGGCCAACCGCCCGCTACTTGGCCCTACCATAAAAATGGCAAAAATGTTCTACACCAAAAATGGTGTGCCCATCAACGAAGATAAAACGCTTGATTTTAGTAATATATCTAAGCTGCGTGTTGGTAACCATGACGAGCGTTTTTATATAAAAGAAGGTGAGACTACCGCGAGGCTTAATTTTGACAGGGAGCCACGCTACTACGCGGATCTTGGTTTCGACCGTGGTGTTTGGTACATGGCCAATAGCCCAACAAAAACGGATGTTGACACCTGGTGGTTAAAATCGCGCGGTGCCGAAATTGGCCAGTCGTCGCCAATACCTATTGCTGGTTTCTACATGAAAAAGGCACTTAACTGGCACTACGAATGGGCAACCGTTACTTATTTAAATTATCCATGGCCTGAGATGCGTTTGGGCGACCTGTATCTGCTTTACGCAGAAGCATTGAACGAAGCACAAGGCCCCGGCGCCGCTGCTTACGATTACTTAAACCGTGTGAGAGAAAGGGCCGGCTTGCCTACCGTGCAGGTTTCATGGACAAACTTTAGCATCAACCCAACAAAGTACACTACTAAAGATGGTTTACGTGCGATTATACAGCGTGAGCGCGCCGTTGAGCTTTGCTTTGAAGGGCAGCGTTATTGGGATCTTTTGCGTTGGAAAACAGCAGGTGTTGAACTGAACAGCAACGTAACAGGTTGGTCGATAAGCGAAAATTCGCCGGAGTTGTATTACAGAGAACGTTCTATCTACTCCAGGCACTTCGTTATCCCGCGCGATTACTTATGGCCAATACAGGAGAACGATTTGCTTGTTAACCAGAACCTGGTACAAAACCCTAACTGGTAAGCGTATATAATTAAATGTTTAACAATAAAAACATTAACATGAAATCAATGAAATTACGAACTGCTTTTTGTATGTGGCTGTTAGCAGTAGTAGCATCGGGCTGCAAGCAGGAAACGCTTAACAAGCCGCTTACGAACAATACCAATGCCCCCGGCGTGGTTAGCAATGTGCAGGTGGAGAATAAAAACGGATTAGCGGTTTTAACCTACGCACTGCCAACTGATGGCGACCTGTTTTATGTAAGAGCGGTTTACGAAACCTCGCCCGGCAAATCGCGCGAGGTAATTGCATCCCGCTATTCCAATACCCTAACGGTAGATGGCTTTGGCGATACTGAAGAGCACGTGGTAAAACTATATGCCGTCAACTCCAGTGAAACAGCTTCGGCGCCGGTTAACGTTACAGTAAAACCCTTAACGCCGCCGTATGAGCTGGCATTTAATTCGCTTAAAGTAACAGCCACCTTTGGCGGGTTCAAAATTACGGCAGATAACCCAACAAAAGACAATTTAGCTATAGTGCCTTTGGTTGACACTGCCAATAACGGCCAGTTTGTACAATCTAAGGGTATGGATAATGTTTATAGCAACAGTGCAGCTATAGAAGCAACGGTACGAGGGCAGCCCCCTGTTGACAGGAAATATGGGTTTTTTGTGCGCGACAGGTTCCTGAACAGGTCTGATACCTTGTTTTTAAACCTTACTCCGTTTTTTGAGGAGCAGTTCTCGAAGCTCGATTGGTCGACTTATACGCTGCCGCAAGATGCCACAAACCTGTATTCATATACAAATGTGGGCAGGATGATTGATGGTGACGCCAACCCATACTGGCCAAATTGCCTTTTCACCATGGAGAGCGCAGGCAGCCCGCAAATGGTAACAGTAGATTTGGGTAAGCAGCGCATATTCAGCCGCTTTATACTTTATCCGTACCAGGAACTTGGTACTGTGTTTTATGTAAGGGGTAACCCGCGCGATTTTGAAATATGGGGCTCCAACTCGCCAAACCCTAATGGTAATTTAGATGCATCGTGGACAAAGTTGGTTACCTGTAACGTGGTGAAGCCATCAGGCGCTGCTTCTGGCACCGAAACAACAGCAGATTATAATTATGGGCATAACGGATGGGGCTTTGATTTCCCGGCAGGGCTTCCGGCGTATCGATACATCAGGATCAGGAATTTACGTAACTGGACCGGGTCGTACTTTATGAGTATAGCCGAGTTTACGTTATTCGGTAAGTAATAGTGTAGCGGCATTTTTAATTCAATTTCAATTATGAAACAATATAAAAACATACCATACTTCCTTTTAGTGCTGATTGTATTCGCGCTTAGCGCCTGCACTAAAATGGATGATTACAAAAAGAAGTACGAACCAAACGGCGCAATTTCGTACCCGGGCAAGTTGGATTCCGTACAGGTATTCTCCGGCAGGAACAGGGTGCTGCTAACCGGTCTATTTACATCCGATCCTAAGATCGTAAAATACAAAGTGTATTGGAACAGTAAGCAGGATTCGATAGAAACTGCGGTAACGCGTACCAATGGCGTAGATACCGCAAAACTGCTTATACCAAACCTGCCAGAAGGCGTTATGACTTTTGAGATACGCACTTATGACAACGAAGGGCATATATCCATCCCGGTAACGCTGGCCGGTAACGTGTATGGCGATCAGTACCAGGCTTCATTATCTAACAGGGGTATAGCCAAAGCCGAACTGCAGGGAGATGGCTCGGCACTGATTAACTGGGCAGATGTAAACGCTGATGACGGTTTGCTTTCTATGCAAATTAGGTACACTGATGTTAACAACAAGTTGCACGATACTTTAATAACATCGCAGGTTACCGGCCAAAGCACGTCGCTGCCAAAATTTAAGGCAGGTGCATCTATCAGTTACCGCAGCGCTTTTAAACCTAACAAAACTGCAATCGATATTTTTTATACCGATTTTCAGGACCATAGCGTAAAAGCCGAGGTAACCAGCATTTACTTGTCGAACACCGGGCCTTTTACAAGAGCGACACCTGGTGGCCGATGGGGCGTGCTTGGCGCGCCATGGATAACCAATGCTGCCGCAAAAAATAAAGACGGCGGTACCAACGGCGGCTTCTCTGCCGACGAAGGCGGCGTTATCAACTGGGAGACCTGGGGCAACACGCCTGTAGTAAACGGTATAGTTTACCAGCCAACATCGACCGCTTTACCTGCGGGCACTTACCAGGTTTCGTTCACCTACTATTCCGAAATACAATCTAACTCAACGGTGTACTGTATAGCAGCGGCGGGTGGCTCCGGCATACCGGTATTGGCCAATCTTACTTCATCATTAGGGTATGCCAGTATGTTTAACGGCGCAAACGTAGGCGCAACCTCTCCTAACGTTAAAGAAACAAAAACCTTTGAATTTGTATTGACCTCGCCGCAGGTGGTATCAATCGGGTTTTTAGGGAATGTTATTGGTAACGGTAACCCGGGGAGTTACTTCCAGGTACTTAATATCAAACTGTTCAGGAACTAGTAATTGAGTTTACCCAAATTGGCCGGAGGCATTTTTGTTACGATAACAAAAATGCCTCTGTTGCTAAAAGGGTGCCCGTTGATAGTTAAGAAAATAAATGCGTGGTTATAATTGGTAAGCTCCGGTGTATGAAATACCCGGGGCTTTTTTCTTTAATGGCAGCAAAGGGTATGCCCATATTTTAACCGCCATTACCAAAGTTGGAAATTCATGGAAAATCACAGATGAAACCCGTGCAAAAATTCTACAAAATAAAACCCGGAAAAAAAGAGCGGTTCAGCTTTACCTAAACCGCTCTTTTAAGCTTATTTGATGCATGGTAGGGGTTATTAGTTAACGTAGAATTTTTTTCTGAAGCTTGATGGCGATAAGCCTTTATACTTTAAAAACTGCCTGTTAAAATTGGCCGGGGTATTATAGCCGCTCTGGAAGAATATCTCGGAAATAGTCATGTCGCTTTCCATAAGCAGTTTGCATGCAAAGCTCAGCCTTACCTCGTTCAGGAACTCTATATAGGTTTTTTTAACCGTTTTCCTGAAGTGTTCGCAAAAGGCGGGGATGCTCATGCCGGCTATGTCTGATACTTCTTTTAATGTAATTACCCGCGCAAACTCGCTGTTGGTAAATTTAAATACCTTTTCCAGCCTGTCGGTTTTTTGGCAGGCGAGGGTGTGAATGTTGGCCGTTGAGAGGAGCTGGCAATCATTATCCTCTGCAATGATGTTAAGGCACGAGCACAAGGTTATAATGCGGTCGAATCCACGTTGAAATTCAAGTTCTTTGATTTTTGCTGATAATGTAGATGTACAGCAATCGCTTACTTTTATGCCGCTTTTAGCCTGCTCAAACAGATGCCTGATGTTAGATGTTTCGGGGAGCGAAATAAAGTCCCGTCCCCAAAAATCTGCTTTAAACTGCACCAGCACGGCGCAAGTTGTGCTAGCCGGATTTGTACAGGTAAATGTGTGCGGCACATTGGCCCCAATCAGGAAAACATCGCCCGCGGTAAACTTGCCCGAGTAGTTTCCAACAAAGCAGCTACCGCAACCTTCCAATATCAATACGATTTCTAACTCGGTATGATGATGCCATGGGATATCGAATTGCGCCGATTTAAAAGTTTTGGCAAAAAAGGTCGACTCGTGAGTAACGGGTAGTTTTTGTAAAGTTGAAGTCATAACATATCGTTTAAAATAGGTTGTACGGTACTATCTTCAATAATGGCTTTTAACCCCATGCCCTGCATTTTGAAGAATAGATTTATTATTGGTTTATTAGCAAACCCTTTAGCTGCATTTTGGTAACAACTTGTGGCTGCTTTATAGGCGTTTACTTATTCCGAAGATAATATTAATTTATTAATTGTAAAATAGACACTTAAAAAATTATCAAAAAAATTACTGTTTATTCTTCTGGACTTATTGCGGGCTTAACGGTAAATGCTCGGCTGCTTTTCATCTTTGATGCTTCGTTGTTCATTAGAGTTGGTTTATATTTAGGTATTTGGTTAAAATAAGAGCCAAAATGAAGATAATATCATAGATATTTAATCTTCATAAGCACTAATAAGCCAGTTGTCAGTCTTTTTAAATCTATGGCCCAATACTGTTAGCTGTTAACTGAATTTAAAAACGGCAGTTTAGTAAAGCGTAATTCTATATCTTTGGCAAACGAGACCGGCGGCCTATAATAAGTGTTGTTTTTACACTAAACAGTTGGTTTAATCAAACAAATGTAAATTAGGGCAGCGTTTGCATAGGGGGGTAATTATCTCTAATATGGGGGACAAATAATAAATGGGCATTTTTTTTTAATAAACGGGGTTTAAACGGCCGGTTTTTCAGGGCGAATCAAGGCCTTGAAGAATAGGAATTTATAAGGCCATTTATTGCTTCAGGGCGAGGGTTGCATATAAGCTGAAGAATTAAAAACGATACAACGAGTCAAAAACGGGTATATTTATTAATACCTCATCAATTAGTATAATAGTTTCCGTAAAAACCAGGCTCTTGCTTAACAAGCCTTTAATATGTATCTGAGTTATCGCGCGGTCGTCATTCTTCTGTTTACCATCTGCAGCCAATCGGCGCTTATGGCGCAACAGCAAATGACCAAGCTTTCCATTACCGACGGCCTGTCGAATAACTCGGTACGCTGCATTTATCAGGATAAGAAAGGCTTTATGTGGTTTGGTACTTTCGACGGGCTTAACCGTTACGATGGTTACGAGGTAAAGGTTTACAGGAATAAGTTCAGGGACACTGCGTCGTTGCAGCACAATTACATTTACGCCATAAGCGAGGATAATAAGCATCAAATTTGGGTAGGGACCGGCCAGGGCCTGATGGCACTAGACCCCGTTACCGATGATTTTCATTGGGCATATTACCGGGATTACCACTCTAAAAAGCTGTATAAGCTAACATTTAATATAGATGTAATTAAGGCAGATAGCGAGGGCAACCTTTTCATCGGCACTAACAGCTCGGGGGTATTCTTAAAGCCGCACGATAGCGATATCTGCATCCAACTGCCTGTGAAATATGGCATGAATACTCTAATGTATGTAGATTGCCCTACCATAGATATTGATAAGCATAACAAGGTTTGGCTCTTTTTATCGGAAATAGGCTTGTGTTATTACGATAGCAATGCTAAACAAATTGTATTGGCAAGTAACAGCGTTAAGTTGGCTGGCCGCATAAAAGCAGATAATGAAGGTATAGTTTGGATAGGGAGCACCCAGGGGCTGTTTAAGTATGCCGTGCAGCAAAAAAAGATTGTAGAGACCTATCGGGCGGGCGCAGGTCAGTTATCGGGCAATAACATTAGCTCATTGTTGCTCTCGCGTAATCATAACCTTTACATCGGTATTGAAGGCGGAGGGGTTACCATATTAAACCCTGCTTCGGGTAAATTTAGTTACATAAGGCAGGGCCAAAAAACAGGGCTGCTGCAGAGTAACGCAGTGATGGATATTTACCAGGATAAAGAATCGCGGATATGGATTGCGACCGTGCGCGCTGGCGTTTACATTATAGATCAGCAGAAGAGTTACTTTCAAACGTACCGGCACGAAACCGGCGACGTGCATAGCCTGGTTAATGATTACGTATCGTCTTTTTGCGAATACGATAAGCAACGGCTTTGGGTAGGCTCAGAAGATGGCGGCGTTTCTGTGATGGACAGGACAACGGGAAAGTTCCAAAACTTCGTCCATTCAAATAATTCCCCCGCCTCGCTTAGCAGCAACACGGTTACCTACATCGTAAAAGACTACCTTAATAAAATGTGGGTGGCCACTTTTGCGGGTGGCGTGAATCGTTTTAATGCGCAAAGCGGGGGGTTTGAGCATTTTGAATGCGAAAACCCGGAAACCGGTGAACGGAATAAGAATGTTTGGCTTTTATATGAAGACAGCCGCAAAAATCTCTGGGCCGGCACATTCTCCAACGGCAAGCTGTACAGGTTTAACAGAAAAGCGAATAAGTTTATTGTTTTTGATCAACAGGTAAATGACCCCTATTCGTTTGTAGAAGACCGCGCCGGCCAACTGTGGTGCGGCAATGCGGAGTATCTTATTAAGCTCGATACTGCAAAACATAACCATGTTTTTTATAAGATAGATAAGCCTGTACGCGCAATTTATGAAGATAAAAGCGGCAATTTTTGGTTAGGCACAGAAGGCGGAGGCTTGTGCTTGTTTAACAGGGCATCGGGCAAAATCGTAAGTAGGTACACCGATAGTGAGGGGCTATCTAACAATTCGGTTTTGAATATACTGGAAGATAACTCCGGCAAACTGTGGTTGAGTACCTTTAGGGGGATAACAAGCTTTGGCTACAAGGATTTTAAAATGAGGAGCTATTTCGAAAGCGATGGCCTGCAAAGCAATCAGTTCTCAGCTAATTCAGCCTTGAAGTTAAAATCGGGAGAGCTTGCTTTCGGCGGCATAAATGGTTTTAACCTATTTTACCCGGATAGCATTGCCACTCGTAATTATATGCCTCCCGTAGTGTTTACCAACATTACGGTAAATAATAAAAAGATTACCAGCCAAAATACAATTACCAATAACAACGGCACCCGAGAGGTGCAAGGTTTAAAAGTGCCGTATGATGAAGCAATACTTTCCTTCGCGTTTGCCGGGCTGGAGTATTCCTCGCCCGAGCATATTAAATACGCTTACTACCTGGAGGGCTTGGATAAAGACTGGATACAAGCTGGCAATCAAAGAATTATTACGTACAACAACATCCGCGAGGGCAACTACACCTTGCACATACGATCTACCAATGCTTTAGGTAAATGGAACGCACAGCAAACCACGCTGAAACTGATAATTACCCCACCCTGGTTCCGTGCCTGGTGGGCCTGGTTACTCTATACGGGTGCGCTGGTATGGGTAATGCTGGCTTTCATTAGTTACCGAACCAGCAAGGCCAGGCTGCAATACCAAATAAAGCTGGAGCGTATGAACAGTGAGAAAGAAGCTGAGCTAAGCCTGCGGAAAACATCCTTTTTTACGCATGTATCGCACGAGTTTCGTACCCCGCTTATGCTCATCATTAACCCATTGCAAGAGATACTTGCCCGGCCAGCTCAGCAAAAAGACGTAGAGCTGGGTATCATTTATCGTAATGCGCGGCGGCTGGTGAGCCTTATAGATCAGTTGCTGCTTTTCAACAAAACAGAAAACGACGGTACCGATCTGCAATTAAGCCTGATTGATTTTTCTGCGCTTTGCAGGCTCACTTACGAAAGTTTTGCTTACCAGGCCCGCAATAAGGGGATAACCTATCAATTATTTATTGACGAGGAGCATATCAACTTATATGGTGATAAGCCGAAAATTGAAGTTATCCTTTACAATTTGCTATCAAATGCGCTTCGTTACACCGATAGCGGCGGCACGGTCGCATTCAGGTTGTCACAATCGGAAGGGCTTATAAATATTGCGATAAGTGATACGGGATATGGTATTGCTCCCGAAACGGGCGAGCACCTTTTCGATAAGTTCTACAGGTCGGGTAATCCCCGGTCGAGCCAGAAAGCCGGATTCGGCATAGGGCTTTATCTGGTGCATCAATTTGTAAAGCTGCACAAAGCCGATATTAGTTACGAGAGCAAATTAGGGCAAGGGACCACCTTCTTTATTAATTTCAAAAAGGGGAAAGTGCATTTCCCTGGCCTCCAAATAAATGAGATTATCGAAAGCGGGAACGTTTTCCTGGATGAACTCTCCGGCGAGCAGGAACTTACCAATTACGCACTCCAGGCTAATGCGGACGCAATTACCGCCGCTGATGATACACAGGTGCCGGGCGACAACCCAGCCAGCCTGACAGAGCAGGCTGTTTTTTCTAAACGCACCATGCTGGTGATTGATGACCACCCCGACATGCGGATTTATCTTAAACAGATATTTAAAGGCCAATTCTCCATGCTGGAAGCCGCAGATGGTTTCGAGGGGATTTTGATGGCCAGGGAGCATGTGCCTGATATTATTATCAGCGATATTACCATGGATGGCAAAAGCGGCCTTGAGCTTTGCGAAGAGATAAAGGCCAATCCCTCGCTCGCCCATATCCCTTTAATTTTAATTACGGCCAATTCATCCCAGGAAATCAGGTTGAAAGGCATTAAACATGGGGCCGACGATTACTTTTCCAAGCCGCTGGATAAAGAACTGCTAATCGCGAGGATAGATGCCTTGCTGGATAGCCGCAACAGCCTCCAGAATTACTTTTACCGTAAGGTTACCCTTAAGGAGCAAAGCGTGAAGATATCCGAAGAGGAAAAACTATTTATCGACCGCTGCATCCTGGTTATCGAAAATCGGTTAGAAGATGATGATTTTGGCGTTGATGAACTGGCTGCCGATATTAACGTGAGCCGCTCTAACCTGTTCAAGAAAATAAAGCTCGTATCTAACCAAACGCCTAATAGTTTCATCCGGTTTGTGCGTTTAAGGCGTGCCGCCGAGTTGTTCATCAACACATCGTTGAATGTTAATGAAGTATCGGTAATTGTGGGCTTTAAAGATGTAAAGTATTTCAGGGAGCAGTTTTCCCAGCTTTTTGGCTTAAACCCGTCAGAATATATCAAAAAATACAGAGACCCTTTTTCGAAGAAGTTGTCGCTTAACCCGGCAATCAAAAGAAATAATTAAACCTGTGCGGTCCTTAAGATAGTTTCAGGTTTAGATAGGAAAATTGTAGTAATCTGCCGCTTAACCCCGTAAACTTGATGCTAGGGTTTGCACCTTGTTTAATGTTTTTAAGTTTCAATCTTCCATGAATAATTACAGGGTTTTCTTTTTGTCGCGGTTGTTTTTTGCCTGCTTTGGTTTCCTTGGGGCGCAGCAGGTTTATGCACAAAGTACGCCGCCTGCGGGCAAGGGTAAATTTATGCCCATTGCACAATGGTACGATGATAAAGGGGTGGCCATTAATGCCCACGGCGGAGGCATCCTTTTTAAGGATAACGTTTATTATTGGTTTGGCGAGCATAAGGTGGCAGGTAGCGCCGGCAATACATCTCAGGTTGGCGTGCATTGCTACTCATCAACCAATTTATACGATTGGAAAGATGAAGGTATTGCCTTGCCCATGTCTGATGATGAGCGGAGCGATATTGTAAAGGGCTGTGTTTTAGAACGCCCCAAGGTTATTTACAATGCCAAAACCAAAAAATATGTGATGTGGTTTCACCTCGAACTGAAGGGTAAGGGTTACAGTGCAGCTCGCACAGGCCTGGCAATTAGCGATAAGCCAACAGGCCCGTACCGGTATATCCGAAGCTACCGACCCAACGCAGGCAGAATGCCGTTTTACCCAAAAGGCACGCCAGACAGCGATAGGGTGAACGCTACAATTGTAAAAGAGCAAGACAAGTTTTTTATGCGCGATTTTGCCGGCGGCCAAATGGCCCGCGATATGACTTTATTTGTTGATGACGATGGTAAAGCCTACCACATTTTCTCGTCGGAAGAGAACTACACATTGCATGTGGCCGAATTAAACGCCGATTACACTGCGCATACGGGGAAGTTCTCAAGAGTTTACATTGGCCAGCAAACCGAGGCCCCCGCAATTTTTAAACGCAACGGCATTTATTATATGATAGGATCGGGCTGTACGGGCTGGGCGCCCAATGCGGCGCGCTTGTTTAGGTCAAAATCGATATTCGGCCCATGGGAATACCTGGGTAACCCATGCATTGGACCCAATAAGGGACTTACCTACGGCGGCCAAAGCACCTATGTTTTAAACGTTGACGGTAAAAAAGATGCGCTGATATTTATGGCCGATAAATGGGAGCCAAAGAACGCAATAGATGGCAGGTACATTTGGCTACCCATAAGGTTTACTGGCGATGGCGTAAAGGTGGTTTGGAAAGATAGCTGGGATGTGGGTGATTTAGGTGAATAATCAAAAGAGCAACCCCATATTTATTATAATGCATCCGTAACCAAATTGCATCCCGAGCCAAATCGAAAAAATTTGCGGGATAACAGCCGCAATATTTTAAGTGTTGATTATACAATTAATAAATTAATGTTATCTTCGGGAATCGATAAACACAATCAGAAGCCATGCAATATTTGTTACGCTGCTAAAATTTGTGTGAATTTGTTGAAGACAACCTTTTATAAACAGAACCCTCGGCTCTTCCCGGTTTTCGAGGCCTATTTTTTTTAAAGTATTATGAAAATGAAAAAACCACTGCTCATGCTGTGTGCTGCAGCTACTATGTTGGGTGCCAATGCCCAAACGCAGCCCAAAGTTTATACCATTACAACCGGCCAGGTAAAGGCACATATCGAGCCAACTATGTACGGCATTTTTTTCGAGGATATAAATCTGGCGGCAGATGGCGGGGTGTACGCCGAACTGGTAAAGAACCGCTCTTTCGAATTCGATTCGCATTTGGCTGGCTGGCAGCAGCAGCAAAAGGCCGGCGGCAAAGGCAGCATAGAAGTTTTGGACCGCACGGCCGAACGCCCCGAAAATGCACACGTTATTAAAATAGATGTAAGCGACAACGCAGGATATTTTGGTTTATCGAATGAAGGTTTCCGGGGCATGGGTATCAAGAAAGGCGAAACTTACAGCTTTTCGGTAACGGCTCGTAAACCAACCGCAAATGCTGTATCCTTATTGGTGGAGCTGCATAGCGCGAAAGGCATTGTTATCGGCACCGCCATCCTAAAGCCAACATCAACGGAATGGAAAAAATATAATGTAAAGTTTGTGGCAACCGCTACCGAAGATAAAGCATCCTTATATGTTTGGCTTAAAGGCAAAGGAACGGTTGAACTGGATATGATATCGCTGTTTCCGCAGCACACCTGGAAAAACCGCCCTGCCGGCCTGCGTGCGGATCTGGTGCAGAAGCTGGCCGATATGAAGCCGGGGTTCCTACGTTTCCCGGGTGGTTGTATTGTAGAGGGGCGCGATTTGGCTAACCGTTATCAATGGAAAAAAAGTATTGGCGATATAGATAAGCGCGAGAACCTGATAAACCGCTGGAACATGGAGTTTAAGCATCGCCCGGCGCCCGATTATTATCAAACTTTCGGCCTGGGCTTTATGGAATATTTTATGACGGCAGAGGATATTGGGGCAACGCCATTGCCAATTTTAAATTGCGGTATGGCCTGCCAGTACAATACGGGGCAGTTAGTGCCCTTGGATCAGTTGGACCCATACGTGCAGGATGCATTGGACCTTATTGAATTTGCCAATGGCGGGCCCGATACCAAATGGGGCAAGCTACGTGCCGACCTTGGCCACCCCAAACCTTTCAACCTGAAAGTATTGGGCGTAGGCAACGAGCAATGGGGCGAGCAATATATCGCCCGGTGGAAAATTTTTACCAAAGCCATAAAAGACAAGTACCCATATGTGAAAATTGTATCGAGCGTTGGCCCCAGCCCCGGTGGCGAAGAATTTAACCGCCTGGATAAATTCTTCAGGACCGAACATGCCGATATCTTAGATGAGCACTATTACCAAACGCCTAAGTGGTTTTTAGATAATGCAACCCGTTACGATAATTACGACCGTAAAGGGCCTAAAATATTCGCGGGAGAATATGCAGCGCAAAGCGTAGGCACTGGTAGCCCCGATAATAAGAATAATTGGGATTGTGCTTTAGCCGAGGCAGCTTTTATGACCGGCCTGGAACGCAATGCCGACGTAGTGAACATGGCATCATACGCACCGCTTTTTGCACATGTGGATGGCTGGCAATGGACACCGGACTTGATTTGGTTTGATAACCTGCGCTCCTACGGCACGCCAAACTATTATGTGCAGCAGCTCTTTTCGCTAAACAAAGGCAGCGATGTGGTGCCCTTGTTAAAAGACGGCGAAATGGTAACCGGCCAGGATGGATGTTACGCCACGGCCAGTATTGATAAAAGCACCAAAGAGCTCATCATTAAGTTTGTGAATAGCGGCGCAACGGCACAACCGGTGGTATTTAATATCGATGGTGCATCGGCCGGAAAAAAAACCGCAGTGGTTACTACCTTGCGTAGTGCCGATAAAGCGGCGGTAAACTCATTTAAGGCACCAAAACTGGTTAGCCCGGTTAAAAGTACCCTTGTGGTAAACGGCAAAGCGGTTAACGTTACCATAGAACCATACACTTTTAAAGTGATAAGGCTGAAATTGATTTAAGCAGAGGCTTTTGAAAAACAGCATCATCATTATTGCTTTCCTTATCCTGGGCCAAAAGCTTGCGGCTCAGGATTTGAAAACGGATATATCGGTACATGACCCTGTTATTATTAAACAGGATAGCGTTTACTATGTCTTCTGCACCGGCAATGGCATAACCAATTGGTCGTCGGTAGATAAAGTTCATTGGAAGCGCGAAAAGCCGGTGTTTGCTGCTGCGCCCGCCTGGGTGAAAGATTTTTTACCCGAATTTAGAAATTACATCTGGGCGCCTGATATATCGTATTATAAAGGGCAGTACTATCTGTTCTATAGCGTTTCGGCATTTGGTAAAAACAAGTCGGCCATTGGTATGGCAACCAACACCACGCTGCACGCAAGCAGTGCCGATTACAAATGGGTAGATCATGGGCAAATCATCCGGTCGGTACCCGGGCAAACCAATTGGAATGCTATAGACCCAAACCTGGTAGACGATGGCCAAGGCAACCCCTATTTGGTATTCGGGTCGTTTTGGGATGGCA
Organism: Mucilaginibacter sp. P1_D10; assembly: GCF_056406215.1. Lineage (NCBI taxonomy): Bacteria > Pseudomonadati > Bacteroidota > Sphingobacteriia > Sphingobacteriales > Sphingobacteriaceae > Mucilaginibacter > Mucilaginibacter sp. P1_D10. The sequence goes on along the minus strand of NZ_JBFUAP010000012.1, from coordinate 7,837 downwards.
TTAAACTGGTAAAGCTGCAAAAGGACAGGTTAAGCCTTGCCGGAGACATAGCTACTATACCAACCATTGCCAGCCGAAAGCGCAGCGCGAATGCCATAGAGGCGCCATTTATATTTAAGCACGATAAATACTACTACCTGTTTGCATCGATAGATTATTGCTGCCAGGGGCCTAAAAGCACTTACAAAATGATTATCGGCCGTGCCGAAAATATCAGAGGGCCTTACCTTGATAAGGATGGCGTGGCCATGAGCGATGGCGGCGGCAGCATCTTATTGGAAGGCGATAAAGATTGGTACGGCGTGGGCCACAACGGCGTCGCCACATTTGATGGTGCCGATTACATCATTTTTCACGGCTATGATGCTGCCGACAGGGCTATACCCAAATTGCGGCTGGCCAGGTTAAACTGGGTAAGCAACTGGCCCGATATAAACAAGAACGATTTGACTAAACAATAGGAATATGATGGCACGAACTTATTACAAGCTGAAAACTATATGGTTGATGCTGATGCTTGCAATGGGGCCGGCTATTGCACTGGCTCAGCATACGGCGGTGGTAACCGTTAACCTGGCTAAGGAGAAAGCGCCTATGACTCCCGTTTGGGCATGGTTTGGCTACGATGAGCCAAACTACACCTATATGAAGGATGGCAAAAAGCTATTGACCGAACTGGCCGCGCTAAGCCCCACGCCTGTTTACGTGCGTACGCATAGCTTGCTGGTAACCGGCGATGGCGTAGCCGCTTTAAAATGGGGATCTACCAACGCCTATACCGAAGACGCCAACGGCAACCCCGTTTACGACTGGCACCTGGTAGATAGCATTTTTGATGCCTACGTTAACCGCGGTATGAAACCCCTGGCGCAAATTGGATTTATGCCGCAGGCCTTATCTACCCACCCGTATCCTTACCGCCACCACTGGAAGCCTGGCGATCCTTACGACGATATCATGACAGGGTGGGCATATCCACCAAAAGACTACAATAAATGGCGCGAGCTGATTTACCAATGGGTGAAGCATAGCGTTGCACGATACGGGCAAAAAGAGGTGGAAAGCTGGTACTGGGAAGTTTGGAACGAACCCAACTATTACTGGAAAGGCACCCAAAAGGAATTTTTTAAGTTATATGATTATGCCGCCGACGGGTTGAAAAAAGCCCTGCCAACTGCCAAAATAGGCGGGCTTGATATTGCGGGTACATCAAGCAAGGGTTCGCAGGCTTTCCTTAACGCGTTTATAAAGCATTGCATTACCGACACCAACTACGCAACCGGCCAAATAGGCTCGCCATTGGAATTGATTACCTTTCATGCAAAGGGTCAGCCAAGGCTTATTAAAGGCATGGTACAAATGAATGCGGCACCGCAGTTGAATGATATTGCAACAGGGTTCGGCATTGTGGCTTCGTACCCGGAAACCAGGAACCTTCCTGTTATTATAGGCGAATCGGACCCTGAGGGATGCGCCGCCTGCGGCATGGCCACCAACCCCTCAAACGCTTACCGTAACGGCACCATGTATTCAAGCTATACGGCGGCAACCTTTGCGCGCAAGTATGAGTTAGGCGATAAGTACGGAACCAATTTCACAGGAGCGGTTTCCTGGTCGTTCGAGTTTGAGGATCAGCCCTGGTTTTATGGCTTCCGCGATCTGGCCACAAACGGGGTAGACAAGCCGGTGCTCAACGTGTTCCGCATGTTCGGCAAAATGAGGGGAAACAGGGTAGAAGCTATCAGCAACCGCATGTATTCCTTAAAAACGGTGATGGACTCCAGCGTTCGCGGCGAGCTGACGGACATTGGCGTACTGGCATCAAAAGATAAGAAATCGGCGGCGGTGATGGTATGGAACTATCATGACGACGATAAAGCGGGCCCTGCCGAACAGGTAGCCCTGACTGTCAACGGCATACCATCGGCAAAGGTTTTATTGACGCACTACCGGATAGATAGCGAACACAGCAATTCGTACGAAGTGTGGAAAAAGATGGGCTCGCCACAAAACCCAACCAGTGCACAAATTGCCGAATTGGAAAAGGCTGGCGGGCTGCAAACACTAGGTAAACCACAAAAATTGAAGACGCAGAAAAATACTTTGCTGGTAAACTTCGGCCTGCCGAGGCAGGGTGTTTCGCTGCTGCTGATAAGCTGGTAATCGGTGCTTAAAAATTCCAGGTTTTTGTCCAGTTTTTATTTTATAAAAATTCAAAAAAAATCAGGGAATCGGGCTTGGCCCGGGATGGCTTGCACGACGGTTTTTCAGTGCTCTGAGGGCTCTAAATTGCCCAAAATACCCGAGAAAATCCGAGTTTTTCGGAGGTTTTTCGGTGTTTTTTATGGCTTTTTCCTGCGCGTAATAAAAAGGCCTTAATTTAAGCAGAAACGGCATTTTTGAGCAAAAGGCCCGATTTTTGGCTGAAAAAATTTCCAGCTTTTTCCAGCTTTTCGACAGATTTTAGCTTAGGATTTCCAGGAAATTCCAGCCTTGCTGAATGCCAATATCGTGCCTTTAAGACTTAATGTGGTTAGCGACTGTCGTGAGGAGTTCGGGTATATCAAAGGGCTTGCAAATAAAGCCGTTGGCGCCGCAGCGTTCTGCGGTGGCCTCCAGGTTACGTGTTCCGGAAATCAGGATTACCGGGATATTTGCAGTAGCAGGGTTTTGTTTCAGTTGGTAGCAGATGTCGTGCCCGGTTTTATCGCCGCTTAACCAGTTATCCATCAGCAACAAACCGGGCGGTTGTTTCTCAATGCCATACAGCATGGTAATATCCTTGCCGGCACTCACCTCATAACCTGCTTCCGTTAAAGCCGTGGCTATGATTTCCAGTGTATCAGCATCATCTTCTATCACCAAAACCGTGGATTTTAACATAACTCGATTAAACGCACAAATTATAAAATTGAGTGGATATCAGCAAAGTTCATATTGGAGAATAGCGGTTACCTGCGGCGTAAGCAGGCGCACATCGTGCGGCACATGCAAAGGGATGGGCAGGTAATCGCCTGCCGCTAATTCGAATACCCGGCCACCTATAGTACAGGCGCAACGGCCCTCCAGTATAAAAAAACTTTCAGCGTAAGATTCGTGCACCTCTTCGGGTACATCAACCCTCGAAACTACAAGTGATTGCACATATCGTTCGTCACGGCGGATTTCCTTGAAAAAAATGGATTCCACAGGTTCGTTGGGTAACAGTGGCTCTATGGCTTTCAGCCAGCTTAGGTAGTTAGAATGCCGGGATGTTGGCGGTAAATTGCCTAATTGCAATTCTTCGCCGGCAAACCCAAGTTGGGCAAGCACTTTGTCTTTGAGATTTAGAGGGGCTTTTACAGCACGCAAACCGAGCAGTTTTTCCAGCACCAATTCGGCATCCGCCTGCTCCGCAGGCAAATCATCTCCAAATAAACCAAATGCCCTGGTACCGTCCATGCTTGTAAAGGTAACAATTAAACAGCTAGCTTGTATAAGCGGGCAGCAATGCAAGTTAATCGCTATATTTATCCGTTTTTTCCGCTAGTCCTATGATGAACAAATTCCACCGTAACCTCCGCTTGGGGTATGGTTTTTCTATATTTATACTACTGGTGGTTGGCCTGGTATCGTGGCTTACGCTGAACAGTTTGCTTAAAAGCAATCGCGCCGTAGCCCACAGCGGCGAGGTGATGCAGAAGCTGGAGCAATTGCTATCTACCATGAAGGATGCCGAAACGGGCCAGCGCGGCTACCTGCTAACCGGGCAAGCTAAATTCCTGGAACCCTATAACGGGGCTTACAAACAAGCCGGCGACCTTGGCCGGCAACTACAGGTACTTACTGCAGATAATGCCAGGCAGCAAGCCAATGTGGCTGCCATCCGTAGTATTTTGCAGCAACGCCTCGATATCCTTCAGGAAGTCATCGATAAAAAACAACGCGGCCAGGCCATTGCGTCCTCAGACCTCAATGAAGGCAAGGCAGCCATGGATAGTTTCCGCGCGGCTATCGCTAAAGCAGAACAAGCGGAGCGCGGATTGCTCACAGAAAGGGCCTCCAGTTTAGAACACTATAGTAGCCTGGCCCCGGCTATTATCGTACTTGCGCTGTTGTTGGCCCTGGGTATCGCTGCTTACTCTTACCGCAAGGTAACCCGCGATTACCGCGACAAAGAAAAATTGCGCCGTGAACTGGTACAAAGCGAAGAAGAAACCCAGGCACTAAACGAAGAGCTGACGGCCGCCAACGAGGAGATTATGGCGACCAACGAAGAACTGGCAAATGTCAACGAAACGCTGGAACAGCGGGTGGCCGAACGCACCAGGGCTTTGCAGGATAGCGAACAGGAAACCCAGGCCCTGAACGAAGAACTGTTATCTATCAATGAAGAGATGATAGCGACTAACGAGGAACTGCACGCGGCCAACGATGAATTGCGGCAGGCCGATGAACGCAGCGCCAAGCTGGCCGCAATAGTAGAATCTTCTGACGATGCCATTATAGGCAAAGACCTCGACGGTGTGGTGACGGCCTGGAACCGGGGTGCCGAAACCATCTTCGGGTATAAGGAAGCGGACATGGTGGGGCATTCCATCTTGAAATTAATACCCGGGCACCTGCACCATGAGGAACCGCTAATCTTAAACAGGTTGCGCAATGGCGAAAAAATAGATCATTACGAAACCGTGCGCCAAACCGCCGACGGCCGGCAAATCAACGTATCGCTTACTATTTCGCCTATTCGCGATAAAGCAGGCAAGGTGATAGGTGTATCAAAAATAGCCCGCGATATTACCGAGCAAAAACGCGACGAAGAACGCAAGAACGACTTTATAGGTATGGCCAGCCATGAGCTCAAAACGCCACTGACTAGCTTAACGGCGCTGGTACAGGTGATGCAGCTGAAATATAAAGACCATAGTGATCCGTTCTTGCTGCAGGCCCTGGGTAAGGCTAGCCAGCAAGCCAAGAAGATGAGCAATTTGATCAATGGCTTCCTGAACGTATCGCGCCTGGAATCGGGCAAGTTGGAAATCAGCAAAATGGGGTTCGACCTGGCTGCCCTCATTGGCGAGCAACTCGAAGAAATGCGGCTGACGGTAAGCACGCATCAGTTCCATTTCGAAGCAGATGCGGAGTTGACGGTTAATGCCGACCGTGATAAAATAGGTTCGGTTATCTCCAACCTTTTATCCAATGCCGTGAAATATTCGCCCAAGGGTAAAAATGTCATTATCCGGGCAGAAAAGCAGGCGGACGTGATACAGGTGAGCGTACAAGACGAAGGGATGGGCATCCGTAAGCAAGATTTGCCGCATATTTTTGACCGCTATTACCGCGTCGGCACCGAACATACAAAGCATATCGCCGGTTTTGGCGTAGGGTTGTATATCTGTGCGGAGATTATCCAGCACCATGATGGCCGCATATGGGCCGACAGCGAAAAAGGGGTTGGCTCTACCTTTCAGTTTACCTTACCTGTTTGATAGGGAAAGGCACCCCCGGGATAGCGCTGGCCAATCAGGACAATAATGTCGAATAATGAACGTGGTCTTATTGCGCATAGGTGTCATCTTGTATAAGCGTCAGCACTACTTTATAAGCTGATTTTTTCTCCCAGCGCGCTATCAGCCAGGCAATAAAACTCAAGGTGAAGATGTCGTCATTTTCAGACGTGCCCGCCATGTTTAAAACCGTCTTCCTATACGCCGTATCAAAGACTACATCGGGTTTTAGCAGGTATTTTTCAACCAGCCTTAGAAAGAACAGCACGCGATCTTCCGACGTTTTCAGCAGGTACTTCTTATATCGGCGCCGGAAACTGTTTAGCCGGGACATGGCCAGCTCGATGTTGGAGAACTGTGCATGCACCAAAATTTCCATCAGATTCTTTCTAATGGTCCATAACATGCCCATTTTTTTTTCGTACCAGGCATCGGTGCGCGTCAGTAAAGTAAGCTGCTTCAAACTTCCCCGGTCATTGCACAGGGCCAAAAACATGGTCAGGCATATCCGTATATCCTCTATATCTTCCGGTTTAGAACGATGCTTTGTATTGGAAAGCACTTGCTGCAACAGCGTAATGGCATCATTGGCATAGCCTGTATAGAATAGGTTGAGCGCAGAAAGCAGAGATTGGCGCAAATAAAACAGTTCGTAATAGCGGCTATCCGTCGCCATTAAATCCATCATCTCCTTGAGGTAGGATGTACTCCCCGCAAAATTCTTTCGCCTAAGGTGAAAGTTCGCCAGAAAATACAAGATGGATATATGGTGAAAAAGATAGGATTGTGTTTTATGCGCCTGGCCTTGTATAAATTTATCCGTGCGATTGACATAGCGTTCTATCAGCGCATAATTCTGCTGTATTGCCGCGTATTCATTCGCGATGAAAAGGATCTGGTAAATGGACTTGTACGTCATCAAGTCCTCTGCGGAAATTTTGTACTTCCGTATCGTCGTTATCATCAGGGCCGTCAAATTAACCACCTTACCTTTCAGGTGTATCTCCTGTAGTTCCTTCCTCAAAAAGGCATAGGCCATATTTAGCTTAGCCTCCCGCTGCATATCCGCCTGATTCTGCAGGAAACGCGCAGTTAAAGCTTCGAAGTCTTCCGCACCAGTTAGGTGGGCATACTGCAGCTTCAACAGTAATAGCTCATTCAACAAATTAAACTGCTCTAAATGTTCGGCCATCCGTTCGGCTTTATCCAAACATTTGAAGGCTATCTTCACCACGTCGTTCTCTAACAAAAAACGCCCCACCACAACCAGCCGCAGCGCATCATAAGTATCGGAATGATTGCTCTCAAAGGTTTTCTGCGATAAGAATAGCAGTAAATTATCCTGCAGCCTTTTACGAAGTGCATGATATGCGTCATTATTTTTTTCCGGGTCGTAGAGTTTACTTAAGTTACTTATATCGTCAGTTTCTATCAAATCAAGTAAAGCCAAATTCTTAACGTCTGCCCTCTTGTTTTTCCGCTGTAAAAACTGCCTGAATAGCTTTTTGTCGGTATTGTTGAGCAGGCTGGTTAGCTCTTGAATGGAGTCCATATAGATATAATTGCGTAAATAAAGATACGATAATTACAAATTATATCGTCAGTAATTATCGTATTATAACTTTTTCAAGTGTGTTTTATAGCCCACATTTGCTTCCATATTAATTATTAAAACAAAACAAACATGGAACCGCTACAAAACAAAACAGAAGGAAATTTGCCCATTGCAAAATATGGCGAAAACATCAGAAACCCATTTAAACCCACCGCCGCATTTATAGGCGCATCCTGGTTGGCCTTATTGGTAGGCATGGCGGGATATCTCATCGGTTTATGGAATGCAACTATGGATTTGAACGAAAAAGGCTATTATTTCACCATCTTATTATTTGGCATGTTCGCGGTAATATCCGTGCAGAAAAGCGTAAGGGACAGGGCCGAAGGACTTGCCGTTACCGATCTTTACTACGGCTTGAGTTGGTTTGCCACCATTGCGGCAATGGTACTATTAACGATTGGCCTTTGGAATGCCGATTTAGCAAGAAGCGAAAAAGGATTTTACGCCATGGCATTCTGCCTGTGTATGTTTTCGGCCATTGCCGTACAAAAGAATACCCGCGACGCAAAGATGTTCGGCGATAAAGACCTGTAACGTAGCGGTTGCCGCCCCGCAGCGCCTTGCTTTGCAAGCCTGCGGGGTTTTTTGTGTGCGCCCGGCACGGGCGCAAGCTATAGGGTGAGAGTCCCGAACGCGCCTTGATAGTGGGAAGCGTTAACCAAAAGCAAGGGTGTCGTGGGTGACTGCGAATCTGAAGGAAGCTGGCGGTAAATCTCTGGCCTGACGAACA
>NZ_JBFUAP010000011.1:0-246180 GCF_056406215.1 Mucilaginibacter sp. P1_D10 | reverse complement strand
GGTCATTGGGTCATTGGGTCATTGGGTCATTGGGTCATTGGGTCATTGGGTCATTGGGTCATTAAGGGAATTTGATTTTTTGAATACAGTTTGTTTTACTTCCTCTATTCAACCAATATTTTGTAAATTCGATTATGGCCAGGAATTTCTTAGTTAAACCGGAAAGCAAGCGTACTAATTTGAAAAAATCGCAGCGGGCAAAATTGATGGAAATTTACAGGCAGGTTTTGAATGATGTGAAGTTGTTCAAACAAGGCAAATTAAAAACCTATCCGATTGAGCAATTATGGGAGGAATTATGACAACACCGGAATTAAAAGAAAAGATAATCAAAGGACTCGATCATATACCGGAGGATTCTTTAAAACACGTCTTGGAATTGATAACCAAGATCCAGCAGAAACAATATATTGACGTTACCAGGTTTGACGAACTCATTGATGCTATCATATCCGAAAACAGGGGATTATTTAAGAGGTTGGCTGAATGATTAGTATCTAAACAGGCTATTTGCATGGCCAATAAAGGAATTTGATTTTTCAGAGATAGTTTGTTTCTTTATTACTTATTGATTTTTGCCAATGAGTAACAGAATTGAAGATTTGGAGGTTTACAACCTTGCGGATACCTTCGGCAACAAAATATGGTTCCTGGTTTTAGAGTGGGACTATTTTACAAAGGACACTGTAGGAAAACAATTAACAAGAGCCGCCGATTCGATAAGCGAAAATATTGCTGAAGGATTCGGCAGGTATCATTACAAGGAAAATAAAAACTTCTGCTACTTTAGCAGAGGCTCTTTGACAGAAACTAAAGGCTGGCTAAACAAATGCCTGGTTAGAAATTTGATCAGCGCAGATAAGCACGGCGAACTAATCAAAGAATTAGAAACCATCCATCATAAACTAAACATCTATATAAAATACATTGGTAAAAAAATCATCGAGCAGCCCAACAATGACTCAATGACCCAATGACTCAATGACCCAATGACAATTTCCATAATAGTCGCCATAGCCGAAAACTACGCCATCGGCAAAAACAATCAACTGCTTTGGCATTTGCCAAACGACCTGAAGCATTTCCGCGATGTTACCACCGGCCGCACGGTTATCATGGGGCGCAAAACTTTCGATTCGGTTGGCAAGCCGCTGCCGAGGCGCAGGAACATCGTGGTTACGCGGCAGGCTATCGAGATACCGGGTTGCGAGGTGGTGAAGTCGGTTGAGGAAGGCCTGGCGCTTTGCGGGCCCGAAGAAGAGGTGATGATTGTGGGCGGCGCCGAAATTTACCGGCAGGCAATGCCTATCACAAACCGCATCTATCTTACCATCGTACACAAGGCTTTCGAGGCAGATACTTTCTTCCCGCAAATTGATTATGCAGATTGGCAACAAACGAGCCGCGAAGATTTTGAGCCCGACGAGAAAAATCCACTGCCCTACTCGTTCATCCAGCTTGATCGCCGGTAACAAAACCTGCTGTTATTTTGTTTCAATTAAAAATTTCATGCTTGCGAAATTTTATTAGATTTGCCGTCTATTTTTAAAAAGCTTATAAACTAATTAATTACATATAAATTCGCGATGCAAGGTAAAGGGGTTATTAAATTTTTCGCCATTCTGCTGGCTGTTGTGTGCTTGTACCAGCTTTCATTTACGTGGGTGGCCCATAAAGTTGAGAACGATGCCAAGGTTATTTCCAAAGGCGATCCTAAAAGGGAAACAGCCTATTTAGATTCAATGGCTACTCAACCGGTGTACCCGCTCATTGGGCACACCTACCAATACTGCCTTGACAGAGAATTGGCCCTCGGTCTCGATTTAAAAGGCGGTATGAGCGTAACCATGCAAATTTCGTTGCGTGAGTTGGTTCAAACATTATCTAACAACAATACCGACCCCGCCTTTGTACAGGCAATGGCCGATGCTGAAAAAGATGTTGTTGAAAAAACCAACAAGGATTACATTACCCTTTTTGTTGAAGCTTACGAAAAACGCGCTCCCAATGCAAAACTGGCAGCCATTTTTGCAAACAGCAGCAATCAGGACAAAGTAAAGTTCAATTCTACCAATAGCCAGGTTGAAGCTTACCTGAAAGATCAGGCCTCTGCCGCTGTGCAGCAATCGTACACCGTACTGCACCGCCGTGTGGATCAGTTTGGTGTTACGCAGCCAAATATCCAGTTGCAAAAAAGCACCAACCGCATTTTGATCGAACTGCCGGGCGTTAAAGAACCGGAGCGTGTTAATAAGCTTTTATCAGGTACCGCCAAACTGGAGTTTTACGAAACTTACGACAATACCGAAGTTGCTGGCATGCTAAGCAATATCAACACCATGCTGGCTGCCAAAAACAAAGTTGCCGATACTGCAAAAATCGATACTGCCAAAGCCGGTAGCAAAGCACCATTATCTAAAAAAGACTCTGCTACCTCTTTATTGGCAAAACTAAAGAAGAGCATAAAATCAGATACTGCTAACTTAAGCAAAAGCCAGTTGGCTGCTCAAAACCCATTGTTCAGCGTTTTAAGCCCTGCTTATTACCAAACACAACAAGGCCAGTTACAAGCTGTACCGGGCCCGGTTGTAGGCCTGGCTTACAAAACAGATACCGCCAAGGTGAACAGCTACCTGCGCAGTGCCGATGTTAAAAGCAAATTGCCGCCTAACCTGAAATTGCTTTGGGGTGTTAAGCCGAACGATAAAAAACAGTTCGACCTGTATGCCATTAAACTTGCCGGTGCGCAAAATGGCGCAGTGTTATCGGGCGATGTTATCACCGATGCCAAAAGCGACATCGATCAGCAAAAAGGCGGCTACGAGGTTACCATGTACATGAACTCGCAAGGTGCCCATGCCTGGAAAACCATCACCGCAGCAGCATCTGTTGGCAAAAGGTCTATCGCCATTGTATTGGATGATAACGTTTACTCTGCCCCTGGTGTGCAAAACGAAATTTCTGGCGGCGTGTCTTCTATCTCGGGTAGCAGCTTTACACAAGATGATACCAAGGATTTGGCCAACGTATTAAAGGCTGGTCGTTTACTTGCACCTGCCCGCATTGTTGGCGGCGAAGTGGTAGGCCCATCTTTGGGCCAGGAAGCTATCAGCGCAGGTTTATTATCATGTATCCTTGGTTTGGTGGTTATCCTTATCTTCATGATAGCGTATTACAACCGTGCAGGTACTATTGCGGTAGTAGCCGTACTGGTTAACGTATTCTTCCTGTTGGGTGTTTTAGTAAGCATACGCGCAGTATTAACGCTGCCTGGTATAGCAGGTATCATCCTGATATTAGGTGTTGCCGTTGATGCCAACGTATTGGTTTACGAACGTGTGCGCGAAGAACTCGGTTTAGGCAAATCTATCCGTATTGCGGTTGCAGATGGTTTTAAACACGCATTGCCGTCTATCCTCGATGCCAACATCAGTACTTTCTTAACCGGTATCATCTTATTCATATTCGGCTCGGGCCCAATACAAGGTTTTGCAACTACGTTAATGATCGGTATCATTACTACCTTGTTCTGCTCATTATTGATCTCGAGGCTGATATTTGAATTTATGCTCGAAAAAGGCTGGGATATCAAATTCTCAAATCCATGGAGCTCACATACCTTCAAAAACGCCAATTACGGTTTCGTGAAGAATCGTTTCAAATTCTATATCTTCTCTGGCCTATTCATTGCTGCCGGTTTGGTATCAATGGTAACCCGTGGCTTTAACTACGGCGTAGACTTTGGTGGTGGCCGTACCTACCTGGTACAGTTCCCTAACAAAGCGGCGACAACCGATGAGATTCACAAGGAATTGGATAAAGCTTTGGGCTTTGGTTCGGAAGTAAAAACCTATGGTGCCGATAAGATCAGTATCACTACCAACTATTTAATTAACGATACTGCTCCTGATGCAGACGAAAAAGTAGCGGACGCATTAATTAATGCCTTAAAAGTAAACCCGGTTACTGCAATCACTACAAAAGATATTTTGAGCCACCAAAAAGTGGAAGCCACCGTTGCCAACGAGTTAAAGTCTTCGGCAAAATGGACCATCATTATCGCCATCCTGGTAATATCGGCTTATATATTCATCAGGTTCCGCAAATGGCAGTTCAGCCTTGGGGCTATGATTGCGACCGCACACGATGCTGCGATGGTATTATCTTTCTTCACGTTGTTTAAAGATATATTGCCGTTCTCATTAGATATCGACCAGGCATTTATTGCAGCATTGCTCACGGTTATCGGCTACTCTATTAATGATACCGTGGTAGTGTTCGACCGTATCCGCGAGTTCCTTAGCTTGCACCATGCAAAAACTGATGACCCTAAAGAAGTTATTAACCATGCTATCAACAACACGCTTAGCCGCACCGTTATCACTGCTTTAACGGTGGTAATGATCCTGATCATCTTGTTCCTGTTTGGTGGCGATGTGTTACGTGGTTTCTCGTTCGCCTTATTGATTGGTGTACTTTTCGGTACTTACTCGTCAATCTGCGTAGCAACCCCGGTTATAATCGACTTTGGAAAAAAAGACCTCAGATAATATTATTTGACATAATAATGAAAGGCTCCAAAGAACATTTGGAGCCTTTTTTGTTAAACAAACAAGGCAGCCCCTCCCAACTCCCACCGCACGTTAGCGGAAAGGCTTTTTAAATTCTCCACCGCCGGTCCGAAGGGCTCCCGTGGAGGAGAGATTAGAGAGGGCTGAGCTTAAACTATTCAATATGGACACCAACAATCTTTCAAAATTCCCAACGGTAGTCATCATAGGCGGCGGCTTCGGCGGCATACAGGTTGCCAAACAGCTTGCAGATAAGCCTGTAGAGATAGTACTACTGGATAAACATAACTACCACACTTTTCAACCCTTGCTATACCAGGTGGCCACCGGCGGCCTGGAGGCCGAATCGATAGGCTTTTCCCTCCGCAAGAACTTCGAGGGGCAAAAGAACCTGCGTTTCCGCATTGCCGAGGTTAGCAACATCGATACCGAAAAGAACGTGGTGCAAACCGATATCGGCCCTATCCCCTACGATTACCTGGTGATAGCCACCGGCTCTACCACCAATTTCTTCGGCAATAAGGATATCGAAAAGTACGCCATGCCCATGAAATCGATACCCGAGGCGCTAAACCTGCGCTATATGGTGCTGCAGAACCTGGAAGAGGCCATTTTAAAGCCTTCTAAGGAAGAACGCGCGCCTTACCTATCGTTCGTGCTGGTGGGTGCCGGCCCTACGGGCGTGGAGCTTGCAGGGGCCTTAGCCGAACTTCGCAACCACGTGCTGCATAAAGATTATCCGGAGCTATCCAAAGACGAGATGAAGGTTTACCTGGTAGATTTCCTGCCCCGTGTGCTCGGCCCGTTCTCTGAACAAGGCTCAAAGGCTGCGGAGGACTTCCTCACCAAAATGGGCGTTGAGTTGTTGCTGAACGTAAAAGTAGACAGCTACGATGGTAATGAGATAAAATTCGATGGCGGCAAAAGCATCCGCACCAAAAACGTTATCTGGAGTGCCGGTGTGGCGGGCGTTGTGCCGGGCGGTGTTAGCAAAGAAGCCATAGAGCGCGGCAACCGCATCAAAGTAGATAATGCGTGCCGTATGGTTGGCAGCAGCAACATATTCGCCATTGGCGATGTGGCTGCCATGATAACAGACGATACGCCAAAAGGGCATCCCGGCGTGGCACAGGTAGCCATACAAATGGGCAAGCTAACGGGCAAAAACATCGATCGCATTATCCGCGGCGAGCAACCGGAGCCGTTCAAATATTTCGATAAAGGTTCCCTTGCAACCATTGGCCGCAATAAAGCTATTGCCGATTTGGGCAAAATACGTTTCCAGGGATTTTTTGCCTGGCTGGTGTGGATGTTCATCCACCTGATATCATTAATGGGCGGCCGTAACAGGGTTATCGTATTTATTAACTGGGTGGCCAGCTACATGAATAATAACGGTGGCAGCAGGCTGATTATCCGTAAATTCGAGCCGGAACAACTGGCACAGAAGGATGTACAGGTTTCAAAAATAGACTAATGCCTGAGCAGATAAGAATCACCGAATGCCCCCGCGATGCCATGCAGGGCCTGCACGATTTCGTGCCGACGGATGTAAAGGCCGCCTACATCAACCTGCTTTTGCAGGTAGGTTTCGATACCATCGATTTCGGGAGCTTCGTATCGCCGAAGGCCATCCCTCAAATGCGCGATACCGCAGACGTGTTGAGTAAGCTCGATTTGAGCAGCACCCGTTCTAAATTATTAGCCATTATTGCCAATTACCGTGGTGCCGAAGAAGCAGCGGCACATGAAGAGATTACTTTCCTGGGCTACCCTTTCTCCATATCCGAAACTTTTCAGTTAAGGAACACCAATACCACTATCGCGCAAGCCTTTGAAAGCGTAAAGCGAATAAATGAGCTTTGCCTTTCCAAAGATAAATCGCTGCTGATTTACCTCTCCATGGGTTTCGGTAACCCATATGGGGACGATTGGAATACGGAGATAGTACAGAACTGGGCGCAAAAAATGATTGATGAGGGCATCGGCTACATCGCCCTGTCGGATACCATCGGCATAGCCACGCCGGGGCAGATAAGCACGCTATACCCGGCCTTGGTCAACCTTTCGCCCATCACCAGTTTCGGGCTGCATCTTCACTCCACCCCCGATACCTGGCAGGAAAAGGTGGCCGCTGCCTACGAAGCCGGCTGCACCCGCTTTGATGCCGCCCTGAAAGGCTATGGTGGCTGCCCTATGGCCAAAGATGAGCTTACAGGCAACATCGCCACCGAAAACCTCATTGCCTACCTGCTGCATCAAAACAGCGACCTTGGGCTTGATTTGGACAAACTGGGTGAAGCGATGGAATATTCTACCAAAGTGTTTTTATAAGTTTGTCATTGCGAGGAGCAGCGCGGGAAATTGCGCGGGGCGCGACGTGGCAACCTCATGGGACAGGCATCAGGGCCTTGCAAACACGCCAAATGTCCTATGAGGTTGCCGCGCTGCGCTCGCAATGACAATGGGGTAAGCAAATCCGCTACCGCGAGATTAGCGAAGCGTATCTCGTGGTGGGCATGTTGCAAGCTTCCAGCTTGCGTCAGCTGAAAGCTGACCTTGTGCCAACCACGGGCTGGAAGCCCGCGGTAGCAGTAATATTCTACCCAAGTGTTTTTATAATTTTGTCATTGCGAGGAGCTGCGTGGCAATTGCGCGGGGGCGCGACGTGGCAACCTCATAGGACAAGCGCCGGAGCTTTGCATGAGTATAAATGTCCTATGAGGTTGCCACGCTATCGCTCGCAATGATAAGTTGGTAAGTGTGCGGCAAGGCAAATAACAAGTTCCCCCTCTGCAACTTAAAGCATCATACTGCGTAAACTTTCGCTTAACATCCATTGCCGACCTTACCGGCCATGAAAAAGCTGTCCGCGCTGATAATCCTCATCGCATTATACCTACCCCTACACGCCCAACAAGCGGATCTGATCCTCACCGGCGGCAACATCATCACCCTGAAACAAAAAGGCCACCGTGCACAGGCAATAGCCATGGCCAATGGCAGGATATTGGCGATAGGCAGCGATGCCGATATAGCCAAATACGCCGGAAAGGATACCAAAATCATCAAGCTGAATGGCAAAACCGTTGTCCCCGGTTTTAACGATGTGCACCAGCACCCCGCGCCGGTATATCCTTTCGAAGCGCTTTATTCAACAATAAGGCTCGATACGGTCACTTCGATGAAAAACCTCCTAACCCTGATAAAACGTAAAGCGGCCATCACCCCAAAAGGCATGTTGATACAGGGCGTAGGCTATAACGAAACCTTACTTGGCGGCCAGCCTATTAGGGATAGCCTTGATAAAGCTACTAAAGACCATCCTGTATTGTTGAGGCATGTAAGCGGCCACCTATCGGCTGCCAACTCCTTCCTGATGGATAAAGCCGGCATTACCGAAGCCACCAAAGACCCGGCAGGCGGGCTGTTCGAACGGTATTTAGGCACTAATAAACCCGATGGCATTTGCAAGGAATCTGCCGCCGGTTACCTGCGCCGGGCAAAAATCACCTATCCGCCCAAACCGACCGAGGAGGAGGAAATGGCCGGTTACCGCCTCTATTTTAACCAGGTGCTGGCCAGTGGCGTAACCAGTGTTGGCGATGCCAACACCAGCCCACAAAAGGTTCAAATATACCGCAAACTGGTTGCCGAAAACTTCGCCATGCGCTTTAACCTGCTCATCTGGTGGGAATACCTTGACCAGGTACTTAGCGGGAAGATACCTAGAATGGAAACCGATTTCCTGCGCATTGCGGGCATAAAAGTGGTACAGGGCAATTCGCTCAGCGGCAAAACCTGCTGGCTTAACGACCCGTACGATATGATAAACCCGCTCACGGACAAACGCGATTACTACGGCATTCCCCCTGCCCGTAGTCAGGCCGGACTGGATAGCTTATTCCTGGCCATCCATAACGCAGGTTGGCAAATTGCCTGCCACTCCAACGGCGACCGTGAGTTAGCCATGGTAATAACCTCCATTGAAAAAGCAATGCAGCAAAACCCGCGCCCCGACCCACGCCACCGCATTGAACACTGCAGCATTACCACATTAAAAATAATGGAGGATATCAAACGCGATGGCATTATACCGGTGTTCCATTGCTATATGTACGAACTGGGCGAAAAGATGGCCGTGTACGGCGAAGAACGCCTGAAGATGCTGCACCCTACCCGCACGGCACAGGATATGGGCATTGTGTACGCCCTGCATTCCGATGCGCCGATATCCACCTACCCCGCCATGATACGCCTGGGCAGCGCGGTTGCCCGCAAAACCAAAGAAGGCAACGTAATAGGCGCCAACCAGCGCGTAGATGCCGAAGACGCCATAAAGGCCTATTGCTATGGCGGTGCCTATACCACCTACGAGGAGAAAAAGAAAGGTTCATTATTGCCCGGATATTTTGCCGATATGGTAATCCTCGATGCCGACCCAACGGCCATTGACCCGGATAAGATTAGGAATATAAAGGTAAATACGACTATCGTAGCGGGGAAGGTGGTTTATCAGGCGAAGTAAAAGAGTTTAATTTAGCAATCCTCTCAACCACGTCTTTGCGAGCGAAGCGCGGCAATCATCGGCATACAGAGCGGAGCGCAAAGTCGACTTGAATAGTGGACCTACTTGGCTTAGAGATTGCCTCGTACCGCTACCGCGAGATTAGCGAAGCGTATCTCGTGGTGGGCATAACGAAAGCTTTCAGCTTGCGTCAGCCTCGTAAAAACGCCTGCCACAATTGCAATATGCTCCTGAAGTCTTGTAAAGGAATGGACTGCAGCAAATTTCCCGTGTCTCCTGTGCTCGAATAAATATCTGCAGTATGGGCATTAAGCCATGCGGTGTATAATTCAGAAGAAACGGCACAATGTTCATAGTCGGGCGAACCACCGTTCAAATAATAGTCGACATTTTCTAAACCTTGGCTTATACTAATTTGGTCGGTGTATGAATCCAAGAATTCAGCCAACCCGCCACCTCTCGCAACATGACGCGATTTTCCATTGACCCTTTGGGTGGAAAAATTCACGTCATGCTTTTTTAATAGATGGTTCACCTGAGTTGAATTTATTAGTAAGCAAATAAACGCAACGTAAAGGTATAGCCGATTCAGCTACGCGTACATTAACTTGCCTTTTGGTGAAGGAACGGGCCTGTTAAGCTCCTTTGCCGTTTGTATCCATTGTTCAATAACAATTTCAATATTTGCTATAGCTTCACCGTAAGTTGCGCCATCGGCCATGCAACCAGCCAATTCGGGCACTTCGGCAATAATCGATTTGTCTTCTTCACTCCAGTAAAGAATTATCTCATACTTATTTTCCATATAGCATCAATTTATATTTTGGAAGCGCGGCTTAACTTGCCCCGGCAGCGACGGATCATGTTTACTTTTGGTCTAACAAATAATCTGTGGTTAGTTTTATTTGGCTTAACCTGCCTTCAGAAAAAGTATAGTAATGCCACATCCCATCCAATCCCGTGATAACCTCGACCACATTTATACCTGGCAATTCATTGTCGATGTTCTTTTTAAAATATGTACGATAAAAGTCTGACTTGCTCATTCCTACTTTTATACCATTAACGAAGACCATCTCCGAGTTGTTAATTACCGCGGAAACAATTTCAAAACTCTTGTTTTCGTCCGATTTGACGAACTTAACAAAGCTACCTTCTTTATTAAACCTATACAATTTGGTAGAATCTGTTTGGCCTTCCCTTTGTATCTCGTCAACATATTGATAGTCACGGAAGGCTTTTTTAAGCGTGTCTTCATTGCCTATCTTGCCAAACGGGTAATAAAAGAACCAACCGGTTGTCACTATTTTTAAAGTATCGTTTTGACAGCGAATAACAATAAGGTCTTTGTTTCCATCAGTCCGAAACTGCCTCCTTAAAAAGGGATATAACTTAAGGGTATCTGCTGGGTTTGAAACAGATAACGACCGTGGTTTAGCTTCAGAAGAAGCCTTATTTGCAGACTTGTCACTTTTTAGCTGACAACTTGAACAAGCTAAAAATCCTAATATAAAGCAGGACCAAATGGCGTTAACTATTTTCATTTTAAATTTTTAGAGATTTCTATTCTTATATCATACTGCGCAGCGTTTCTATAATATCACAAGATATGCGGAATATCCCGTGGTAGGCATAACGCAAGTTAAAAGCTGACCTTTTGCCAAGCAGGGGCTCGCCCCCCCCCCAGCGAGTCTAAAAGCTAAATCCGAAATCGAAAATCCCAAATCCGAAATTACTTCCGAACCATCTTATAATGCCTTATCCCCGCCTCTTCAAACTCCGGCCCGTCTTTTTCAAAGCCGAAGCGGGCGTAAAGGCTAACGGCATCAAGCTGGGCGTGCAGGTAAACGTAAGCGGCATCGGCAGGCAAGGCAGCTAAAACAGCGCGTACCATCTCCTGCCCTACGCCAAAGCCACGGTATTTTTTCAATACAGCAAAGCGCTCTAACTTATAACCTTTATCGGTTTTGCGATAGCGACAGGCGCCGGCGGGCTCAACATCAACAGTGACTAAAAAATGGGTGCTTTGGTCGTTAAACTCTATCTCCAGTTCGTGCGGGCAGCCCTGCTCTACAACAAAAACTTCGTGGCGTATAGCAAATACTTTCTCCAGTGCTGCCGGATCAGTTACCTGTTCTACTTCTATTTTTGAGGGCTCGGGCATAATGCGGTTTACTTTTAAAGCCGGTTAGCTTTGAATTATGGTTCTCCTCAGCAGCGTCAATAGAATGCGTGCAGGTGAGGTCGTCCTCCTTCTCGGCAAGATCGGATAATTTTACGTAAAATTTGTGCAATTGATCAAGGTCGTTCTCGCTCAGGTCCTCAATATCCACCATGCGGTTGCTGGCTCCCTGGTGTGATGCAAGCAATTCGTTCAGTTTTAAATGGATGGCCTTCGAATCCTTATTCTGCGATTTCTGAATCAAAAACACCATCAAAAAAGTAACAATGGTGGTGCCGGTATTGATAATGAGCTGCCAGGTATCAGAATAATCAAAGATGGGTCCGGTTATCAGCCATACAATTATAATGGCGATGGCCCCTAGGAACGCCGGGGAGCTACCGGTTGCTATGGTTGCCCAGTTTGCAAATCTTTCGAAAAAATTCTTGGTTTTCTTTTTGGCCATGGCGCTCAATATTTAACCTTACAACCTAAAAAAACCGCCGATGTTCTTACACATGGGCGGTTTTATTTTTATTAGTTCTAACAGCTTATAGCTTGCTGTTAGCGTCGATGCAATTCAAATCGCCGAAGGCTACAGTTAAGCGTTTTACAAACGTTTCCTCTGCCTTGCGCAACCAAACGCGTGGGTCGTAGTATTTTTTGTTTGGAGAATCCTCACCATCGGGGCTGCCAATTTGTGTTTGCAAATAGCCTTCTTTTGCCTGGTAGTAATCTTTTATGCCTTCCCAAAATGCAAACTGCATATCGGTATCGATGTTCATTTTGATAGCACCGTAAGATATCGCTTCACGGATTTCTTCCTGGCTCGAACCCGAACCACCGTGGAATACGAAGTTGATTGGCTTATCTGCCGCAAGGCCGTGCTTCTCTTTTAAATAAACTTGCGAGTTGTGCAGGATAACCGGCTGCAATTTAACGTTACCCGGTTTGTAAACACCGTGTACGTTGCCAAATGCAGCAGCAATGGTAAACCTGTCGCTCACTTTAGATAGTTCTTCGTAAGCGTAAGCAACCTCTTCGGGCTGGGTGTATAAGCGTGAGCTATCAACATCAGAGTTATCAACGCCGTCTTCTTCGCCGCCGGTTACGCCCAGCTCAATTTCAACGGTCATGCCCATTTTAGCCATGCGGGCTAAGTATTTAGCAGATATTTCGATGTTTTCTTCGATAGGTTCTTCAGAAAGATCAAGCATGTGCGATGAGAACAAAGGCTTGCCTGTTTCGGCAAAGAATTTCTCGCCATGCTCCAACAAACCATCAATCCATGGCAATAATTTTTTTGCCGCATGGTCGGTATGTAAAATTACGGCAACACCGTAATGCTCGGCTAATAAATGCACGTGCTTCGCAGCTGATACACCGCCTAAAATGCAAGCCTGCAGTTTAGAGTTATCAAGCGATTTACCCGCGTAAAACTGCGCGCCGCCGTTTGATAATTGGATAATAACAGGTGAGTTAACAGCCTTTGCTGTTTCCATTACTGCATTTATAGTGTTTGTGCCGATAACGTTTACCGCCGGCAAAGCAAACTGGTGTGCTTTAGCTGCTTCAAATAGTTCCTGCACCTGGTCTCCGGTGAGTACTCCTTTGTAATCTTTTAAACTCATTAACTTATTGTTTGTGCGCCGAAGTTATAAAAATTGTTGAAATGTTGGAAGGTTTGAAGGTTGAAAAGTTGAAAATAATACAGATAGACAATCGTTTATATAGACTTTAATTCCCCTTAAACGCCGAAAAGAGTATTGGTATGCTTCCACAAAAAATCTTGGCCTTACAATGCTGAAACTTTCCAACCTAAAAACCTTTCAACATTAAAACTTTTAAACATTACAACCTTTTTTCGTTTCTTTGTATCACTTGAAAGACTTAGATATAGATATGGCGTGGTTTAAGCGAGAAATCAAAGGGATAATTACGACTACTGAGGAAAAGAAAGAAGCCCCCGATGGCATCTGGAACAAATGCCCCAACTGTAAAAAACCCCTTCACTACTCGGAACAGGTTGAAAACCAATACGTTTGCCACTACTGTGGTTTCCATATACGCATTGGCTCCAAAGAATATTTTTCTATTTTATTCGATGATAACCAGTTCACCGAACTGTTTGCAGGCCTTACATCGGGCGACCCATTGCACTTTACCGATACCAAAAAGTACACCGACCGACTGGTAGAAACCAAAAAGAAAACCGGTTTACAGGATGCTATCCGCGCAGGCGTTGGCAAAATGAACGGTGAGGACGTGGTGATTGCCTGTATGGATTTCAATTTTATAGGTGGATCCATGGGTTCGGTAGTGGGCGAAAAGATTGCCCGCTCTATAGATTATAGTATCAAACACAAGGTTCCTTTCCTGATGATTTCCAAATCGGGTGGTGCCCGCATGATGGAAGCTGCCTTTTCGCTGATGCAGATGGCTAAAACATCGGCTAAGCTTGCCCTGCTAAGCCAGGCAAAAGTACCTTATATCTCTTTACTAACCGACCCAACAACAGGCGGCGTTACCGCATCATACGCCATGCTGGGCGATATCAACATTGCCGAGCCGGGTTCGCTCATTGGCTTTGCTGGTCCGCGCGTTATTAAAGAAACCATTAAGAAAGACTTACCTAAAGGTTTCCAAACTGCCGAATTTGTGCAGGAACACGGTTTCCTTGATTTTATAGTAGACCGCAGGGAAATGAAAGAAAAACTGGCAACTTTTTTAAAGATGCTGGCTCCGGTGGCAGTTAATGAAGTTTAAGAGTTACCATTATCAAGATATGAAGGCTGCCTTTCGAGGTGGCCTTTTTGTTTACCTGAGCGCACACTTTACCCCCGCGTCATTGCGAGCGATAGCGTGGCAACCATCGGTAAGCAAGTCGGATTTGCATAGCCGTTCTGCCTCCCGGGGATTGCTTCGTTCCTCGCAATGACGCAGTGATAAATAAAACAGGCAAGGCTTCACATTTTGTGAAGCCTTGCCTGTTTATGCTTTGAAGAGCCTTATTTATAACCCTTCCGTACCTGGCTCATGCCCAAGCATACGGCCGGTTGTGCGGCCATGCGGGCGGCTTTCGAAGTTTGTTTTAGTGGCTACGCCTTCAGACGGGAACTCGTGCTGGTTTGGTGGCGTTACGTCGTTCTGCTCGCTGTACGATGCATCGTTACCTTCCTGCTGTTGTTCCTGCTCGGTTTGCGGGCGGTAGCCCGAACCACCTTCGCGGCTTTCGCGCTCTTCGGGTGTTTCGTTGGGATTATGGCTTGGATTGTATTCCGGGTTTCTTTCGTTACTTTCCATGGTATTTTAGTTTTTAATTGTTAATTAATAAACAACCAAAAACAATACCAATATTTTAGATGGAGGAAATTTAATTGCAATTCGCCCCGTTCCGGTGTCCCCCAGTTCCGGTGTCCTCACCGGAACGCTTCGGCTACGAACGGCGGTGAGGACACCGCCTTAGGGGAAAGGAGTATTTTACTATCCCCGTGGCGGTGTCCTCACCGGAACGCTCCGGCAAGCAAACGGCGGTGAGGACACCGCCTTAGGGGAAAATGAAATGAATGGTTGGCTACCTACGCGCTCACCATGCAAAGCTCTTTCAGCTTAGCCACGGTATAATCCACCTCATCCTTAGTGTTGTACTTAGAGAAAGAGAACCTAACCGATGGCCTGTCTGCACTCGCACCGATAGCGGTAAGTACGTGCGAACCAATATCAGAACCCGAGCTGCATGCGCTGCCGCCGGATGCCGAGATCCCGGCTATGTCTAAATTAAACAACAACATATCGGCCATGTCCATTTCGGGGAAAGAAGTGTTCAGTACAGTGTACAGGCTTTTTGCAGGATCCGTTTCGCCGTTGAAAGCTACGCCGGCAATCTCCTGCTGTAGTTTGGCCATCATATAGCTTTTCAGATCTTGAATATAAGCCTGGTGGGCATCCATTTCGCTGTAAGCAAGCTCCAAAGCCTTTGCCAGGCCGACTATGCCATACACGTTTTCGGTGCCGCCGCGCATGTTGCGTTCCTGCGCGCCGCCGTATATCATAGGTTTGATTTTTACTTTATGGTTTACGTGCAAAAAGCCAACGCCTTTTGGGCCGTGCAGCTTGTGGGCCGCGCATACCATAAAGTGGATTTTCAACTTACTCAGGTCGTGCTTGTAGTGACCAACAGTTTGTACGGTATCGCTATGGTAAATGGCGTTGTAGGCCTCGCACAGGTCGCCCACGCGTTCGATATCGGTAATGGTACCCAGCTCGTTGTTGGCGTGCATCAGCGATACCATGCTGCGCTCATTATCTTTCAGCAGGGTTTCCAGGTGGTTGTAATCTACATTGCCTTTACAATCCACATCCACGTAGCTTAGTTTGATGGTACCGGCCTTCTCCATCGACTGCAAAGTATGGATAACCGCGTGGTGCTCCAGCTGGGTAGTGATGGCGTGGGTAAGCTTATTATCGTTAATGCCGCAACGGATGGCGGTGTTATCGGCCTCGGTACCTCCGCTGGTAAAGAATATCTCGGCCGGCGAAGTATGAAGTAAATTAGCTACGGTTTTGCGCGAACGTTCTATCAGCGTACGCACCTCGCGGCCATGGGAATGTATAGAGGATGGATTGCCGTAATGGCCCTCCATTACTTTATACATTTCCTTTAAAACTTCAGGATCGAGAGCGGTAGTGGCAGCATTATCAAAGTAAACGCGCATGATAGTAATTAGTGAGTGGTGAATAGTGAGTGGTTATCGTTCGGACTTGCCGTCTTCCTGACTTTCGGACTAACTAAGATTTAATATTTCTTTTATATCACGAATGATCTTTTCGGCCAGGTTATTCGCAACAGTTTCCGAATTTGCCTCGGAGTAGATGCGGATAATAGGCTCTGTATTCGACTTACGCAAATGTACCCATTCTTTGTCGAATTCTATTTTGAGCCCGTCAATTGTGCTGTGGGGCTGCTTTTGATATTTCTCTTCTACCTTCAGCAACAGCGCGTCGATATCCATCTCTGGCGTGAGCGTAATCTTATTTTTAGAAATGAAGTACCCTGGGTAAGAAGCTCTTAAAACCGATACCGGTTTGCCGTATTTGGCCAAATGGATTAAAAACAGGGCGATGCCTACCAGTGCGTCGCGACCGTAATGCAGTTCGGGATAAATAACCCCACCGTTGCCTTCGCCGCCAATAACGGCGCCAACTTCCTTCATTTTGTTAACCACGTTCACCTCGCCAACGGCGGCAGCATGGTATTCGCCGCCCGCTTTTTCGGTAACATCGCGCAGGGCGCGGGTGCTGGAAAGGTTCGATACGGTGTTGCCTTTATTATTCTTCAGCACGTAATCTGCAACGGCCACCAGGGTGTATTCTTCGCCGAACATATTGCCATCCTCGCAAACAAAGCAAAGGCGGTCCACATCCGGGTCTACAGCTATGCCTATGTCGGCCCGGTTCTTTAATACTTCTTTTGAAAGCGCTACCAAATTCTCGGGCAGCGGCTCGGGGTTGTGCGGGAAATGACCATCGGGCTCGCAATAAAGTTCGTGGATGGTATTTACGCCCAAAGCTTTCAACAAAGCCGGCACGAATATGCCGCCCGTAGAATTTACGCAATCAATCACCACTTTAAAATCGGCAGCTTTGATGGCTTCTACATCCACCAAGGGCAGGGCGAGTATTTTATCGATGTGTTTTTGCAGGTAGGTATCATCCTTGGTTACTTTACCGAGGGCATCAACGCCGGCGTAAATAAAATCGCTGTTCTCGGCGATTTCGAGCACTTCTTTGCCATCAGCATCGTTGATGAATTCGCCATCGGCATTAAGCAGTTTAAGGGCATTCCATTGTTTGGGATTATGGCTGGCGGTGAGGATGATACCACCTGCGGCATGCTCATCGGGCACGGCAACTTCTACAGTTGGGGTGGTGGATAGGCCAAGGTCTACCACATCGATGCCCAAACCCTGCAAGGTGCCAATCACCAGGTTGTTCACCATATCGCCGGATAGGCGCGCATCGCGGCCGATAACGATCTTATTTTTGCCCGAGCGTTTTACTGCCCAGCTACCATAAGCGGAGGTAAATTTCACTATATCCAGAGGCGTTAAGCCTTCTCCCG
Source organism: Mucilaginibacter sp. P1_D10 (assembly GCF_056406215.1). Lineage (NCBI taxonomy): Bacteria > Pseudomonadati > Bacteroidota > Sphingobacteriia > Sphingobacteriales > Sphingobacteriaceae > Mucilaginibacter > Mucilaginibacter sp. P1_D10. The sequence continues at coordinate 228,799 of NZ_JBFUAP010000011.1, read as the reverse complement.
CCGCGCCCCCAATTGTGCCCCTTATACCCGAAATTGATTTAATCAGTGTCAAAATGTACCGTATTTTAGGCTGCAAAAATAAGCTATTTAACTAATAGGTATGTAAAATTCGCGTAGTTTTAAGGCTGAATTTATTGGCTATATTTGCGGGATAAACATTATTTATCTGCTCCAAAACCGATGCCCGATTTTCTTTTACAGCTCGACAGGCATTTATTTTATTTCATCAACCACGACTTATCCAACGCTTTTTTCGATTGGATAATGCCCATGATGCGCAACCCCAGGTTTTGGATACCGCTGTATATCTTCATCGTCGCATTCAGCATTTGGCGCTATAAAAAACGGGGTGTTATACTGGTACTGATGCTTGCCCTGGCTGCAGGCTTTGCCGATTTTACCAGTGCCAGCCTCATTAAAAAACAAGTGCAGCGCGACAGGCCGTGCCGGGATGCTGTTACCTCCAAAACCGTCATCAGCCGCGTCCCTTGCGGCACAGGCTACAGCTTCCCCTCTACCCATGCTACCGACCATTTTGCATTAGCTATATTCTTATGCCTGGCATTAGGCAAAAAATGGAAATGGGTTGTGCCCGCGGCTATCCTGTGGGCGGCCATTATTTGTTTTGCGCAGGTTTATGTGGGAGTCCACTTCCCCGTGGACGTTTTGGCCGGTGCCATTTATGGCGGCCTGGTGGGCTGGCTATTTTTTGCCGGATTTAAAAAATGGCAACCGGATTTTGTGGCCTGATGCGATAGAAACCTACGGTTATTAGGGCGATGAATGACACCCCAAAACAGTGTGCCCTAAATATCCTTAAACGGCGATAAAAACGACCCTAAATTTGATCCATTATGGTAAAAACACGGAAATTTTAGCAAGTAATTTTGGGCTATGCGCCTCGCATCTTATCCAGCAGGTCGCTGAGTTGGCCTGCTTCTTCTTCGGTAAGGTTATCCTGTAAAATATCTTTCGTCCTGAATTCTTTATCCATTTTCGATAACACCTGCAGGCCCTCCTGGCTGATGCCGATGTCTACCGCACGCCTATCCTTGCTGTTGGTGCAACGTGATACCAGGCCCTTTTGTACCAGCCTATCTACTATGCGCGATGCATCAGACATCTTATCAATCATGCGCTCCTTCAACAAATTTACGGTAGCCGGCTTAGGGTATTGTCCGCGTAGTATGCGCAGTATATTGAACTGCTGTTGTGTAAGGTTGTATTGCTCAAATTTGGGCCTGGAAATGTTAGTCATCCAGCCGTATGTGTACGACAAGTTGATCACCGCCTTATGGTAGTTATCCTCAAAATTCGTACTTTTTATATCTTCCTCAATTCCCATTATAGCGCAATAGCTTGATTTTGATGCAAATATAAATATTTATTTTTCTTTTTGTTCATCCTCGTCTTCCCTGCCGTATTTCCAGGGGCAGTGCAGGCATTTGTTTTTGCAGCAGTAGCCTCGTTTAAGGTGGTAAGCCTCGGTAAACACAAAATTGCCATCGGCATTGATGTAATAGTCTACGTTTTCCTGCAGCATTAGTTTAATAACTTTACAAAAGTATCATTTTTGAGATAATCTTTCAGCTGTTTTCCGTCGCCATGGAGGGTCCACACCTGCTTTGGCCGGGTTTGGTTGATGGTGTGGATAATATCGTTCCAATCGGCATGGTCAGATATGTAAAGCGTATCGTTTACGTTCACCTGCAGGTTTTTCCATCCCGAAGCAAACAGCCGCTTCACCCCCGTTGCACGCAGGTAGCTATCGAAAGTAAACGGCGGAACGATGTACACCCACTCCTCCTGTGTTTTCATCAGCTTGCGACCATACATCTGGTGCTTGCCCAGTTCAAAACCCATCTTCTCGTATATAGCGTTGATGGGCATAATGCGATGATGCACCAGTATTTTTTTCTGTGGCGCGTAGTCGTTTATCATCCTTATCAGCCGCTGGCTTTTACCCAGGCTATAGGCACCCAGCAGGATATTTATCTTGATATCGTTCAGCTTCTTAATTTCTTCTACCGGGTCGGGGTGGTTGGTATCAGGATTGGCAAAAGTGGTTTCTGTTATCAATACATCGGTTTCCACAAACTCCATAGGTTCGCAGGTAGCGTCGGGTTGTAGTTTGTAATCGCCGGTGTACAAATACCGGGTGCCCTGGTATTCCATCAGTATTTGCGCAGAGCCGGGCATGTGGCCGGCGGGTATAAAAGTCACCTGCACGCCGCCAATAGTGAACGGGACATGGTATGCGATGGTGTATATTACCTTGCCTGCGCTTTTACCATACCGCAATCGCATAAAGGCTATGGTAGCGGCCGTGGCGTAAATGTTGGTGTTGCCGCTAACGGCATGGTCGGCATGGGCGTGGCTTATCAGGGCTTTATCTACAGGTTCTTTTGGGTCGAGGTAGAAATCGCCGTAGCGGCAGTATATGCCCTTGGCGTTGATGAGTAAAAAATCGTCTAGTATCATTTGCGTTTGGCCAGCGACAAGTACAGTTGGTGCAGCTTGAGCACCTGGGGTATTACCAGTTGGGAATCGTTGTTAATAATTACATCGTCGGCCAGTGCCAGCTTCTGCTCCTCGGCCATTTGGCGGCTTTCGCGCTTCTGCACTTCTTCGGCGGGTATGTTATCGCGTTGTACTACCCTTTGGATTCGTAAAGATTGAGGCGCGGAGACCAATAAGGAGCGATCGCACATTTTATAAGATCCGCTTTCGAAAAGGATAGCCGCTTCCTTTAAAACGTAGGGCACATCCTCGCGGCTTTGGAACTGCTGCACCCACAAATCGAATGCGCGGAAAACGGCCGGGTGCACCAGGGCATTTAGTTTAGCCAGTTGCTCTTCGCTGTTGAAAACAATGGCCGAGATATGCTTACGGTTAAGCGAACCATCACTTTCGTACGATTCGGCCCCGAAAGCTTCTTTGATGCCATCAATCAGTATGGCGTCGCTTACCATCACTTTTTTTGCGGCATCATCGGCATAGAATACGGGGATGCCCAGCGTTTCAAACACTTTGCAAACGGTGGTTTTACCGCTGCCGATATTGCCTGTAATGCCTACTTTAAACATTATTTTTTCGTAACTATTATATTAAAACACAGGTAATCAGATGCAAATCATTAATACGCTTGAATCAGAACTTCTGCAGGAATATTCAGCATTTCGGTTAGTTTACGAATCATCGACAAGCTTAACTTCCTTTTTCCCGATAAAATTTCAGATTTCCTTGACCGGTTTCCTAAGATATGACTTAGCTCATTCTCCGATAAATTCATTTGTTCTACCCGGAATTTTATTGCCTCCAACGGATTAGGATAGGCAACAGGATAATGGATCAGTTCATATTCCTTTACTAATATACTCAGGATCTCCAGTTCATCGGAATTTGCAGAACCATCTAAAATATCTGTTTGCATAAGTTCATAGATACGCGCCAATGCACCATTGTACTCATCTTCTGTTTTAATTGGTTTTAACATAACTTACTGTTTTAGCATTTATTTTATCATATTGTTTATGCGTTCCGAACCACACAACAAAAACAATTTTTAAACGGTATTCAATGTCCACTATTAAACGATAGCTATTGCCATGGATATTAAATACCACTCTCTTTTCATTTAGCACAGATGCATTTCTATATTGAGCTTTCAATTCATTTGGATTATCCCAAGAGGCACTTGCCGCTTCTTCATGCCAACTTAGCAACGCCTGTTCTGCCTGATGAAATTCTGTAATATAATCCTTTAAGGTTTTTATAGCTATTACACGCATCTTTACAAAGATACGTTATTGTTACCAAATTGGTAACATAGAAAAATAAATAGAAGTTGTAAGACGCAAAAATGTGGAAGAGGGCGGAAACAGATGTCCTTAGTAAGCTATATAGAACATTGTAACGAATTATATGCAAGAATTTTAAGCGTTACTAAAGGGTATTATCTCATAAACATGATGGAACCTGCAAGTCGTTAGGTTTCAACAGCAGGTGTTTGTGTTATACATCTTCAATAACGAACATACTTGGGTCAAAATCCAGCGCAGCCAGAGATTGTTTGTGAAGCAAATTTATACGTAGAGTATGAGACTTTTTTCGCAAAGTATCTCGTGCAGTACGTACCTAAATTATTTTTTCACTATAAAATCAACATTCAGCGGCTCTATCTTTACAATTTTGCTGTACGATGGCGTGTGGGTAAGCCTTACCGATAGCACCCGGTAGCCTTGCAGCCACTGATCTAAATCGGCAACGGCTTCAAAATCGTCCTCGTTGATGTCGGGGTAATCTTTTAAGGATGTAGTAAACGTAATCTTCACCTTTTGCGGAAATATCTTTACATCGTAAAAGTTACGGTTATTGATGAGTTTTACGGGTATCTGGATGGTTTTTTCGGTAAACTCATCCACCGGTATTTTCACCGTAACGCTTTTAGGCAGCACGGTAAGGTTCCCTTCTGCCGGCGGGCGTAAATTTACCCGGGCGTTGAAACTTTCGTTGAGGTCCTTCAGGATAAGCGAATCGGTTTGCCAGTACGTAATTTTTGCCAGTACATCTGCCGGGCCGCTGATGGTTACATATGATGGTTTTATGCTGATAGCATCCGACTGGGCAAATTGCTGTTGGTAGTTAAGCGCTGTAACTAACCTCACGGGCACGCGCTTGATAAGCCTGTTAGACAAATCGAAGAACAGGGTATCAGGGTCGATGGAAACTACCTGCCGCTCTATATCCCTTTTTGCATTTATCAGCTTTAACTGCGTGCTCAAAACAACATAGTTTTTGCTCTCGAGGGCACTAAGATCTACGCTTATTTTATCATCGTCGCCATTCATGCGCGAAAACAGCATCTTCCAGCCCGTGCCTTGTATGGTTGCGTTGATGGTATCGGGCTGCAGAGAATGGAAAGCACGCTTTTGCGGAGAATTTTTGAACACCGCCAACAGCTTTACTTTGTAGTTTTGCTGGCTTGAAAGCGCGGTAAACAACCAGGCAAAAACCGATAACACCAGGCAAGTGGCAAATGCGGATAACCGCCTGCGCTCTATTGCCGATAATTTGATTATTGCCATTTATTTGAGGTAAAAGGTAAAAGGCGAAAAAACAAAGGTAAACGTAATAGCTTAAATTGTTAAAAAAAGAAAGCGAAAGGCAGGCTATATATAACTAAGCCAACCTTTCGCCTTTTACCTTAATCCTTTACCTGCTATTTAACTACCGCAGGGGTGTTCAAAGCTCTGGATTCTTCTAAAGAGATAGCCGATTTGCTGAAGCGGATGCGGCCGCCGTTCTCTACTTCTATCAGGAAAGTGGTTTCGGCTATTTCGTATATCTTACCGTGGATACCGGCGGTTGTGATTACTTTATCGCCTTTTTTGAGTTCGTCTACGTATTTCTTCTGATCTTTGGCCTTTTTCATTTGCGGGCGTATCATGAAGAAATAAAATACGATGGCAATTAACCCAAACATCAATATCTGGGGATTAATGCCAAAAATAGTAGGGGCTGCTGCCTCTAAAAAAATAGTTGCTATCATTTTCTGTTTATATATTATTTATTTAGCCACGTCGCCAATAAGGTGCACCATGGTTTGTGCGGGGTTGGTATTGGCGGTAACGGTTATTTGTTTATCCTGCAGGCCTGTTTTACCTGCGCTGTTAAAAGTAACTTTTATAGCGCCCTCTTCGCCGGGCTGTATTGGCTTTTGCGGCCATTCGGGTTTGGTGCAACCGCAGGTAGCTATGGCATCTTTGATGATCAAGGGCGATTTACCTGTATTGGTGAACTTAAACTCATAAGTTACCTTGTCGCCTGTTTTGATTTTGCCGAAATCGTGCGTTTCTTTTTCGAATTTGATAACCGGCGCATTGGTTGCACTTGCGTTATTAACCGTGGCGGCACCGCCGGTTTGCGTGCAAGAACTGAAGGCCGTCATCAAGGTGGCGGCTACCATCGTACCCAAAATGATTTTTTTCATGATATGGTTATTCTATTAATCCCCTGCCTATTTTCTTTACTTTGTTGTCGGCTTTTAATTCTGCCAAAATTTTGTCTAAGATACCGTTTATAAACGAATTACTCTTAGGCGTACTAAATTCCTTTGAAATTTCAAGGTACTCATTTATGGTTACCTTAACCGGTATGGAGGTAAAATTAATAAATTCTACGATTGCCATCTTCATTAAAAGTGTGTCCATCATGGCTATACGGTCGGGCTCCCAATTTTGGGTCTTCTCGGCTATCAGTTCCTGGTAAGGCGTATCGAAGCGAATGGTTTGCTCGAACAGGTTTACCACGAATTCGCGATCTTCAACCCAGTTACCGCTGATTTCAGCCAGTTGGTTCTCTTTAGGGTTATCGTACGCAAAATTCTTGAATGTTTTGGCTATAAGGGCCTGCAGCACCTCCCTATCTACCGGCCAGTAAATGAATTTATCTTCGAAAACCTGCTCCGCTAGCGACGATTTCAGGATAACCTTTTTGAAGATAAATTTGATGATGTCTTTATCGGTACCGATGGTGTCGTCTGTTTTGGCCAGATATTCGGCGTATTCAGTCGAATTTTTGAGCGTAATGAACAAGGATTTCGCCAGTTCCGGGTCGAACGCCCAATCTACCTTGTACTTCTTAAGCGAAACCAGGTACTCTTTGTTATCGCCAAGCGATGTATAGAATTTGTTGGTTAATATCTTAAGGTTGGGGTTCAAATCATCGGCTGTGGGTAAATGCTTGTTGGCTCTTTCTTCTGCATCGCGCTCGGTATAGGCTATTACCTCGCTAATGAGCGATAGCATCCAGATGTACATTTCATATACCTGGTCTATACTGCTCAGCAGCTGTTTTTCGTGATGTTTAATGTCGTGGGAGTTCGATTGGTGGTATGCGTATAACGATTGTAATACCTTTACCCTAAGATGCCTTCTGTTTAACATGTTGTAAGAACGATTATGCCCCGGTAAATCGGGGCTGTTTATGATAATATATTAATAGGTTGATTTTACTTTTTTTATATCTGCAATGCGTTTTTCGGCTATTTTGTTTGCAGCTGTAGTAGTAGAAATTCCCTCGGCCTTAGATAAGCGCAAAACATTGCGTGTGGCCTCGTAAATATTCTCGGTAAGCTGCAGGGTGCGTTTTTTGCTGAAGCCCATCAGTTCTGAATAGCAATTGATGATACCGCCGGCATTTATTACGTAATCAGGCGCAAACAGGATGCCTTTGTCCAAAAGCATTTGGCCGTGCAGGGCCTCATCCTGTAGTTGGTTATTTGCAGAGCCGGCTATGATACCGCACTGTAGTTTGCCAATGGTTTGTGTATTGATGGTAGAGCCTAAAGCACAGGGCGCATAGATATCGGCATTGATATCAAATATACTATTGTTTGATACCGCTTCGGCCCCGTATTTTTTTGATACCTGGCGGGTGCGCTCGTCGTTGATGTCGCTTACGTACACTTTTGCGTTCTCATCGCGCAGCAGTTTTACCAAATGCTCACCCACGTGCCCTATCCCCTGTACTATAACGGATTTACCGGTTACGTTATCGTTTCCGTAAAGTTCCTTTATACAAGCCTTTATACCCATAAAAACGCCTAAGGCCGCAATGGGGGCCGGGTCGCCGCTGCCGCCTATGGTTTCGGGTACGCCGGTAACGTGCTGGGTTTCCATGCGTATGTATTCCATATCGCGCGGGTTGGTGCCCACGTCCTCGGCAGTAATAAATTCTCCGTTAAGGTTTTTGATAAAACGGCCGAATTTGCGCAACAAAGCCTCGGTTTTGTCTTTACGCGAATCGCCAATGATAACGGCCTTGCCCCCACCCAGGTTTAAACCTGCAATGGCCGATTTATAGGTCATGCTTTTAGATAGTCGCAAAACATCCTGCAGGGCTTCCTGCTCGGTTTTGTAGGCCCAGAAACGGGTACCGCCCAAAGCAGGACCCAAAGTAGTATCGTGAATAGCGATGATGGCCCTCAACCCAGTTTCCGGATCGCTGCAAAACACAACTTTTTTGTGTCCGAAAGCGTCGAGCTGGTTAAAAATACTATCGGTTGGTTGATTAGAGGGCATTACAGAACAGCAAAAAAAATATTCGTTTTTCAGTTCTGCAAAAGTAGGGGTTTTTTCAATAGGCGCAAACTATATTAGTCGGAAGTCGGAAAAGGGCCGCAAGTCCGAAGATTAAAAGATTTTTTTTGGGAAAATTATGAAAAAATTTGATATCCAGGACATATGTCTGTATATTTGAGGACATAAAGCAGATGCCAGATGAAAGAGCCTAAAATATTTGATATATCATCTCTCCCATACGAATTATCAGAGAGCGATAGTGTTCTAAACTTTTTGCTAGCAGAACCAAGCGCTGTTTATCAGCGCACGCCGCCCTCTACAGAAAACGCAATCGATAAAATCCGCGATGGGCTACCCAAGCAGGCCATTGATACCGTTTTGGCGAAAACCAATATTTCACGCACGCAGCTTTCCAACATCCTACACATTAGCACCCGCCAATTAAACCGTTACGAAAAAGACGAGCGCCTCTCCACAGAGCAATCGAATTTTTTATACGAATTTACGCGTATTTACACCCGTGGCCTGGATATTTTAGGGGATGCCGCCACTACCGATACCTGGCTTGCCCGCCCAAATATGGCTTTAGGCGAAGTTTCGCCAATTGAGCTGCTCGATACCGGCGAGGGTGCACGTATGGTGAATGATTTGCTTTCCAGCATCGAGCACGGTTTTTACTCGTGATATTCTACAGAATAACCAGGGAAAAATACGCCCGCGACTTAAGTGGCAAAGGTGGGTTATTATCAGTGGCGCGCTGGCATAAGCATATCCCGGTGATATATGCGTCGGTAAATTCATCGACCACTATTTTAGAGAAACTGGTACATCTGCAAACCGGCGAGATACATAACGACCTGGTGACCGTAAGCATCACGATACCCGACGATGCCAGCAGCGAACGCATAGAAATAGCCCAATTGCCGCTTAATTGGCGAAAATACCCTGCACCTACTATACTGCAGCGGATTGGTAACGCCTGGTTAAAATCAAAAGGTGCATTGCTGCTATACATCCCCAGCGCGATTGACCCGCTGGCTAACAATGTTTTGATTAATCCCATGCATCCTGAGGCCGCCGGGTTAGAAATAGGAGATGTGCGACCGTTTAGGTTTGATATGCGGTTGGTAAAATAACGCCATAACAACGCCATCTTTCGCCTTTTACCTTTCCGTGCTTGTTTGCTTTTACCTACTTTTGAGCTTCCTTCTTTCGGACTGCGGACTTTCCGACTTCCGGACTGTAGACAACAATGAAAGCACTGGCATATCTCAATAAATTCTTTTATAAATACCGCTGGCGGCTTATACCCGGCGTGCTGTTCGTAATCATATCGAATATATTTGCGGTTTTGCCTGCACAGGTGGTTAGGGTAGCGTTCGATTTGGTTACCGAGAATATCAGTACCTACCAGCTATTCAACGGCTTCGAACGGCAAAACGTTATCTATGACATATTCGGCTCGAGTTTATTGCTGTTCGGCTTGCTGGTTTTGTTGCTTGCCCTGCTGAGGGGTTTATTTCTGTTTTTTATGCGGCAGACCATCATACTCATGTCGCGCCATATCGAGTATGATATGAAGAACGAAATATACAGTCATTACCAGCGCTTGTCGCTCGCTTTTTACCGCCGCCATAACACCGGCGACCTCATGAACCGCGTTACCGAAGATGTAAGCCGCGTGCGCATGTACCTGGGCCCGGGCATTATGTACAGCATCAACACCGTAATCCTTTTTATACTTGTAATATACGCCATGGTAACGGTTAACCTGCGGCTGGCCATATTCTCGATATTGCCGCTGCCTGTTTTAGCGGTTATCATCTTTTATGTAAATACCATTATCGAGCATCGCAGCGAGCAGATACAAAAGCGCTTATCGGGCCTTTCCAGCTTTGTGCAGGAGAACTTCTCAGGCATCAGGGTTATCAAATCTTACGTGCGTGAGGGTTTCGTACGCCAAAAATTTGCTGCCGAAAGCGAGGATTATAAAACGCAAAGCATGGCTATGGCCAAAGTGCAGGCCATGTTTTTTCCATCGATGCTATTGCTGATAGGCCTAAGTAATGTTATTACTATATATATAGGCGGCGTAGAGGTAATGAAAGGCAACATCACCGCAGGCAACATTGCCGAGTTTATCGTTTACCTTAACATGCTTGCTTTCCCTGTGATTTCGCTGGGCTGGGTAACGTCGCTGGTGCAACGGGCTGCGGCTTCGCAAAAGCGGATAAATGAGTTTTTACAGGAAGAGCCGGAGATACAATCACCCAAATCATTGCCGCACACGTTGGCAGGCAAAATCGAATTCAGGGATGTATCGTTCACCTATCCGGATACGGGCATTAAGGCATTGCAGCATGTATCGTTCGTGGCTAACCCGGGCGAGATGGTGGCCATCATCGGGCGCACGGGTTCGGGCAAATCAACCATCGGCAATTTAATTATGCGGATGTATGATACAACCGGCGGCGAAATCCTCGTTGACGATAAGCCGCTAACGCAATTAAATCTGGATAGCTACCGCTCGCAAATAGGCTTTGTACCGCAGGAGGTGTTCCTGTTCTCGGATATTATATCGCACAATATCGCTTTTAGCGCTGATGTGCTGGATATGCCTCGCGTAGAGCAGGCTGCAAAAGATGCCGCCGTTTATAATAACATCATGGAGCTGGATAAGGGATTCGACACGTTGATTGGCGAGCGTGGCGTTACCCTAAGCGGCGGGCAAAAACAGCGAGTAAGTATAGCCCGCGCCATTGTAAAGCAGCCGCAGGTATTGATATTCGACGATTGCCTTTCGGCAGTGGATACCCGCACCGAAGAGGAGATATTGAGCAACCTTGGCCGCATTATGCAGGGCAAAACCAGCGTGATTATTTCGCACCGTATATCCACTATAAAAAATGCCGACAAGATATTGGTGATTGATAACGGCCAAATTATTGAGCAAGGCACCCACAACCAACTGATGGAACTTAAAACAGCCTACTTTGAGCTGTACGAGAAGCAACTGCTGGAGGAAGAGGAAAAAGTTTAGCAAACGCCGTACCATACAATTTTATTGTGCATTAGTTTTAATAAATATTCAATATTGTTACAATTAATAGTTGTGGTTTAAAAAATTAGTTATATTTATCCCAACCAAAACTATTACGATAACGATTTATGGGAGATTTTGACAACAGAGAACGTGAGGAAGTGTACTCTAAAAAGGTGAGAGCCGGGAAAAGGACTTATTTTTTTGACGTGAAAGCAACCCGGTCCAACGATTACTATGTTACGATTACTGAGAGCAAGAAACGTTTGGAAGACGGAGTTTTTATAAAGCACAAGATATTTTTATACAAGGAAGATTTCGAAAAATTTGCCGAAGGATTAAAAGAAACGGTAGATTACATAAAAGACCACCAGGATGTGGTAGAGAAACGTTACGAATTCAGCGAGGGGCATGAAGTTGCCAAAGCTGACGAAGATTTCTCTTATTAAGCAGGCCCTAATTTAAACCTGAATATTACAAGCAAAAATACCCCGCCGAAAGGCAGGGTATTTTTGTTTTAGGGCTATTGTTATTTGGTTAGCGGCTCATCATAGATGCTGCGCCTATTCCGGCTACTATAGTGCCAATAATTGCTAATGCCACAAATGATAGGTAAACGATTGTGGTAATACCCCACAGTTTAAAGAAGGATTTCAATTTGCTGAATGCCAGGGTTGCCTCGGCAGTATTGTTGTAGGCAACTGCATTTTTTATTTTATCGCCAAATTGGTAAAGGTATAAGGCAAAAAAGAAACTGAATACAGCCAACAGTAAATAAATAACAGTCATTAATGTACCCAAGCCGGCGGCCATCCCTTCCATTAAAGGGTTTACCCGCGCCATGGTAGCAAACATAGTGCCTGCAAATAGGGCCATTATGGCGATAAAAGCCGTGCCTATAAAGCCCATGATGCCTAAAAAATAGGCCCATTGCCCGGCTTTTTGCAGGTAATATCTTGCTTCGTCGGTAAGTACGATTTGCGGCTGATCGGCCGGCATTAATGTTTCTTGAGGTGGTACAGGTAATTCCATTGTTTGGGTTTAAGTATTTCTTTTAAAAATATAAAAAACTACTCAAACAACAACAACAATTTACAATAAAACGCCTTTCATGAAAAGCACCGCTACCGTAAAGTAGATAATGAGGCCGGTAACATCAACCAGCGTAGCTACGAATGGTGCCGAAGAACTCGCCGGATCGGCGCCTAATTTTTTTAAAAGCAATGGCAACATGGAACCAGCTAACGACCCCCACAACACCACTCCTACCAATGCAAACCCAACGGTCAGTCCCACTAATATCCAGTGCTCGCCGTATATATCGGTAAAAAATGTCCAGGTATAAATTCTTAAAAAACCAACAATTCCAAGAGTAACCCCCAGCATCAACCCGGATAATATCTCCCGACGCATTACCCGCCACCATTCAGCTACAGTCACCTCACCTAATGCCATGGCCTGAATAATTAGTGTCGAGGCCTGTGAACCGCTATTCCCTCCGCTTGATATAATCAAGGGCATAAATAATGCTAATACTGTTACGCGCTTAATTAAATCTTCAAAAAAACCCATCGCGGTTGCCGTAAACATCTCGCCAATAAACAAAACAATCAGCCAGCCCACACGTTTTTTTACCAATCGAAAAATGTTGATATCCAAATAAGGCTCGTCTAAAGCTTCCGTACCACCTATCTTTTGTATGTCTTCGGTGTATTCTTCGTTGGCTATCCACAGGATATCGTCTACCGTAACTATACCCAGCAATATGCCTTCTGCATCAATTACCGGCAAGGCCGTGCGGTTATTCATCCTGAAAACGTTGATGGCTTCTTCCTGCGGGTCGTTGGCGCTGAGGGCTATCAGGCGGCCGTCCATAAGGTCGCTCACCTTAGTTTCGGGTTTCACCAACAATATCTCGCGGATCCGGATATCATCCAGCAGCACGCCGTTCTCATCAATCACATAAATAACGTCGATGGTTTCGGAATTTTTACCGTAGCGGCGTATGTGCGATAGTACACGCGTTACGTCCCAGGTTTTTTTTACGGCCACGTAATCTGGCGTCATCAAACGGCCAACGCTTTCTTCCTCGTAACCTAATAGGGAAAGGGCCTCTTTGCGGTCGGCCGGGCTTAGGTGCAGGATGAGGTTCTTTACGGCATCGCCATGCAATTCAGCAAAAAAAGCGGTACGGTCATCGGGTGGCAGTTCGTTGATAATCTCTCCAACCTTTTGCCCGGTAAGCTTCTTGATGATGCGCTCCTGGGTGGGGAAATCGAGGATGCGGAATACGTTTACCGCCCGGTTGAGCGATAAGGTAGCGATAATTTTAGGGCCATGCTCGGGAAGTTCGCCTATAAGTTCCTCAACATCAGATATATTCAGGTTGTTCAAATAATCCTGCAGTTGCGCAACGTCCTCCTGCTCCAGTAATAGTTCTACCTGTTCAACCATTTCTTCCATATCACAAACCCTCTTGTTTACATCTTTTTAACGTTGTTTATACCCTGCTGTTATGCTGGCAAAAGTCGTTTATTTTTTCAAATTCCAAGCCTTTTTTTCTGTTATCTTTGCGCCTGATTTCAGTTGGCGGTTTGCAGTATACAGTGGGCAGTTAGCAATAAGTTTTTAGAATTTCTGATTTAGTATTTAGCGTTTAATTTAATATGGGTTTACAATGTGGTATAGTGGGTTTGCCAAATGTGGGGAAATCGACACTTTTTAACTGTTTATCAAATGCAAAGGCACAGGCGGCTAACTTTCCGTTCTGTACTATCGAGCCTAATGTGGGCGTAATTACCGTTCCGGATGAGCGCTTGACCAAGCTTACCGAGATAGTGAAACCCAAGAGCATCGTGCCAAACGTTATCGAAATAGTGGATATTGCCGGCCTCGTGAAAGGTGCCAGCAAGGGTGAAGGTTTGGGCAACCAGTTTTTGGCCAACATACGTGCCACCAATGCTATTATACACGTTTTACGCTGTTTTGATAACGATAACGTGATACACGTTGACGGCTCGGTAGACCCTATCCGCGATAAGGAGATCATAGATACCGAGTTGCAACTGAAAGACCTTGATTCGATAGAAAAGAAGATATCGAAAATAGAAAAGATGGCCAAAACTGGTGGCGACAAGGAAGCTAAAAAAGCTTACGATGTGCTGACCATTTACCGCAATCACCTGCTGGAAGGTAAAAGCGCCCGCACTGCCCCCGTTGCCGAGGAAGATCAGGAATATATTGCCGATATATGGTTGCTTACCGCTAAACCGGTAATGTATGTTTGTAATGTTGACGAAGCATCGGTTGTAAACGGCAATGCCTATGTAGAACGCGTTAAGGCAGTAGCTAAAGAAGAGAATGCGGAAGTGCTGATTATCTCGGCGCAGATTGAAGCGGAAATTGCCGAAATGGATTCGTACGAGGATCGCCAGATGTTCCTTGGCGATCTTGGCTTAACCGAATCGGGTGTAACGCAACTGATAAAGGCGGCTTACCGCCTGCTTAACCTGGCCACTTACTTTACTGCCGGCGTGCAGGAAGTACGCGCCTGGACCATCACCAAGGGCTTTACTGCACCGCAGGCAGCGGGTGTTATCCACACCGATTTCGAGAAAGGTTTTATCCGCGCGGAGGTTATTAAATACGAGGATTTCGTGAAACACAACGGCTCGGAAGCAGCTATCAAAGAAGCCGGTAAAATGGGCGTAGAAGGCAAGACCTATATTGTACAGGATGGCGACATCATGCACTTTAGGTTTAACGTATAGCCCCCTAGCCACTGCCTACCGGCAGGCAGGCCCTGAAGGGGGAACAGAATATCGAACACCGAATTTCGAATAATGAATGATGAAGGTAACTTCGGAGTTCGTAATTCAGCATTCGGTGTTCGGCATTTAAATAGCCAAAAAAATCTATCTTTAAACAATCCTATAATGTTATGAAGAAAGTACTTTACCCGTGTTTGGCCTTATTTATCCTCAGTGCCTGGACCTTCCTGGATGGCCCTAAGAGAAGCTTCGTTGATGTAGCCGGAATAGATTCCAGCATAAAACCCGGCGACAATTTCTTCCGTTTTGTAAATGGCCGCTGGTACGACACCGCAAAGATTGCAGATGACCAGGCCGGTGTGGGTTCCTACTCTTTCCTCAACATCCCGCAGAAGCAACTGCTGCAAAATATCCTTGACAGCGTTTCAAAAACGAAGAACACCATGGGGAGCATTGACCAAAAAGTAGGCGACTTCTATGCTTCCGGGATGGATACCCTAACCATCAACAAACGCGGATACCAGCCGGTTAAGCCCCTACTGGCACGTATCAATGCCATAACCAACGTAGCATCGCTAATGAAATTCGTTGCTGATGAACAAAAAACGGGCAATTCCTCCATCATCGGTTTCGGTATCTCGCCCGATAATAAAAACAGCGGCATCAACATCGCCCACGCCTACCAAAGCGGCACCGGCCTGCCTGAAAAGGGCTATTATTTTAAAACAGATTCATCTACGCTACGCACGCAGCAAGCTTATAAAAAGTACATCAGCACCTTGTTTCAATTAACCGGTAGCAGTGCTGCTACCGCCACAAAGAATGCCGCTGTTTGTTATAACATCGAAAAGCAAATCGCTGCATCGCATAAAACAAATATCGAGTTAAGGGATATCAAAGCCAATTACCATAAAATAGCAATCACATCTCTCCGCAAAACCCAGGCTAACATTGGCTGGGCTGCATTGCTTGCCAATTTAGGTGCCAAAACCGATACTATCGATATGGCACAACCGGCTTATTACGATAAGTTGAATGCACTATTGAAATCTGTTCCTATAAACGATTGGAAAACCTACTTAAAAGCCAATACGCTTATCAACTACGCCGGCACGCTGAGCAAACCATTCGTGGATGCCTCGTTCGGGTTCCGTAAAGTATTATCGGGCCAGAACAAGCAAAAGTCGCGCAGGCAGGTGATTACCGACGATGTAGATAACTATTTGGGCCAGGCGTTAGGACAGCTTTATGTAAAAAGGTATTTTAACGAAGATGCCAAAAAACGCGTGCTGGTGCTGGTGAATAACCTGCAAAAATCCTTCGAAAACAGGATCAATCATCTGGATTGGATGAGCGATAGCACCAAACAAAAGGCGAAAGAAAAGCTGTACGCCATCACCAAAAAAATTGGCTACCCCGATAAATGGCGCAATTACGACAGGGTGCATATCACCAGGACCAGGTACTTTGAAAACGTGCTGTCACTCAACCAGAATGATTATCAGGTTCAATTGGCAAAACTAAACAAGCCCGTTGATAAAACGGAGTGGGGCACAACGCCATCTACCGTTACCGCTTACTATAATCCATCTTTTAACGAAATCGTTTTCCCCGCAGGTATCCTGCAGTTCCCTTACTTCGATTTTTCGGCAGATGATGCCATTAACTATAGCGGCATAGGGATGGTAATTGGCCACGAGATGACACACGCCTTCGATGACCAGGGCGCACAATTTGATAAGGATGGTAACGTAAAAAACTGGTGGACCAAAGAGGACTATGAAAAATTCAAAGCGAAAACTAGCCAGGTAGTTAACTTATATGGTTCGTTTACCGTTTTAGATACCGTTCATGTAAAAGGTGCGTTGACCCTGGGCGAAAACACTGCCGATAACGGTGGCATTGCTATAGCTTACGACGCTTTCAAGATGACGGAACAAGGAAAAGGCAATGTTAAAATTGATGGTTTTACGCCCGACCAGCGCTTCTTCCTGTCGATTGCGCGGATATGGCGCGTGAAGACAAGGGATGCGTTTCTGCGCACTTATGTGAATACTAATCCGCATTCGCCTGCCATGTGGCGCGTGAACGGCCCTTTAATGAATTTCGACCCATTTTACCAGGCATTTACAGTACAGCCGGGCGATAAAAATTACAAGGCTCCAAATGAGAGGATAAAGATTTGGTAGGATGGCCTTTTGAATACAAAGTGAACTGATTTCACACAAAGCCGCCAAGACCGCAAAGTTAAAAGCTTAAAAATCTTCGCCTTCGCATGAAATAAACTTTACCGCATTTCATTAACTTAAGGTGCCTTGTAACTATTTAAGTAGTGCGGGAGTCTTACAAAAAATACTGATCGATGAATTATTTAAAAACGACCGCTTGCATGGCTTTGCTGTGCCTTTTTTGTGCATTTGCTTATGGCCAGCCCGATAATGCGCATCGTTTTTCGCTCATCGTTTCTGTAGAGAAAGCGCAACCTGCCGAGGCTGCCACGGTTAAGCTGCTGCAGGGCAATACCGTGCTGCAAAGCACGCTCACCAATTTGCAGGGCGTTGCCATTTTCAGCAATATCAAAACCGGCGATTATACGTTCGTGGTTACCTATACCGGCTATGCGCCACTTACTACGCGGTCGTACCATATCCCCGGCAATATCAATAAAGATTCCGTTACCCTGCAGGCAGCCAGCACAGGCCTACAAGAAGTGAATATTACAGCCAAAACGCTGCCTGTACAATACAAACAAGGCAAAGTGGTGCTGGACGTAAACGCATCCGTTACCAACACCGGCTCAACCGTGCTGGAGGTGCTGGAACGCTCGCCCGGCGTTACCGTAGACCGTAATGGCGGCATTGCTTTAAACGGCAAGCCCGGCGTAACCGTGATGATAGATGATAAGCTCACCTACCTATCGGGTACCGAACTGGCCAACCTGTTGGGCAGTATGAGCGCTACCCAGGTATCGCAGATAGAACTGATAGCCAACCCCACCGCAAAATTCGATGCCAGCGGCAATGCGGGCATCATCAATATCAAAACCAAAAAGAGTACGGTTAAGGGTTTTAATGGATCGGTAACCGGTTCTTTTGCGCAGGGGGTTTATTCTAAAAGCAACAACAGCTTTACGCTTAATTACCGGGTGGGCAAGTTCAACACCTTCCTCAATTACAGCGCAAACTACAACACCAATTTTTACAGCATATATGCCTTACGTAAATACTACGATAGCAATAACCAGCTTACCGCCCTGCTCGATCAGTTTTCGTACTCGCCCGGCAAAGCCTTCAATAATACTGTAAAAACCGGCCTCGATTATTACCTGAGTGATAAAACCACTATCGGCATCGTGCTTACGGGTACAGCTGTTAATCGTCATAACAGCAATCGCGCCAACGCCGACTGGCAAAACCCGCAGGGTGTAGTAGATTCATCGATATATACCACCAACACAAGCGACAACCGTTTCCGCAACGGCGCCATCAACCTTAACCTGCGGCACAAGGTGACGGCTAACCAAGACCTGGCCGTTGATGCCGACTACCTGCATTACAGTATTAAAGCGAACCAGAACTTCCAAAACGAGCTAAGCGGTACAAATGGTTACCTGGAAGTATCGCGCGGAAACATCCCCACCACCATTAGCATCGGATCCGCGAAGGCCGATTATACCATCAAGGTGAACAAAACCGACGTGCTTGCATTTGGCGGCAAAGCATCGTTTAGCAATACCGATAACCTGGCCGATTACCAGAACCTGATTGGCAGCAACTGGATGGATGACAACGTAAAAAACAACCATTTTATTTATAAGGAGAGGATAAACGCACTCTATACTTCGTACGATACTAAACTGGGCAAGGTAAGCGGGCAATTTGGCTTACGGTATGAGCATACTGGTTACGATGCCAGCCAACGGGGAAACGCTATACAGAAGGATTCGTCGTTCTCGCGCTCGTACGGTCAGTTTTTCCCGAGCGGCTATCTAAGTATAGAGGCTGATAGCGCCAACACTTTCACGCTGACCGCCAGTCGCCGTATAGACAGGCCGGCTTTTCAAAACCTTAACCCGTTTTACCTTATCGTAAACAAATACACCTACATTACCGGCGACCCTTACCTGTTGCCGCAATTCAGCTGGAACTTTGAACTGAGCCATCAGTATAAAAACCTGCTGCGCACGGCGGTATCGTACAACCGTATTAAAAATTATTTCTCTCAAATATTCGTTGCCGACCCAAGCAACGATGCCATTTTGTTGTACACCCAGGGTAATGTAGGCAGCACGCACAACCTGGGTGCGTCGTTCACCTTAACCACCACCCCGGCAAGCTGGTGGCAAATAACCGCACAGGCGCAATACAACCACAAGCAGCTAAAAGGCTTCAACGGCAATACTTACACCACCCAGATTGACCAGTTGAACCTGAACGCAAGCAACCAGTTCAGCATCGGCAAAAAGTACACGGCCGAGCTATCGGCCTTTTATACCACCCGCGCCCGTAACGATGTGGCGGAGCTGCTATATCCAACGGGGCAAATGTCGGTAGGTTTATCGCGGCCGGTACTGGGCAAAAAGGGTACAATAAAAGTGAGCGCACGCGATGTATTCTACACCAATGCCATGGAAGGCTTTACCACCTTCCCCAGCGCAACGGAGTATTTTTTATTGCGGAGAGACAGCCGGGTTTACAGCATATCGTTCACCTATCGTTTTGGCAAACAATACAAAACCGTAAAGCGCAGCGGCGGCAGCGCCGGCGATGAGATAGAAAGGGTTGGGAATGGGTAAGCTGAAATTTGTCTGAACTCGAATTTTAAGGAATTTTAAGAATTAACAGAATTTCTTGATACATGCCAGTACATTCTGCCAATTCGTTAATTCCATAAAATTCGAGTTCAGATAAATCCGCTTACATAATTATCCTATATTTGCGCCAACATTGTTTCCGTAGTTCAATGGATAGAATTATGGTCTCCGAAGCCGTCGATATGAGTTCGAATCTCATCGGAAGCACAATAAGCGCCTCGCTGGTTCAGCGGGGCGTTTTGAATTTATAGTCGACCGTTTTTAACGTGCGCAGAAACATTTACAGCACAACTTTGTAGCTATATTATTAAAACTTAAACACTATGGACAACGCATCTATCAACTACCTGCACGTACCTTCGTTAACTGTAAAGGCCGATAATGGCAGGGCACTGGAAGTTTATTTTGAAGTGATGAACGCTGCGCTGCTCAACAGGAGCGATACCGTAGTTTATGCCATCTATCGCGGCAGCAAAAAAGATGATAGTATTTTTAACCACCTCAGTATCCCCGGCGAAATTGGCGATAACATCCCCGGGTTAGATAATATAAACTTAAAGGATTACCTGGGCGAGATAAACCTGGCCGGTAGCGATGGATGGGAATACGAAGGCGATAAGTTATCGAAATCAGAACAGCAACAGATTGCCAATCATTTAAGAGTTAGCAATAATTAGAGCCTTATTATAGACTATTGGGCATTTTTTGATGCACAGGTACATTGGTTGGATTCTTTTTGAATCCGAAAACCGCCGCTAAAATCAACCCTAAATTTAACGCGATGTTGAAGTTGAGCATACCCAAACCTATGGATAAGCCCATTATGCAACCAACAAAGGCCGATTTGTAAGAAAAGTTTTTTGCAAGGAAAATCATAACATTGTTTAGGTTGATTGTTGTGTTAAATCTAGCTTTAAAATAACACAAATCAAATCCTAAACAACGCGCTGCTGTATTAAGCGCTGGCTACCAACCGGCTTACGCTGCGGTAAACATAGTTATTGAAGATATGCCTGCGGGCAAAGCGGCCCGGCGAATCGGCATTCACAAGCTTTACGTAAATCGCACGCGGTACATCGAAGTATTCGTACTCGCTTCCATCCAAAAAGCTCACTTTAAGCACCTGCGATTTGTACTCATAGTCGGCTATGTTCGAAGAAGTGGTGGTTAGCGTGTAGTCGGCAATAGTTTGGTTGCGGGTTTCGGGCGCAATGCTCACCAAAAAGTGGTAAGCTTCTATAATAGTTTTGCTTTTTTCTTCGGCAGCTTCCTTTTCCTCGGCACTATGCTGAAATTTATCAGGGTGCCAGGTTTTCATCATGCTGCGGTAAACAGTTTTCAGTTCCTGCAGTTCTGCAGCTTCGTTAACACCCAATAACTTCCTGTAATCAACTATCTTTTTCATGCTTGCGCCCTTGTTTTTATTTTTTTATTGATAATGAGGCAGATAAAAACCGGCGCTATTTTCCCAATAATGCCGCAAAGGTACGGTTTTTGCTTCTGCTATGCAACGTTGCGCAGTTTATTGTGAAAATGATAGCTCATCTTCAACAAAATTTAAATTACAATATGCAACCTGTGCTAACGTTTTATATTTTTACGGAAATCCTTATTCATTATGAAACTATTAAGATCGTCCCTATTCGTAGCCGCTATTTTAGGCGGGTTTATCCTTTTTCCGGCTTGTAAAGCAAAAAAGGCAGTAGTAGCAGCGCCCGTAGCGCCTGCACCGGCACCAGCGCCGGCACCCGTTGTAGAAGCGCCCAAAACCACACCGGTTGAGCCGCCTGCACCAGCCCCCGCCCCACCAGATTATAATTTCAGCAACATACAGTTTGAATTCAACTCGGGCATATTACGTACCGATGCCTACCCTATTTTGGATAAAGCGGTTGCAGAAATGAAAAAAGACCTGTCGGTTAAATTCGTACTGAACGGCAACGCATCTGCCGAAGGCACGGATGCGCATAACCTGGAGCTTTCTAAAGAGCGCGCCACTGCGGTGAAACTTTATTTAACCAATAGCGGTATCAACGGCGATAACCTCACTGTAAAAGGCTGGGGCGAAAGCAAACCCATTGCCGATAACAGCACCGAAGCCGGCCGTGTATTGAACCGCCGCGTGGAAATTAAGAAACAGTAGTTTATTGCTAACGTATAAAAACAAGAAAGGGGAACCAAAACGGTTCCCTTTCTTGTTTAAAACAGGCTTAGCTTAAGGCCTGCACCAAATACTCTTTGCAAACTTTTACCCCCTTCACCGCATCCGAGCCGGCGGGGATGTTGTATTCCTGGTAAATTATACAAGGTTTACGCCTGGCAGGCGGTAGAATTTTCCCCTTTATTTCCGTTCACAAACCAAATCCTCTCGTTCACAAAACTATTGCATAATAGTTGCCACCATCCCGTTATTTTTAGGATGGATTTTTTTCATAGCAACTAACAAGTTGTTACAGTGGCTTTAACCTAAACCTATCCCAAGTGGATACCCAGACCGGCAGGCATTATTGCCTCCGGTTTGTTTTTTTAAACAAACCGGATTTTATTGCGGATATCGGCCCTGTAGGTTTTGCCAATCGGTATTTCTTCCTCTTCTATCCACAGCCGGTTTTCCTGTACTTTTTTCAGGTAATTTATATTAACGATGTAAGAACGATGGACCCTGTAAAGTGTTTTCACGAATTTCAGCTTATCTTCAAGGAAGCTTAGGTTTTCGCTAAATAAGATCTCCCGTAACCCGTTCTTGTCGTTCCTAAAAACCAATTTGCAATAGCTCCCCTCCGCTTTAAGATAAATGATATCAGATACCTGTAGTTTCCTAAACTGCAAGCCATCCCTCACAAAAATGCAATCGTTGGCCAAATAAGATGGTTCTCCCATTTGTTGCTGCAACAATTCCGATTTCTTGATGGCGTTCAAAGCAAAATCGATAGCAATTGCTATATCTGTTTTTGTAAAAGGCTTAGTTACGTATTGTACTGTGTTGTTCCCAAAAATTGCTTGTTTCCGCAGCCGCTCATCCATATTATCGGTTACATAAATAATGGGGGCCTGCGTTATGGCATGCAGGCATGCAGATGTCTCGATACCATTCATGGCACCTTTTAGGTTAATATCCATAATAACGATATCCGCAAAGCCGGGGGTAAAATTATCAAGCACGTCTTTGCCTGATGCAAATACTGCCGGCACCAGATACCCCATTTGTTCAAGCATTATCTTCAAGCCTTCGGCAATTAGCGGCTCATCTTCAACTATAAGAACTTTTACGGCATCCATCGTGGTAAAGGTTTAGGGGTTATTTAAAGTAGTCTAAAAATGCCAAAAAAAGCGTCATTTTCCTATGAAGGTAGGCTTTTTTTAATCATCCCCGCTATGAGGCTTTCGAAACCTCGCTAAAACTCCCAGGTGATTATGGCTTATACGTTTACAAACCGCCGCATTATGCATTCCCCAGAGTTACTTGGCGGGCAATATGTTACCGTTTACAAACCCATACGCTGCCTTTGCAAATCTCGGCCCTATGCTGCAGAACCTAATATTTAGTTTTAGGATATACAAACATTGGCATCCAATAAAGTCGGCTATTGGTACTTGTTTGCCTAATAATAATTAACCCTTAAACACAATTAATCATGAAAAAAATCTTTATCCTATCCGCGCTTTTATGCATCGTAAACATAGCCCTGGCGCAAACGGGCAGCTACAAAAAGGGCGACAATTTACTCAACATTGGTATCGGCGTGGGTAGCCCCTTTTTTGGCTCGGGGTACTCAGCCTCCTTACCCGTTAATCCATCAGTTTCTTTTGAGCATGGCGTATCAGACGAGATAAGCGTGGGCGGCCAGCTTTCATACGCAAGTTCAAAATACACTTTTACCTATCCCGGTTACGGCGTTGTGGGCACCTTTAAACAAACAGCCATTTATGTCGGTGTAAGGGGCTCTTACCATTTAAACGAAGCTTTGGACGTGGACGATAAGTGGGATCTGTATGGCGGTACCAGCTTAGGTTATGTAGTTGTAAGCACCGGTGGCGATGACGGCCTGGATTATGCATCCGGAAGCGCCATCGGATTCGGCTTGTTTGCCGGCGGTAAATACCTGCTATCGAGCAAAACCGGCATCTATGCCGAATTAGGCTATCAAAGCCTATCATTCATTAATGTAGGCGTAGCTTTTAAGTTTTAGAGCGATACGCGCATAGAGTTATTTACGAACAATAAATCCCAAAATCATGAAAAACATTAAGTATTACTTAATTGCGCTGCTTGCTATGACGCTATTAGGTGCCTGCAAAAAAAACCGCAAGGCCGATCAGGAGCCAACAATAGTTACCGAAGCGCATCTTGGCGACTCTATCAAGGTGTCGTTCCCCTCGGGTTCTTTAAATTCCACACAGGTATCATTAAAAACCGTTGTAGATAAAAGCACGCAAGCGGTTTTTGATGAAACGAAGGATTTTTTCAGCGTTAAGCAGGCGCTACCGTACCAAATAGTGCTTAACATAGGGCCCGCGCACCCGATAACCGACAGCATCAAAATGACTATCAGGATACCCGATGGCTTTAAGTTGGCTAAACCATCTAACTACGGGTTCCAGGTGTTTGCGCAAATTTATCAGGAAGGAGAAGAGGACACCTTCGATAATTTTTCGATGGTAAAATCGAACTACGACGCTGCTAAAGGAGAAATATCGGTTTACCTTACCCGGGAAGTATTTACAAATGCCCGTACTGCTGATAAAAGCTACGAAGCCATACTGATGATTGCTACAAGCCCCGGCGAAAACATCTCTATCAATTCTTCCAACAACCAAATCAGGACGAACGCCACCCTCGATGGATGCAAAATTGCGCAGATTACCTGCCCATTAGGGTCCATTGAAGATTGTACAACCTATAAAGGCTCGCCTTTTGGCTGGCGTACAGACCCCATTACCGGCAATACACTACAAAACCATAAGGGCGTGGATTTTAGGGTGGGGACAGGAACCGCGGTTTTCAGTGTTTCTGATGCCACAGTAGAGAAAAGCCAATTCAGGGAATCTTACGGCAACATTGTTTTTTTGCGTCACAGCGATGGTACTGCCACGCTATATGCCCACTTATCAAAATTTGAAGTAACGGTGGGCCAAAAAGTAAAAAAAGGACAGGAGATAGCCAAATCGGGCAGTACCGGCAAAAGGGTAAAGGGGGCTCACCTACACTTCGAATACTATCCAAACGGGCACAACTATGCCGATGGCAGCCAGCAGGACCCGTTTCCGTGTATTACAGAGGGTAATGTTGACGGTAGCATAACCGTGCGCGACAACGGCAACATCGCCGACGATTCGTTCGAGCTTTATTTAGACGGCTATCTGCTGGGCACCACAAGCATTGGGGGCATAAACTCGTTTGCCGCAAATAATTTACGGCCAGGCCATAAGGTATTAACGTTGAAATGCGTAGTTGCGCCCGATAACATAGGCACCTTTGAAGTTGTGCTTAATAACGGCATCTTATTTGAAGCCGGCGGAACGGAAGATTCGGGAGGATTGGCAGAGGGAGAATCAGTATCATGGAATATTGTAATCCCGAAACAAGCCACAAATGCTATCAATACGGGCCATATGAAAGCAAACGCAGTAGTTGAGCGCAGAATTCAATAAAAAACAACCAGAAACAAGAGGATTTTAAGAAAAAATTTGGTCCTCTTGTTCCTGATTTAAAAGCAATTAGCTAAATTGCGATGAACAACCTTACTTATCGCATAGCCTCCATGATTGAGTTATACGCCATTACCGTACATTATATTTTCAGCCGCTGTTTCAAAAAAATCGGCAAAGACACCGACGATTTAAAAGTGGATAATTGGGTTCGCCCGCTTTATCTGGCGATAAACAGGTTAATGGCAGATAAGCCCGACGAGAATCAATGGTTTGATACCATTGAAGAAACCCGGCTTAAATACCTTAGACAGCGTTACGCAAAAGCCCAGGCACTGTTACAAAAAAGCGACTCGCATTATATTATGCGTTTAACCTACAGCAGTTTCAGGCCGGTTTTACTAATGGCAGATGTAAACGACGGGTATGATGAGCTCAATCAGCTATTTAAACCCAATTTGGTTCCTAAAAAATTTACGCTTCATCTTTTTAAAGGCGTAACCCAAAAAATAACTTACAATTTTGTCTTTCCAATTCCGCCGCCGCCCCCTCCTCCCGATCCAGGCCCATCATTGCAACCCGCGTTACGTTTTCGTGTACCTCCAAGGCCCACGTTCTTCCTGGGGCGCAAAGCATTGCTGGAGGGTATCCATCAACGGTTGGCGGGCAACAACAATTCATCCAACGCTTTACTGCTATATGGTGTTGGTGGCATGGGCAAAACAACGGTAATGCAGGAGTACTTGTATCAAACACATTGCCTGTGCCATTTCAACCGTATAATTGTTGCCCCGGTTAACAAAAATTTGAAGCAGGCATTTATCAGCGCTGCCGCTCAGGCCCTTGGATTGGAAGAAGAAAAACGGGCCTTAGCCGATGAGGGCGAGCAGTTGAACATGATTACGGGCATGATGAGCAAGTTGAGCGCAGACAACAACTTGTTTGTTTTGGATAACATCAATGAATACGACTATGATGACCTGGTGGAAATACAAACGCACTTATCAGAAACCGGGTGGAAATTCATCATCACCAGCAGGGCGTTCCCCGATTCGTACAGCGGGCTGAATATAGATGAGCTTAACGACGAAGATGCCTCGTTACTGTTTGCTTACCATTATTTCCCGGGAGATTTTTCTTTGCTTGGTGCCGATGAACTTCAAGAGCACCTACTCGCTTTAATAGCTCAAAATAACCTTGCGGGCGAAATCAAAGATTTATTGAACCACATCTTAAAACATACCCTCCTTACTGAGCTTTTGGCAAAAGCAGGCGAAAAAAAAGGCCTGTCGCTACCGGAATTGTTGCAATCATTAAAAGCGCGGGATTTTAAACACCCCAAACTGCAGCGTATTATATTAATTGGGCAAAATGGAAAAACCCTAAGCAACGACACCCTGCACAATTACCTTTTAGACTTATTTGAGACAGAGTACCTGACAACAAATACCGGCATAGATGCCATAGATGCAGAACATATGCGCAAAATAGATGTATTGCGTTTTTTTTCGGTGCTGCCGGCTACCGACATCCCCATCGACGATTTATGCTTCCTTTGGGGCGTAAAAGATGACGACGTAAACGATTTTGAAGACCGGCTTGATCAATTGCGGCAAATAGGCTGGCTACAAACCAAGAATTTGGCAGATGAGCACAAAAGCTGGAGTCTCCCCCTGAAAAAAACCTCCTATAAAATGCATCCGCTTATCCAACAAGTTATTTACGAAAAACTACCGCCGACCAAGGATACCTGCGACATACTTAAGCAAGCCATAAGCAATATATCTTGCTTGCCGCCTGCATCCGCACAGGCATATCTGCATTACGCCCAATCAATAAACAAGAAGCTGGAAAGCCTGAAGCTATCACCGGGCAACCTTGAGGCTGCAAACAACTAAGCGCATTTTTTGATAAAAGGTAAGCCCAAGGGGCTATCAAAACAGATTTTTTTACAAAAACTTACGCCCCATCTCTAAAAAACGGCGATTTTAAGCACGTAGAAATTCCCGAAAAAAACATCCGGGACACATTTCCCGTGCATTCGCATACCCCCTCATCTGCTTTTGCACTTTTAGCCCTTTCCGGCATAAGCACCAAGCGTGCTAACAATACCATAACTATCTGTTTTTCAAAACAAAACACGGCCCGTTCACCCAGAATCGGCTGCTAAAAAAGAATCTTCAAATTCCTTCAAATCTTTTTTAAGTATGTGTTTCAGTTCCCATTTCCCGGGGGGCCGACGTGTAGATTAGTGATGTTGCAAGGATAGCTACCCCGCAACAAAGTAACAAAAGTTAAAAGTTGATAATGGCAAACCAGAAAAAACGGGAGGATCAATTTAAGGGCGTGACCCTGTTTCTCCTGGCGAGCCATACGCCCTCCTTAATCAATTTTAACACTGTTCATCATGTTGATTTCAAAAACAAAGTTGGCCACGCTTATTTTAGTGGCAGGATTAAGTGTCGCAGCAGTTGGTTGCGGTAAGGAAAGCGTAAACCCTACAAAAGGCCTGGTAGGGAAGCCGCAGCTAACGCTCGCGGTAGACTCAAGCGGGCATTCGGGCGATGAGGACGGACCAAAATTTCCGCCTCACCACTAAGCCGGGTTAAGCAAAGCAAAAAGGCGCACGCCCGGTTGGGGCGTGCCGCCTTTTTTTATTATTTTAGTACACACTTAACCGTAAGCCCATGTACACAATAAAAGGAAAGTTGCTTTTAGTTTTATTTTGTATGGGTTTATTTGCCATGTGGGCATCAGCACAAACGGGTGAGGTGCCAATAGATACCCTTTTAAATCGTGCCGACGTTTTGCACCCCACAGACCCTTTAACCGCGGTAGCAACAGCACAAAAGGCTTATAATGCAGCCGTAAAAACCAACCAGTCGGCCAAACAAGCCAAAGCGCTAAACCTGCTTGCTTACTTTGCCTATGTAGATAAAAACCCATCTAAAGGCGAAGCGTACGCGCTGTCGGCCATTAAGATGGCAAAACAGGCCCAGGTCGATTCGCTTACAGGCGACGCTTTATCCACTTTGGGGAGCATCCAATCGGGAAGCGCACAGTTCCAAAAGGCGATACTCGCATTTCAGGAAGCCCTTACTTTTTACCGCCACTGGGGCAATAACGGTCGCATAGCCACAGCGTATTTAAATATAGGCGTTTGCCAACGCAAACTTGGCCGGTTTGAGCAGGCAGGGTCTTTTTACATCAAAGCCGCCGAAATTTATCAGCAACTGGGCGATGAGCCCAGCCTTGCCGATGCCTACAACGCCATAGGCAATTGTTTTACTTCTGCCGGTAGCTATCAAAAAGGCATCATTTACCACCACAAGGCGCTTTCTATACGGGAAGGGCTTAAAGACAACGATGGCATTGCGCAATCGTGCAGCAATTTAGGCTATGTGCTTAGGCTTGCCAGGCAGCCGGATCCCGCTATTAAATATTTGTTAAGGGCTTTGGCCATCCGCAGGAATAACCCCGATTCCAGCCGTTTAGTGCTTACGTTGCAAAATATTGGCGCCGCCTGGAAAATGAAAAACAACCTGCCACTGGCCAAGGCATACATCAGCAGATCGTTAATAATTGCAAAAGCTTATAACATGCAGGAAGAAGAAGCACGCGGAAAACTTGATTTTGGAGAAGTATTGATAGCGCAACACCAGGCAAGTGCAGCCCAACCTTATGCAGCGCAAGCGGTTGCTATTGCGCAGCAGCTGCACATCCCCGAGCTTTTGATGAATGCCTATGCACTTCAGATAAAAGTTTACGAGCAAAAAAAAGACTACAAATCTGCATTCGAGTTTACAAACCTGCAAAACAATATCAAAGATAGCCTGATTACGGCCGCAAAAGACAAAACCATCAACGAGCTGGAAGCAACTTACCAATTCAAGCAAAAACAACGGGATATTGCTGCCTTAACCCAAAAAAACAAACTGGAACGCGAGGTAAACACCAAGCAGCACCAATTTATTATTGTTATGGCCATTACGGCATTTTTGCTGGTGTTGTTGCTGGCTATACTATTGGCCGTTTACCGGCAAAAGGTAAAAGCGGGGCAGCATATACAAACGCTGATGCAAGAACTTCACCACAGGGTAAAAAACAACCTGCAGATACTAAGCGGTTTGTTTATTATGCAGATTGACAACCTTAGCGACGAAACAGCAAAAGCCGCCCTGCGCGAGAACGAATCGCGCCTTACTTCAATGAACCTTATTCACCATAAACTGTATCAAGATCGCAGTACCACATCTATAGGGATGCAGGAGTACCTGGAAAATTTGATAAGCCATATCAAGCATTCGTTTGGGGGGCCACAAACAGCGCACATTGCAATAAAGGCCGAAATTACGCCATTGCACCTTGATGCAGACAAAGCGGTAGCAGTGGGCCTCATTGTAAACGAATTGATGACCAATGCCATAAAACACGCCTTTAAAGAGCGCCCGGGAACCATCAGCCTTAGTTTGCGGGCAAACACAGCCCAAACTGCTATACTTTTACTAAGTGATGACGGCCCCGGCTGGCACCATGCGGCCACACAAAGCGAATCGCCATCTTTCGGCCTTAAGATAGTTAATCTTATGGCCCGCCAGCTGGATGCTAAATTAGAAACCAGCCATGACGGCCATACCAGTTACCGCATGGTAATTAAAATATAGATAGGAATTACTCCTCCGCGTAATCGGCAAATGTGCTAAAGTTTGATGCCGGCTCAAAAATTAAACTCCCTGCGAGTGCCGGCTTAGCCCCCATATTTTTAAACAGTTTTTGCCAGGCATCCTTTATCTGCCGTGCTGTTTTTTGCGGCATGTAAGGCGTTGTCATAATTACGCGCAGGCCCACTGTACCTGCGTTAAACGTATTAGAACCTTTGTAATTTACAAAACGATCGAGCTGGTCGGGAGCCAGAAGGACATCGGCATTGGTATGCATCATTACCGGCCCGTCCGCAGGCGTGTCATGGCATTGCTCCAACATATCAGAAAACAGGATAAGTTCTTTGGTTTTTATTGAACTTGCATTTTTTGCGGCCAGGGCGGTATAGCCATTTTCGATTGAAGTTAAGATACAGGTGTTATTTTCTGCGTGGACCGCGGCGGAACCGATACTTCGCTCGATTTTTTTATCGCCATTCAATAGCTCATCCAATACTTCCTGTTTATCTGTGGCATATACCTCGCGGGTATTTATTTCAAAAAAAGGCGTTTCGAACGCGTTGGAGCTGATCAGGAAAAAGCGGATGTTGGTACCAGGCGGGTAATGCCTTATCAATTGCTTGCAGCCATTAATCATATCTGCAACCCTCCCCTGCGCCGCACCATTTTTCCCAACAAGAACCGAAACGCTATTAGAAACATCGCACAAAACCACTACCGCGGCTGTTGTAGGTGTCTCCTCTGCCCCACCCCCTTCATTTGCAGAGGTATCGGTTGCGGTTGTTTGGGCGGAATCATCTTTCTTAGGGTCGCCGCTGCACCCTAAAAACGCGGTAGCTAAAGCGCAAAAAAGCACCGCTTTAGCCATTAAAAGTTTATAATTTACCATAACAAATAATATTTCTATTGTAATTTTAATCTATTTGTAAATGCCTGCTGTATTACCTCGTTCCTAAACTCCTCAACCAATTTGTAAAGATCGTTGCCATGGTTTTCGCGGTAACCTACCCTAAAGCCCTGTTCGTAGTTATGCGCAAAAAAACTGGCAGTGAGTAGTATTTTTTGTGGTTTGTCCGACCATTCATTGTTGTATTGCTCAATATCTTTTTGCTTGTAGGTTAAATTCTTCAGTTCGGTTTCTACTGCATCGCATCTCAGCCTTGCCTTTTCTTCCTCGGCAACTGCCTCCTTTCGAGCCCTGCGGTTGGCAAATATCTTTAGCCCGCCCGATAGTGCAATACCGCTTATAACGGGTATCACCACCGTAATGCCGATAAAGCTATTGAGGATAACATCTGTAATTTCGGATATATTGGAGAGGTGCTGCCTGTCCTTCATCTTGGTGAGGAGGGAGAATTCGTTATTCACCGTAAAATAGGTGCGGTATTTTGCCAGGTAGTAAAGCAACACCAGCAAGCCGGCGAAGATTACGCCTTTCACTATAAGCTTAATCACAAATTCTTTCTTTATAGATGCTATGGTTACGCCTTTATCCGTGAGCTGCTTAAAACTGAGTTGCGTTTGCCCAAGTTTGGTATTGATGTACTCATCGTAGAAAATTTTGATGAATACCGTGCACAACGCAATGCCCAGCGAAAAGAAAAAAAGTTCGAGATTGGTAATCTTTTCCCAGAAGGTAGCTTTTGCTTTTGGGTTACCAACGCCGAAAAACGCTACCAGGTTGATAGACACCGCTATATCCGCCAGTATCATAGCCAAACCCGATATAAGGTAAACCCAGGCATTAAAACGGTTGTACTGTTTGCTATCATTAATAGCCTGATGTTGCTGTTCTTTCTTATCCTCCAGGCAGCGTTCGTGCTCGGTTTTAAGGCGTTCCAGATCATCTGTCTTTTCCTTTATGATAAACGCATGTGCCTGCACCTGCCCGCTGAGGGCCGCACTTACACGGCCGGTAATGAGCGTAGCATGCGCTTCTGTTTGCTTACGTATCTGAAAATCCCTCGCCCCTATCTTTCCATGATTGTAGCCCATGTTGCTGTAATCGGTACCGCAGATATTAATGTGCCCTTGTATACTATCCACCAGTGTATCAACATCTCCGGATATGGTAAACACGCGCGAAAACCTGTTAAGGGCATCTGCCAGTTTTTCGCCAATTTTTGTTTCATCGGGCTTTGCGGGCTCGGTTACGGTTTCTTTTATCCGCTTTTTATATTTATCTATCCTGTTTTTAACCAGGTCGAAAGGTTTTTTCCAAGTCATGGTTTCTAATAATTAAGCGTTTGCGGGTGTTGCGTGATTAATAGCAGGGCCAATGTTGAATCGTTGGCCGGGGTCGATATCCTTAAACCACAAGCCCGTGTAATAGCCTTCGGTAAGCAACGTCTTTTCCTTTTTTTCCATATCGCCTATCATCACCTCTTCGGCAAGGCAGCCAATGTTGTAATCGGTTAATTTTACGTTTGCCTTATCTATACGGCTGCGGTTGTTAGCAATCTGGTCGTTTATAGAGTGCCACACCCCAAGGTTGCGCAAGCGGTTCTCCCGCTCTTCCTGTATTTTGTTTATCCGGTCTCTTAGTTCCTGCATTTGATGGTGCAGTTCTTTAAGCGTGGTTGCAATTTCGGGGAAGTAAATCAAATCGGTATGTGAAACGGCCAGCTCATCCAGATATTCGTCGCTGCTGCCCTCTCGCTTATATTTTTTGGGTATAAGCCAGCTAAACCACCTGCGCAAAACCGGCTGTTTTTTTTGCGCAGCCGATGCATCGCCTTTATCACCCTTTTGCTGGTTTTTCTTTTCTTTTTTATCGCCGGCGGTATTTTCTGCAGTTGGCGTTTCCTGTTGGCTGCGCACCATCATTACCGGCCCTTTGGCATTCGGTGCCTCTTTACCGTAAGCAATATCGGCAGCGAGGGTTGCCCGGCCTTCAATTAAATCAAACATTTTTTGCTGGAGCCTATAAATACGTGCTTTCAGGCTCCAGTTGGTGGTGTAATTAACCTGGTAAGGTTTGGATAGGTGATGGATAATAGTGGTGATAGTATCGATATAAAACAATAGCATATCCGAGTTATTTTTCAGGCCACTGAATATATATCCGTAAGCCAGGCTAAAACCTGTGGCAAGGCAACTAACAATAAAACCGAATGTGGCTACCCGCCTTAAATCGTCGAATATTACGATGGGGTAATGGTAAAGAAGCATAGCCAGGATCATCAGCCCGAAAAAAACAAACCCTATATACTGTACGTTTAGCCCTGGCCTTTCCTCGGGTCCGTCTGCATGCTGGTTTTTCTTGTAATACTTATTTTCGCTTACCCGGGTGAGTAATAAAATAGAAAAGGCTGAGAACATGATGGCAATAGATGTGCCGATAAATTCATTGATGAGCGAATCGAATAATCCCTGGAAATTCGTACCGCCTTTCTGCTTGGCTAGCTCTGCTGAAATTACCCCAATTACAGGGACTACCGCCAACAAGATGGGGGTTAATTTAAGCCATAGGCCCCACCACGCGGTAGATTTAATTTTAGCCCTTAGCAAATTCTCCTGCTCTTCTATATCAAAATCATAATCATCCTGGTTTTCTGTCGCGTTCTTATCGCGCTTTTTGCGTAGCTCGCGCACGTCGATAACAAAACCAAACCTTACGAGCAAAATATGGCATAAATAACTTATCAGGCCAATGCATACTATGTAACCTAATACAATCAATGTCATTACCCAGGGGCTGTATCCGGCCAGGAATTTACCGATATTATCCAGGAAAAAGAACCGTACGTTGGTGTTGCCCGTTACATTGTTTACCGCGTTCTGCGCAGGGTTAGGCCCTGTCCACAAAGAGAACCACCAGCCGCTTACCAATGCAGAGATACCGCCGAGGTAAATAAGGAATTGGGCTATTTGCGCGTTGATACCATCGCGCGACATGAGCTTTAACCTTTCTGAAACCTGCTGATAATGATCTTGATGCTTGCCAAGGATAATTTTCCAAAAATCAATCTTCTCCTGAAACGTGGGCCTATCTTTCACATAGCGTTTTTCCAGTTCTACATTTTGGCCCTGTTGTAGACCCGAGTTGATTTCCATCGCCTTCTCCAACTCCAGTTTCATATCTGCCAGGCCCTTGCTCACCACCGTTTCTTTTGCCGCGCCCAGTTTTTTTATAGCCTCGGCAACGCTTTCGTGAAGCTTGCTTAGCTTAGTTTGCAGTTCTACCTCTTCTGTCTTAAGGCTATCCAGATATGCCGCATAAGCTGCTTGTTTATCATTGAGTGCCGTGTGTTGGGCTTCGCAAAGCTGCAACTCATTTTTAAGGCATTCCTGGCGTTTTAGCTGATGCTCTTTAAACTCGCTTAAGATTTCTTTGTATTTTTCGTTGATTTCTGCTAGCGTTTGATTAAGCAAAATTTCGGGCGGCGGGTTATGAGACAACGTAATAAGGAAGCCTCGTTTCTTGATTAGATTTTCATCCACCGCGATACCGGATATTTTGGGAACCTCTGGTTGCTCCTCTTTTATCTCGATTGTTGTGATAACAACGTCCGCTCCATCGGAATCGGATCCTTCTTTTTTGGATTCTTCTTGTGACATATGGGGTAAGGTTAGGTTTAGGAAAAGTGACGCGAGTTTACGGCTTGATGCAACAGCCCATAAGAATAGGCCGGCCGCGAATATGGCATGGCGTTGAATTACACATGATTAATAAAGTTTAGTGCTTAAATATAGTGTTTTTTTTTTAAATTCAAACTTTATTTAACGCTCTTAAAAAAATCAACAAAACAGCATTAGCTCACTAAAAAAAGCCGGGGCCCGCTATTTGGAGGGGGAAGAAGATGGCATTATTCCTGCCGGTAGGGTGTTAAGGGAGCGTAGTTGCTGATTGGGCCTATGCTTTTGTATTAAAGCACATATCAGAGATGCCTTACTGCACCGACTGGGCATATAAAACAGGAAAGGGTGCTCATTGACACCCTTTATTGTTTTATAGCTTTTTGGCTTAGCTTAAGGCCTGCACCAAATACTCTCTGCAAACTTTTACCTCCTTCACCGCATCCGAGCCGGCGGGTATAATATATTCCAATTCGATAGTGGCAGGGAATTTATATCTATTGGTTTTCATCAGGGTCAATACTTCTTTTATCGGGGTATCGCCCGTGCCCCATGGCGCGTTGGGCCCATCGTGGAATTTACGATCCTTGATGTGCATGCTTACGATACGATCATGGTATTTCTCGATGAATGGCACCGGGCTGCTACTGGTACCAGAGGCATAGTGCCCGATATCCAGGTTGATGGCATTATACGACGATTGGCTTAAAGCAGTATCCCAAAGCGTTGGGGTAGCCTGCGTATGGGCGTGATAGCCTACCATCATTTTATGTTTGGCGGCCAGGTCGCCAAGGCGTTTGGTTTGCTCATCATCCGGCAATTCTACCGTAACATGGCTTACCCCTAATGCTTTGCCTGCTTTAAAAGCGTATTCTATTTCGGCATCGGTGTTCTTCTTACCCAGGGCGTTGGGTTTCCATGCGTAAATTTTTACGCCGGCATCTTTATACATTTTGCGCAGCTCAACAAATTTATCCATCGGTGCGCTGGCTCGCCACTCGGCTAAACGTTTAGGCAGATCAGCATTAGCAGTTATTTCTTCGGGTGTTTGCGGCCGACCGTAAGCTCCGGCCCTTTTTGGTGCGCCTGCGTAGGCTTCGGCGGCATCGCCCATCAGTTCTATGGCGTTGATATTGCAATCGATGCAGTACTTCAGCAAATCCTCCACTGTACCCGGCATGCTGCGGAACGAATAGGTGATAACGCCTATCTGCACGCCGTTCACCATGGAGTTCGGCTTATCGGCCCGGCCTAAAAAAGCCCCGGCAAACGAGGGTTTGGATAATAAAAATAACCCCGTTGCGGCAATTGCGCTATTGCCAAGAAACCGGCGACGGCTTAAGTTCTGCTTTTCCATGAATTTAAATTGGTTTGGTAATTGGTTTTACCAAAATTATAAATTTATAGCTATCAGGCAAGTATGTATTAAAAGTGTTACCGTGACACATTGGGAATGGCAAATAATTGGTAGAGATTGATGAGTGGAAATTTGCGCCTGCGCTATAACGATTATTAAAAGTCAAACTTTTCGACAAATGAACGCGGAATAGTGGAGCCACACCAATCTATTATCATACCTTTGCTGTTCACGCATGGAAGAAAGAAAATATTTAACTACCTGGAAAAGGTACATCCCCGTTATCCGCTTGCATTTAAAACGAAGCCTTACCGAAGAGCAAAGTTTTAAATTAAACATAACCGATTTCGAATCGGCGGGCGACCGCGGTAAATCCGGGTACACATTTAATCTAACCATGGAGAATGGCAAGGTTACCAACAACGTCAGCGGATCTGCAGTAGCACGCGACCTTTACGAGGCGCTTAAAGACGATGAAGCCATCAAAGCCTTTTTACAGGAAAGGCATGTGAAGATGTCGGTAGGCAAATCCTTTGTGCTGAGCATCAAAACAACACATATATCCGCTTATAAATAAACAGGGGCAGCTTTGTCAACTTTTTAAAAGTTGACAAAGTTTAAAACCTTCAATTTTGCGCCTGCCCTGGCTGCTACTCCCCATCGCTATTTCAACTTGCAGAGATAGATGCCGCCGTGTGGCTGAAGTTTTTTTGCCGCATCCAGCTGTTTTTTTGGCTTCTAAGCTTTCTTCCGGTTACGGGTGCAAACCTGAGAACACGTAGCCTACGTACTCATCCAGCAGCATATACACCACCATTACTGTTAAACAGGCAACGGCGATATAAATGATTTTCCTTTCGATAGACATTGGGTTATTTATTTTTTATTCTGGCAAACGAAAGGCCTGGTCTGCCTGCCAGTAAGCAGGCATCGCAAAAAAAACTCACCACATCGTCCTTGCGAGGAGCGGCGTGGGGTAAAGCGCGGTGGCGCGACGCGGCAATCATCGGCAAGCAGAGCCGCTTTGCAAGTCTGATTTGCTTGCCGATGATTGCCGCGCTATCGCTCGCAAGGACGTTATGGAGAAGCTTTTGCCTATCCCGCATCCCCCTACTC
Source organism: Mucilaginibacter sp. P1_D10 (assembly GCF_056406215.1). Classification (NCBI taxonomy): domain Bacteria; kingdom Pseudomonadati; phylum Bacteroidota; class Sphingobacteriia; order Sphingobacteriales; family Sphingobacteriaceae; genus Mucilaginibacter; species Mucilaginibacter sp. P1_D10. Next base: position 191,731 of record NZ_JBFUAP010000011.1, on the reverse strand, counting down.
CCCCTTCTTCTCATCAAAATTATACCTGTTCATCAGCTTCAACAACACCCCGTTCGTCCAACCGAAACCGTCTTGCAGGGGGTATTCGCCGCCGCCGGCGGTAAGGCTGGTATCAACCACGTTATATTTCTCGAGCAGTTTGCCGGTTTGTTTGAACACGCGGATGTTGAGGTTCATCCAGCGTGTGGCTATATCTTTGGCAAGTTCGTGGTGGTTGTAGTTCTCCAAACCGTCAATAGCCATGTATTGCAACGGCGCCCAGCCGTTTGGCGCATCCCATTGCTGGCCGCTAAAGTTGAGGGTGGTAACCAGGCCGCCCGGTTTCAGGAAGTTAGCTTTCAGGCCATCGGCAACCTTTTTGGCTTGCACCGCGGTAGCAATTTTGAACTCCAGCGGGAAAACCGCCGCAAGGGTTGGTATGGCATTGCGCTTGTTGGTTGTCCAGTTATAATCGTTGAACCAGTCGTTCTTCTCGTCCCAAAAGTATTTCAGGATGGCTTTTTTGCGGGCAACTGCTTTGGCGGCATACAATAGGTATTGCGCCTTGTTCCCTTTTACGTAATAGCTGCGGGCAATGGTCAACTCCATGTTATACATCAGGCAGTTAAGGTCTACAGGTACCAGGTCGGCGGTTTGTATCGTGCCGATTTTGGCAGGATCGGTAAACCAACGGCTGCTGAAATCCCATCCCGAAGCTGCTGCCGCGCGGATGTGATGGTAGAAAACAGGTAGTGCTTGGATAGTTGTTTTGGCGGCATCCACATCTTTGATGTACGATTCCTCGCGCGGCTGGTCGCTTTCGTCCCAATAGCGGTTAAGCAGGCTGCCATCGGCCATGCGCACGGCGCGGTGCGCGGCTTTACCTCTGGCAAGGCCGGCCGAACCCAGCATCCAGTAGTTATATTCTTTGATAAGTTGCGGTTGGTATTTGGTAAAAATGGCGTTCCCTTCGCTTTTAGCCAGCAGGTTCACCATCATGGCGAAGAATGGCGGCTGCGAGCGGGTAAGGTAATAAGCGCGGTTGCCGTTGGGGATAAAGCCATAAGTATCTATGAGGTAGGCAAAGTTATCGATCATGCTTTCGATAACCTTTTCCTGGTGGCTTTGCTGCAAGCCCAGCATGGTAAAGTAGCTGTCCCAATAGTATATCTCGCGGAAACGGCCACCCGGCACGATGTACGGGTTAGGCAAGGCTGCTAATGACGATAACTTTGAGCCGGCATCGGGCTTGCGCTGCAGCACCTGCCAAAGGGTATCGATATGCTTGCGGATGCCATCCTCGATATTGGTTTGGAAGGCATGCGTAGGCGATGCTGGCGGCGTAAAGTTAGATAGCACGAACTCCTTCAGGTCGAACCCGGTTTTGCCCTTTTGCTCGTTGTACGATTTCATGATCTGGCTGGGCTCGAACCTGGGCGTACAATCTACGAAGGTTTTATTATCGGGGAAGATATCCGACGATTGCACCGCCTCGAACAAGCCGGGGAACAACTGGCGCGGCGTTTTTTGCTGTGCATGCGCGTATGAGGTAATCAGTACCAAAGCAATTACGAAGATTTTCCTGAACATAGTATAGCCGTTTATATTGGTAATAACGAGCTATAAATTTAAGATATTATGCACTAACCGCAAGCTTTTTTAAGCCTGATCGCCCGTAAATTTAGCGGGAGGACTTAGCTTGAGGAAATGACAGGTAATGCGGTAGATGATGTAGACAAAAATCGGGGCCGCCAAAACATCGATGGTGTAGTGGATATGCTGTATCAGCAGCAATACAATTACCGCCACGAGGGCACAAAAGGCAACGATTTTATCGCTGCGTTTATCAACGCATAGGAAAATCAGCATCATGGTAGAGGTATGACCGCTGTAGAAAAGATCTTTAGTGATAACGGCATTGCCATAGAATATACCGGTGATAGGGTCGATGAGGTGAACCATGCCGCGCGGCGGATCAAGCGCGAAGGCGGCGATAGTCATCATACGCGTAAGGTTTACGAAGAAAAGCGTCCAGGCGTATTTGATGTAGATGTTGGGGTCGTACAAGGCGCGCGATACTACCAGTATGCCCATGCTCCAGATAATGGCAAAAATCAGGAGGGATACGTTGTAGGCGGGCAGGTAAGCAAGTACCCAATCGTTCAATACGATGCCGTTCCGTTTCTCTATCTGCCCGAAAAAGAAGGGCATGGAAGCTAATATGATGATGGTAAGTACAGAAGCCAGCAATATTTTGGAGCGTGTTTCCGGCATTTGCAGGGCTTCCACCCAAATTTCTTTTATCGTACGGGTATTATTCTTAGGCACTATTCTATTACAATATTAATCAGGGCTGCAAAGTTAAAAAATCGCCCCAATATTAAACCACCGTTATCTTATTATTAGATTAAGATAACAGTGAGGCCGGTTTTGCCCCTTTGTGACGCAAAATTTCCGGCTCACGTTTTTTATCTGTACCTTAAAGGCACATTAACTACAGGCATTGGAAAACACAGATTCGAAACAACTGAAGCGGGTGCTAAAGCCCCTGCATTTATGGGCCATAGCGGTGGGCCTGGTTATCAGCGGCGAATACTTCGGCTGGAATTTCGGCTGGAACGTATCGGGCACGGTAGGGTTCCTTATCGCCACAGTGATCGTTACTGTAATGTACATTACATTTATTTTCAGCTATACAGAGCTTACCACCTCTATACCCCATGCAGGCGGTGCGTTTGCTTATGCCTACCGCGCCATGGGGCCCTTCGGCGGGCTTATTGCCGGCTACGCTACCCTTGTCGATTTTTTGATTGCCACGCCGGCCATCGCGTTTTCGCTGGGCGGATACCTGCACTTTTTGCATCCGGCCATCGGGGTGCTGCCCTCGGCCATGGCTTTTAACGCGATTTTTATCATACTCAATATTTACGGGGTAAAGGAGTCGGCAACATTTTCGGTGTTCATCACCATTTTAGCGGTTATCGAACTGCTGCTTTTTATGGGCGTGGTTGGCCCGCATTTCAAGATGGATAATTTTTTAACCGATGCCATGCCCTTCGGCTGGAGCGGCGTTTTTGCGGCCCTGCCCTTCGCGGTGTGGTTTTATTTGGCCATAGAAGGCGTGGCCATGGTTGCCGAAGAAGTGGATAACCCCAAACGGAACATTCCCCGGGGATACATTTACGCTTTAGGCACGCTGGTTATTTTAGCGTTCGGCGTAATGATACTTACCTGTGGCGTTGCCGACTGGCACAAGCTAAGTAGCATTGCCTACCCTTTGCCCGAAGCCATCAGCCTGGTGCTGGGCAAAGGCAGTGGACTTACTCAGCTTTTCGCCAGCATTGGTTTGTTCGGGCTTATTGCATCTATACACGGCACCATCATCGCCTCATCTCGGCAGGTGTATGCCATGGCGCGTAGCGGTTACCTGCCAAGGCCGCTGGCCAGCGTAAGCCAACGCTTTAAAACACCGCATTGGGCCATTATTGCCGGCGGGGTAATTAGTTTTGCGGCTTTGTATATCTATCAAAAACAGCTGGACCAAATCATCATCCTATCGGTATTGGGAGCAGTAACCATGTATATGATGAGCATGATCAGCCTGTTTGTAATACGCCACAAAGAACCAAAACTCGAGCGGCCCTTTGCCGCCATATTTTACCCGGTTTTCCCGGCCATAGCCTTGCTTATTTCTGTTATTTGCCTGGTTGCCATCGTTTACTACAACCTGCAGCTAAGCCTGGTTTTTTTTGCGGGACTGGCCATTGCGCTGGCAATTTTTATGCTTATGGGCAAACACAAAACCAAAATTATGGACGATGAAATGCTTAACACGCCGGTTGGCAGTTTGCAGTAGGCGGTTTGCAGTGGGCTGTGGCCTCACCTAAATCCTCTCCAAAGGAGAGGACTTTTTTAGAACCCTCTCCTTTGGAGAGGGCAGGGTGAGGCTTCGGATAATTCAATGTCGACAACGAAGTATAGAGTCATTCACTAATTCAATAATTCAGTCCTTAACTAAATGTACCAGCACACCATCCTTGGTAAAGTTTATAGCTTCGATAGCCTGCGGGTGCTGCTGGCCAAGGCTTCGCCGCACCGTACCGGCGATGTGCTGGCCGGGTTAAGCGCAGGAAGCTACGAAGAACGCGTTGCTGCGCAGATAACCCTATCGGACGTGATGCTGGGGGATTTTCTGAACGAGGTAGTTATCCCCTACGAGGAAGATGAGGTAACAAGGTTGATTATCGATAACCATGATGCCGCCGCCTTTAAACGCATTAGCCACCTCACGGTTGGCGGACTGCGCGATTGGCTGTTGCTGGATGAAACCGATACTGCGGTATTGAAAAGCGTTGAAGATGCCCTCACGCCCGAAATGGCCGCCGCAGTATCGAAAATCATGCGCAACCAGGACCTTATCGCGGTAGCAAAAAAATGCGAGGTAGTTACCAAATTCCGCAACACCATCGGTCTAAAAGGTCATTTTGCAACCCGCCTGCAACCGAACCACCCTACCGACGACCCACGTGGCATTGCAGCCAGCCTTTTAGAGGGCTTGCTATATGGCAGCGGCGATGCCTGCATCGGCATAAACCCGGCTACGGACAGTCCCGCAGCTGTACTTAAAATTGTTATGCTGATAGACCAGCTACGCCAACAATTCGATATCCCCACGCAATCCTGCGTGCTCAGTCACATCACCACCACATTAGAGCTGGTGAACAAAGGCGCGCCTATCGATTTGTGTTTCCAATCTATCGCCGGCACCCAAAAGGCGAACGCCAGTTTCGGTATCAATTTAAATTTATTGGAGGAAGCCTATGAAGCAACCCTATCGCTCAAGCGCGGTACCGTGGGCCATAACGTAATGTATTTCGAGACCGGGCAAGGCAGTTGCTTATCGGCCAATGCCCATTACGGGGTAGACCAGCAAACCTGCGAAGCGCGTGCCTACGCCGTAGCCAAAAAATTCAAGCCGCTGTTGGTAAATTCAGTTGTGGGTTTCATCGGTCCCGAATATTTATACGATGGCAAACAGATAACCCGCGCCGCCCTGGAAGATCATTTTTGCGGAAAACTGCTAGGGCTACCCATGGGCATGGACGTTTGCTACACCAACCACGCCGAGGCCGACCAGGACGATATGGATAACCTGCTCACCCTGCTGGGCGTGGCGGGCTGCAATTTTATTATGGGCATACCCGGTTCTGATGATATCATGCTCAATTACCAGTCCACTTCCTTTCACGATGCGCTTTATTTGCGCAAAGTACTGGGCCTAAAGCCCGCCCCCGAGTTTGAAGCCTGGTTAATCAGGCAGGGCATAACCGATGCGGATGGCAACCCCAATAAGGGCGGGCCGGAAGCTTTCATCAACAAAACGCGATCCTTGTGGCTAAAATAGTAAAGCATAAACCCAACCCCGATGAACCTTTAAGCTTTTTGAAGGAGTTTACGCAGGCACGCATTGCGTTGGGCAGCACGGGCAGCAGCATCCCTATCAAACCCTCACTGGAGTTTAAGCTGGCGCACGCCCATGCCCGCGATGCGGTGTATTCGGTAATGGATACGGAAGCATTGGCCGATGAGTTGGAGCAATTCCACCTTCCCGTGCTGCAGCTGCATAGCCGGGCCACCGGCCGCGAGCAATACCTGCAACGGCCCGACCTTGGCCGCCTGCTGGATGAGCTATCCGTAAACCGCCTGGCCGACCAGATAGCGAACGACGGCATTGTGCTGATTCTGGCCGACGGCCTCTCGGCAACAGCCATCAATCAAAACGCGCTGGATCTATTAAAACTGCTGATACCCAAACTACAAGCCGCCAAGCTGAAACTCGCTCCGCTTTGCCTGGTAGAGCAGGGCCGGGTAGCCATTGCCGATGGCATAGCGGCAGAACTTGGCGCATCGCTTTCGGTGATACTGATTGGCGAACGGCCTGGTTTAAGCTCGGCTGATAGCATGGGAGCCTATCTCACCTATATGCCCAAACCCGGCCTAACCGATGATTCGCGCAATTGCATCTCCAATATCCGGCCCGAAGGTTTACCCATTGCACAGGCTGCGGATAAATTATTTTACCTGATACAGGAGTCCTTAAACCGCAAGTTATCGGGCGTGGCGCTGAAGGATAATGAGGGGTTGTTGTCACCCCATTAATTGCACTGCTCACAACAACTGCTGCTGAATTGTTGTATATTGGGGCTTCAACGTACCTTATCATGGCATATAATACAAATCAACCACAAACCCCGGTAGCGTTCATGCGCGTCTTTATCATAATCCACCTGGCATTAGCTGCCGGGCAGATACTTTTTGCTGTCGTAGTTACTTTGCTAAGCAAGCGCATTATCATCAACGTGCGCGATACGCACGACCCGCTTTTGTACGCTGTACCCGCGCTTGCCATAACGTGTTTTATACTCAGCAATTTTATATTCAAGAAGATATTGAGCAGCGCCGTAAAGCCCGATAATACGTTAAAACAAAAACTGACAATTTACCAAACCGCGCTAATTGTACGGCTGGCTTTGCTGGAAGGCCCATCGTTATTTGGCATCGTAGCCTTTTTCATCACCGGCTCGTTGTTTTTTATCGTAATATCTTTGCTATTGGTGGGCTATTTCATCTACATCAGGCCCACAAAAGACAATATTGAAGAAGCATTGGAACTGAGCTATGCCGAAAAACAAACCTTTAGCCAGGGAGACCAACAGCTGTAAACCTGTAATCTGAGCTTTATACCAAAGTAATTTGAGCTTCCTACCAAAACCCGACCCTTAATTTACCCCGACATTTGTTTTATACAAAGCACAAAAGCTTTATAAAATTTAAAACAAATGAAAACCACACAAAAAGTAATACTAATAACCGGCGCATCTGCCGGCATGGGTAAAGATTTCGCAAAAGAATTATTGAACGATGGCCACATTGTTTACGGCGCTGCCCGTCGCACCGATAAGATGGAAGACATCCGCCAACTCGGTGTTAAGGTTTTATCGCTGGATGTAACCGACGATGCCTCGATGGTAATCGCTGTTGACAAAATCGTAAAAGCCGAGGGCAGGATTGATGTATTGGTAAATAATGCAGGCTACGGTTCCTACGGCGCGATAGAAGATGTACCCCTCAGCGATGCCCGCCAGCAAATTGATGTAAATGTGTTTGGCGCGGCACGCATGGCGCAATTGGTTATCCCGCATATGCGCGCGCAGAAATTCGGGCGCATCATCAATATCACCTCAATCGGCGGCAAACTGGCCACACCCCTGGGCGGTTGGTACCACGCCAGCAAATTTGCATTGGAAGGTTTAAGCGATAGCCTGCGCAATGAAGTTGCCCAATTTGGGATCGACGTTGTGGTGATTGAACCCGGCGGCATAAAATCTGAATGGGTTGATATTGCCATGGACAACCTCAATAAGGTATCGGGCAGCGGAGCTTACAGTGCAATGGTAGAACGCTCGGGGCAAATTACAAAAAAGACGAAAGCCAACGAGTCAGAACCCGGTGTTATTACTGCGCTGGTACGCAAGGCTATAGAAGCTAAAAAACCGAAGACACGCTACCACGGCGGTTACCTGGCTGGTCCGCTGTTATTTTTGCGGAAGCTGCTCCCCGACAGGGCCTTCGATGCCATATTGATGAGCCAGTTGAAATAATTATTGAATATATTTAACACCAGTATGATGGACGAAAAAGGCCATATCCAGTTCAACAACCTGCTATATTCCTGCGGTGCCGAAAAGCAGCGCGGTAATGAGCAGTTTGTTTACGAACATGCCCTGGGCTACGTGGTTTCGGGCGAAATGCAGATGGCTACCACAAACGGCCCTGTAATATTCAAAGCCGGCACTATCGGGCTGGTTCGGCGGAACCAACTGATAAAAACCACTAAGGTGCCGCCCCCTGGCGGGGCGTTTAAATCGCTGAGCATATTTTTGAGCCAGGATTTTTTGCGGCGGTACAGTGCCGAAAACAAACTCGGCCAGGTTGGGCCTTACATGGGTGCGCCGCTGTACATGTTGCGGCCCGACGCTTATATGAAAGGGTATTTCGACTCGCTGCTGCCCTATTTTGCACAAGACACCCAGCCAAACGCGCCTTTGGCAGAATTGAAGACGAGGGAGGCGGTAGAACTCTTACTGCACCATGATCCTGGCCTGAAAAATATCCTCTTCGATTTTAGCGAACCCGGTAAAATCGATCTCGAATCGTTCATGAACCGCAATTACATGTACAATGTGCCTGCGGCAAAATTCGCCACGCTTACCGGCCGCAGCCTGGCCGGCTTCAAGCGCGATTTCGGGAAGATATTCCATACCTCTCCGGGGCAATGGCTGCTGCAAAAACGCCTCGCCGAAGCCCATTACCTCATCAGCAAAAAAGGCCGAAAGCCATCGGATGTTTACCTGGATGTGGGTTTCGAGAACCTTTCGCATTTTTCGTACAGCTTCAAAAAGACTTTTGGCGTTGCGCCATCGATGCTGTAATGTTTTGGAGATAAGTTTTGATTTAATAAGCGTGCCGCCTATATTAGTTTACATGAAAAACACCATCTACCTATGCTTGCTTGCCTTTTTACTGGCGGGCTGCAGTTACACGGTTTACGATATGAACAAGGGCTTACTAAGCATCCCTAAAAAAGATTCTTACCTGGTAAAGTATTCGATAGATATCCCTGCCGGTACCACAGCTGCTATAAGCTATACAGATAAGGGCAACGCTGCACAAACCGTAAAAGATGCAACCGGGCATTGGGAAAAGTCCGTCGATTTGCCATCCGGGCAGGAAGTAATGTTGAAAATCGACGTTAAGCTTCCCAAAGCCAACCCGGCAAGTCAGCTGATAACCATACAAACCGTTGATGGAACGGTGGTGGACAACAAGGTGCAAACCGGCAAAAATGTGATGTATAGGTTTGGGTATAAACTGCCTTAACCTGTATCTTCGCCTACCATGTACCCGCTATTGCTTGCCCATATCAAACGCTACGTTCAATTAACTCCTGCGGAAGAAGAACTTTTCTGCGGCAGGCTGGAACTAAAGAAGTTCAAGAAGAAAGCCATGATACTGGAGCCGGGTTATCATTGCGCGGGCAATTACTTCGTGCTAAAGGGCCTTTTGAGGCAGTATTACGTAAACAATAAGCTAAACGAGCAAATCATCCAGTTTGCGCTGGAAAGCTGGTGGATAGCCGATCAGGACAGCCTGTTGAACCGCCAACCCGCAAGCACCTATATACAAACCATAGAAGAAACCGAAGTGCTGCTGCTGCACGAGAAAGACCGTGCCGAACTTTTCGAAAAGATACCCAAGCTGGAAACCTACTTCCGCATCATGATGCAGAAATCCTTCATTGCCGCGCAACGGCGTGTAGGCTACATCTTCAACCAAAACGACGAGGAGCGCTACCGTTTTTTCACCTCGCTGTTCCCGGCCTTCGTGCAGCGCATACCGCAATATATGCTGGCATCGTACCTGGGGTTTACGCCGCAATTTTTGAGTAGACTAAGGGCGAAGAAGGTGTGAGTTATTTTTAACCGCAAAGAGCGCAAAGATTTGCAGGTTTGTTGGCACAAAGAGCACAAAGCTTTGCAAGTAGGTTAATGAATTTTTCTCAGGGATAAAAAATAAGACCAGGACAGGCTTTGCGCCTCTTTGTGTCTTCTTAGCGGCCTTTGCGGTTAAATAACCACGCGAAGGTTCGTTTTTCTTAAACTCAGTTCATTTTTCGAGCCCCTCCAAATGCCCATCTTTGTCTTAACAAAAACAAAAGAAAATGAGCAGATTAAAGTTAAATATCGCAGAACCTACGGCATACCGCGCTATGCTTGCATTAGAAAAATACGTTGAAAGCACAGGCCTAAGCCACAAACATAAAGACCTGATAAAAATCCGTGCATCGCAAATAAACGGCTGTGCCTTTTGCATAGATATGCACACCCGCGATGCCCGCAAAGCCGGCGAAACCGAGCAGCGCATTTACGCCCTCAACGCCTGGCGCGACACCAATTTCTTCGACGAGCAGGAACAAGCCATATTGGCCCTTACCGAAGAGGTTACATTGATAGCAGGTACCCATGTATCCAACGAAACCTACAAAAAGGCAGCAGCGCTATTCGACGAAGTTTACCTGGCACAGGTGCTGATGGCCATTATCGCTATAAACGGTTGGAACCGGATAGGGATAACAACCGAGTTAGTGCCGGAACTGCAGAAATAAATTTCTGGCGGACATGCATACAGGAGACGCAAAATGTTGCGCCTCTACAAAAAAATCAACGTAGAGACGCAAAATTAGCCTCAAAGGCTCTATGCATATTTATTCGCGACCGGGCCAGGGTGCAAACTTTGATTTGTGTTGCCACAGGCGCAAGCTTAAGCACGAAATAAATCAAGGGCAGCTACTGAACCTTTTTGGCAGCTGCCCTTATCTTTTCCTGCTCGCGGCTAATTTCCTGCACGGCTTCTGTTAAAAACTGTTTGCCATCGGCATTCAATACTGCGGCCTTATAGCCCCCATCGTAGTTATAAACTACCTTGCCTTTTTCGTTTTCGGCTTCAATCTTACGGCCGTTATGTTCAAATTTAACGTAGCCGCCCTCAGATATGTAGTCTATCCCGGTTTTGTCTTTACTAAAAACCACCTGGCCCGAATATTCGATGCGCTTGGTTTGGCCGTTATCATCCGTTGCGATGATGGTGGTGTTACGGTGCGAGCACGATGTAGTTAAGGCCATGAATGCTAACCCGAGCACTACAGCCTGCAATTTTTTATACCTGTTCATATTTTGTCGTTTTTATATAGACAAAAATAAACATTACATGGTATTATGCAATACATAGTACTATTGAATTATCTATTTAATTACAAATACTTCATAATCAACTAGATAATTTTAAATTCAGCTTCTTATTCGGAACGCAAACTCTTAATTGGATTCACTAACGCAGCTTTTATCAGCTGGAAACTCACGGTGGCCAGGGCTATACAAACCGCTATGCCGCCCGCCATAGCAAATATGCTCCAATTGATGCTGATCTTATAGGTATAATCCTGCAGCCATTTATTCATCAGGTACCAGGTTATGGGCGATGCGATAGCAAAGCCGATAACGATAAGCACTACGAATTCTTTAGAGAACAGGTAAACGATGCCCGATACCGATGAACCCAGCACCTTGCGGATACCCACCTCTTTGATACGCTGCACTGCCATAAACGAGGCCAGGCCGTATAAACCCAGGCAACTTAGTAGGATCGCAATTACTGCGAAGCACTGGTATATCTGGCTCAGTTGGTTTTCCTGTTTATAAAAGCTGGCCAACTGGTCGTCTACAAACTCGTATTCGAACACAAATTCGGGGTAAATATCGTTCCAAGCTTTCCCAACCTCGGGCAAAGCCGTTTTGAAATTTGCTGCCGACAATTGGATACTGGCAAGCGAAAACTGCTTTTTATTGGAAGAAATCAGCAGCGGCGCATACTCTTCTTTAAAGGAACGGTTATGATAGTTCTTCAGCACGCCTACTATTTTGCCTTTTACTTTGTCGTTAAATGCTATCTGCTTATTTAAAGCATCTTCGGGCTTACTGATGCCAAGTTTGGCAACCAAGGCCTCATTAACTAAAAACTCCCGGATGGTATCTGATTGGGCCAGGTTATGGCCCGCAACAAATTTAAGTTGGTACAGCGGCGCGTAGTTCTCATCCACCATCTTTATTATCGAATAAAAATCTACCCGCTTAGGCGAATTTTCAAAAATAAAGTTCGTCCAGTCTTCATCGCCATCGGCGGGCCTGCTCGAGTTAAGGCTGGTTGCCTCCACTCCTTTTATGGTAGCCAAACGCTGTTTGAGGTAGTCCAGTTTGCTGATGCCTGCGCTATCGCCCGGGAAAGGCACGTTAACGATGGCATCTTTGGCAAAGCCCATACTTTGCTTAGTGAAATAGTTCATCTGTTTTACGATGATGAAAGTACAGATAATGAGCCCCTGCGCTATCACGAACTGGAACACCACCAGGGCATGCCTTAGCGAAATCCCCTTAGGCACTTTAGATGCAAGCTTGCTTTTTAATGCATTGATTGGGTTAAAGCCCGATAACACCATAGACGGATAGAACCCGGCTACCACAGTAACCACTACCACTAACCCGGCTACAAATGCAGCAACCTTAAATTGTAGCAGCATAGCTGCAGAAAGTGCCAGATCCATTATTTTACCTATCATGGGAATGGCGATTAAGCTGATGATAACAGCCAGTACCAGCGAAATCAATACGATTACCAGGGTCTCTGCCAGGAACTGCATTTGTAGCTGCCCCCTGTTGCCGCCCAATACTTTGCGGATCCCTACTTCCTTAGCACGATTTATCGCTTGCGCAGTAGCCAGGTTGATGAAGTTTACGCAGGCTATTACCAATATGAAGGATGCGATCATCCAAAGCATGGTTATCATCTGCGGACTGATGCTTTTATCTGAAAAATCACCGGCTTTGGTATCGTAATGCACAGCATTCAGTGCCTGGGCTATTTCGCTATCTTTATTGTCGGGCTCGTGGTTCTTTTTCACCATGGCACGTGCCTGGGCAGTAAGGTAATCGCCCGTCATACCGGGGGGTACCAATACATAACAGCCAAAACTACCCATGGTGCCGTTCCACTCATGCTCTTTCACCATGCGTTCGGTCCAACCGGTGCCTAGCGACATTACGATCTGGAGGTTGAAATCTGTATTGACAGGGGCATTTTTGATGATGCCGGCCACTTTCATGGTTGTTTGATTATTCCATTTGATAGATTGGCCAATGGCCTTGTGCCAGTCGCCAAAGTAACGCTCGGCAGTAGCCTGGCTTAGCAAAACAATGTTGGGGTCTTTCAGCACGTTGGGGCTGCCTTGCAGCATCGGGAAATCGAAAATGCGAAAAAAAGCGGGTGTGGTTGCGAATACGCCTTGGGTCTCTTTAAATTTCTTTAATACCTCCCCTTCTGCATTCAACACTTGCATTTGCTCTTGCCGGGCGTTGAATACCGGCGCAACTTCCTGCACGCCGGGTATATATTGTTTCAGGAATTGCGGTATAGCCCACGACACGCCTTTCCCGTAAAAAATCTCTTTAGAATCTGCATGGTGATACTCCGTAAGCAGGCGGTACGTCCGGTCTTTTTTGGCGTGGAAGTTATCAAAACTGGTATGGAACTGTATCAACACGAAAATCACCAGGCAAACGGCAATGCCCGAGCCCAGGCCGATAATGTTGATAAACGTGTAGGCCTTTTGCCTGTACACATTACGCCATGCGGTTTTAAAGAGGTTTTTTATCATAACAGTTGGGTTAGTTAATTAGCTTGCCAAACTAAGTCAAAGCCAATGCCACCCGCAAAAACTGCCTTGAAACAGTATTTAGAGCCTTTTTTATTTTTGAGGTGTACGATAACGGACACTACTACGTACACTTTCGTACATGGTGGCCGTGCAAAAAAAAGCCGGGCAAGTGTCGCCCGGCTTACACCAATTCCCAACTATATATAACTATTTAACTGGCAACGTAATTACCTGTTTTTGCAGGTTCCATCCTTCTAATAGTACTGTAGGAGTTTTGCCGCCTAATTTGGCCAGCGGAGCGCCTACAGTTACGGTAATACTTTCGTGCGGCGCGAGCGAAAAGTAGTTACCCGTCCAATAGCTGGGCATCACTTCGTCGCCATTGCTCATCAACTGCGGGCGCACAAAGAAAGCGAGCTTATCAGATGTGTTGCTGAACGTAATAGTCCATTTATTTTCGCTTGCGCCTTTTTCGGTTTTGATGACTTTGGCGATAACAGTGGCCGTTTTCAGCGTGTTCAGCGCATTAAAGTCATCGGTAGCCGATAACCAGTACACATTATGCGACAGCACTTTGCCGACAGCATTCTTCAGGTTAAGCACCACGAAGCTCATGCTTTTGTTGCCGGCCAATACGTCTTTCAATTGTACCACTTCCTGCACGCCTGTTTGGGCGAGGCCCACATGGGCAACCTTTATCGATTTGATGAGTTTGCTATCCACATCGTAAACATCGGCGGTGGCGGTTAAACTGCCGGTAGCCTTGTGCATACGGTTGATGATGGCCACGCTGCCGTTATCGTAATTATACTGGATGTGCAACGGCTCGCAAGCGTTTTGCATAGCGTAGTAGCCCGCGTTAGGTTCCAGGTACCAATCGTAAATCTGCCAGATAACGCTGGGTAGCGCGGCATTCAGCTTCCAGAGCATTACGCCGCCGGTTTCGTTCAATTTATGGCCGTCGGCCTCAAAAATGCCGCGGTAGCCGTTGTCGTTCATCAGCTGCATTTTATCGCTGAACTCCACCATGGTTTTGGGCTGGCCGTAGCGTTTTGCCATTTCGTTGATGTACTTATCGTACCTGCCTGCACCGGTGGCGGCATCGTGATAACCCCAGCTATCATTCAGCGGGAAAGGCAGTTTGGTATCCCAAACCAGGTTGGGGATTATCCGCTTGAGGGTAGTGTATGGCGGTTGCGATGGCAGGCCGGTTTCATCTTTGAACACCCAATCCTTGCCGGCATTGGCTAGCGCGTAATAGTCTTTAGGGTCTTTCCATTCGTATGGCCCGCCGCTGTACACGCCCGATGGCATATCATCCGGCCAGGAGCCTTTCCAACCCTCGGGCAATTTGGCAAAGCCCGATGAACTTGGGATAAATGGGCGCGTGCCATCCAGCGTAATGATGTCGTTGCGCATTACATCATACAGTTCTTTGCGGGCGTGGCCCTCGTTGCCGCCCGTCCAAACCAGCAGGCTGGGGTGGTTGCGTATGCGGTATATGGTACTCTCCACGTTGTTGATGAACACGTTACCCTCCAGCGGCCAATCGGGCGAGCCTTTGAATTCGCCCTGGGTATCGCCGGTTATCCAAAAATCTGACCATACCATCTGGCCATATTTATCGGCTGCGTTCCAGAAAGCATCGGGCTCGGTAACGCCGCCACCCCAAATACGCACCAGGTTCACGTTGGCGTTGCGGCACAGGTGCATTTCATAATCGTACCGTGCCGAATCGCGGTTCACCATCATATCGGGCACCCAGGCGCCGCCAACCAGGTGCACATTTTGGCCATTCACGAAAAACTTACGGCGCACAAAACCGTTCACCACCTCGGCCTTAGAGCTTACCGTACGTATGCCGAAAACGAACGTGGTATCGTCAGAAACAGCAGTGCCGCTGCTATATTGTAAGCGAATACGGTATAAATTGGCCCTCCCATAGCCGTTTGGCCACCACAGCTTTGGCTGCTTGATAAGCAATTGGCTAATATTATCGCCACTGAGCGACACCGTTTTGCCTGCATTGGCAGGCACGTTGAAGCTTTGCGAGAACTGTACAGCTGCACCCGTAAAGTTCTCAGGTTTTATGCTGATGGTGAGCTTGCCGGTACTTGCCACCGCGCTATGGTTGGCCAGCGTGAGGCTCAAGGATAGCTTAGCCACGCTGGTATCGGGTAGTTTGGGTAAGTCGGTAACTAATTTGGGCCTGCCAATGGTAACGCCGCCTGTGGTGCGCAGGAATACAGGTTGCCAGATACCCATGTTACGGTCGCGCACGGGGGGTATCCAGTCCCAGCCTGCAGAGCAAAGCATGGTAACGTTTTTGCCGATATCGCCTGTAGGGCCGCCATTTTCATAGAATGGGCCGAGGGCCTTCAATTGTTCTTTTGCAGGATAACCCGGATAATCAAGCGGGTATATCTTTACGGCGAGGGCGTTATCGCCACCGGCTATAATGGCTGCGCTAACGTCAAGGTTATGTTCGGCAAACATGCCCGCCATTTGGGTAGAATCGGCAATTTGCTTGCCGTTTACCCATACCGCGGCGCGGTAGTTGATGCCTTTAAATATCAGCTGAAAAAATTTGCCCTTGTCTGCCGCCGGCACTTTAAAGGTGGTGCGGTACCAGTATGGCTTTTTCCATGGGTTGGGGTCGTTTGGCAGGTGGCTATATTGCTCCAGGTTGTACTCTTTGTTGAACTGGTCCGAAGCATCGGGTATCAGCATGTTGTTGAGGCCCTGGTAGGGGTCGGGGTATATTTTATTGGCTACCAGGCCGGTGAGCACGGTTGAGGGTACCTTTACCGGGAACCAATAAACGCCCGAATGGTATTTTGTGGTCGATAGTTCGGCACCGTTTTCTTTAATAAGCGAGGAGGATTGTAAATCGAAATTGGTAAGCTTTACCTGTTTAACCTGCTGGGCAAAAGCGGTTGTAAGCAGCAAAGCGTTTATGAGGGTACCGAACGTGGCGGCGAAAAATAGTTTCTTCATCAGTAATAGTTAACGAGGTAAAACTACGCTCAACGCGGGCGAAAAGAGTGTACTTATTTATCATTTGGTTATACTATTTGGGCGGATGGTGAGAAGTTTTGTTTGTCTAGTTTTTGTTTTATAGAAAATTGGAAAATCAGCCGGAAAACATGACAGATTCAGATAATTTCAAACCCGGTTTTATTGCCCCGGCTGCGGTTCAAACATGCAAAAAACACCCGTGAAAATCTGTGCTTTTCGGTTTTTTTCGGACTTTTTTACGCTTTTTTATGGTTTTTTCATCGCAGGCTAAAAAAGGGCGAAATTTGCATCAAAATGGCATTTGTAGGCTAAATGCAGATTTGCGGGCTGCGAAATCTTGTCCAGCTTTTTCCAGGTTTTTGAACAGTTTCAGCTATGGTTTTCCAGGAATTTCCAGGTTTGAAAGAAGGTCACGGCGTAAGAATACGTTGATATGCGTACACGCATACACGCCGCATAAATTCTCGCCTCACCCCTGCCCTCCAGCCTCGCGCAGCTCGCTCGGGATGACGTGGTGGTTAGCGATCTCCTACTCACCGCATATCCTATGCCTGCTGCGCCTGCATATGGCATTTATTTTTTTGTGTGATTCTCTAACACGATGAAGGGCGTATGCTCATCCCAATTTGGTGCAAAATTCGGCTGGAACAAAAAGCCGGTAGCATAGTTGGCCAGCAATATATCGGGCTTACCATCGTGGTTTATATCGGCAACATCCATGCCCATCCAGCGGCCTAATTTACTTACCGGGATGGCGTGCGGCTTAAATTGCATGGCCTTATCCTGCTCAAAATATATAAATTCTTCGGCCGGCTTATCTTTCATATCGGCAAAAAAGGCAATGGTAGCTATATCCAGGTCGCCGTCGCCGTCAAAATCGGCCGCAATGGCTTTGGTGCAACCATTAATGGGGTAAAACCATTTTTGCTTCAAGCTGAATTTGCCCGTGTTCTCGTAAATGTATAAGCCATGGTATGGTTTCAGGATGCGCGAATCGTGGAAGTTGTAGCCGCAGGTGTAAACCAAATCCAGGTCGCCATCGTGGTCAATATCCGCCAGCTGGAAACTGGTGGAGCTGTTGGTAGGCGGGAATTTCAGCAGCTCCGTAGCATCAAAGCCACCCTTTTTATTGTTGATGTACATGGCAAGGCCTTCATCGCCGGTACCGTATAGCACCATAACGTCGGCCCAGCCATCGTTGTTGAAATCTCCGGTAACGGCCTGTACCGCGCCCGGCCTATCGGCAATGGAGGTGCGCTTGTACCCCTTGCCGTCTGCATATGCTTTAAGCAGGTAAACGCCGCCGGTGTGGAAACCCTGGGCGCATATCACAACTTCCTGTTTGCCATCCTTATCAAAATCGGCACTTAGGGTTTGCACGGGTCGCGGCAGGTCGGTTTCTAACTGGTTAAGCTTTAGCGTACTGCCCAGATTAACCTTAAATACGCGGCCGTTAGGAAAATCGACCGGATCGATACGACCGATGCACGATACAATGGCCTGGTTTACCCCGGCAGAATCTGCTATAAATTTAAGGTCGACAGCTGCCGAAGGCAAATTAACTTTGTTTATAGGCTTAAGCTGGTTATTAAACTCGGTTAAATTGCCGGTTACCACATCGCCCGTATAAATGTTGCCGGTTTTAGGGTTAGCCATTACCATCGAGGTAAAGGCAATATCCGCCGTTTTCTCGGCTTTCCTCAGGGCAAAGCCCGCCCAATCATTCAATAATGGCGTAGGGGCCTTTGCAGCAACCAGCGTATCGGGTGCTGCTTTCTTATAGTAGGATACGATGGCCTGCCAGTTAACCAGGCTCATGCCGCTGGTATCGTTATCGGCTTTATAGTAATCGGCACCGTAGGTTTTTATCGAGAAGAACTGTGCCATGGCCGGCAGGGTGTGTATCGTCCATACATCTTTGGTGAGTGCATCAACCGGCACAAGCGCATGGCATTTGGTGCAATGCTGCTGTACAAGCGCTTTACCATCGGCCAAAGTATCGCCTGTTAGCTCATACGGCCCGCCAACCTTGCTTTTGCAGCTATTGAAAATGGTGCTTATGGATAATACCAATACCCCCGATAATATGCAGGAGGTAAATAAAAAAGTCCTTTTCATTTTTGATGATAAAAGTAACGCCGCCTATATTAATTGGTCAGCTTTAGCTTGTTCCAGATGTATTCGCCTATCTGCTTGCCTTGTGCGGCACCCGCATTTACGCTGTTAAGATAGTGGATGCCTCCGTAGTAGCGACTAATGGATGTTTCATCCGATGCTTTCATGAACGACTTGAAGTGGCGCTGCATACCTATGTAACGCAGATCGCTGGTGTCGTCGTATTCGAAATTATCGCCAAATAAATGCGTAAGCATTACTGCCGATGCCGCGCTGATATCGCTGTGCCCGCTCGGATACTCGGGGAAGGGCGGGGTTTGCAGCATAGGCAGCCATTTCTGGTCGATTTTTTCGTTGATAACGGTTACCGGCCTTATGTAGCGGGTATCGTATTTAACCTGCCAGCCGCTTATAAAGGCATCGAACAGGGCAATAGAGGTTAAAGCATAGGCCTGCGCGGTTTTTACGCCATCGGCTTTGGTTTTTTTGCAGGCTATAGCGGTTATGCCTATCCAGTGGCCGCCCGGCGTAATCTTCTTGTTAACGAACATCAAATGCCCCTGGTGCGTTATTACGAAGGGGTTATCGTCCCAAAAACGGGCAATCTCTATCTGCTCGGGCGTAAGGCTTTTGCTTTGCTCGTAAACTGCTACGTTCTGCTTAAAAAATTCGCTGTTTTTATCCGTGCTGAAGGGCGGCGGCGGCGGCATTTTGAACTGGGTAGACGTATCTATAGCGAAAGTATGCATGGTACCCCAGCAATATTCAACGCCGTCCAGATAATCGGGAGCGGTTGGGCGCCATTTACCAGGGTCGCTGCTGCCTATAAAGCGAGGCTTGCCGCGCGTTTGCGGATAATTATCGAATGCGGCGCGGGCCAGTATGGCTTTACCTATCTTCTCGCCAAAATCAACCGAGCGCGAAAACTCTGCCGTATCCAGGTTGTCCTGATACATGGCAAATACTTTCGATTCGTATTTTTTTAGGGTATCAATAGAGAAAGTTACCTTATGCGCTACCGTGAAAAAAGCCTTGGTAGCAGCAAGCGCAAAGTTGTACTTTTTGCCTTTTTCGGGCTCGGGCATTTTTTTGAAGCCCTTCAACTGGCCCGTTATCGAATTATATTTTGGGTTTGAATACCGCATGGCTTCGTAGGCAGCCAACGAAGTATAACCGTATATGCGGCTGGCCACGGGCGGCGTAAACACATCGTATATGATAACCTGGGTTAATTGGTCTACATTTTCGTGCAATACGTCGGCATCGCTTTTAAGGGCTATTTTGGATTTATTAACGCAGCCGGCGATAACCAAACAAAACGCGGCGACAAATAATACTTTAATGTATCTCATAATTTAGTGCAATAGGTTATTTAATTGGTATGCTCCTTTTGTGGCCAGCAATATCGGTTATGGTAACCGAAGCCATTGAACCACCAATATTAAAGAATCTGCCCGACTGTGACAAGAACGATTGTCCATTATAAAATTCTTGTTTTGCGGTTGTCCCGTTTTTGTACCCAATGGTAGCAAACATATCAGTTGGCTGCAAAGCAATGGTTTGCACGGGCTTCTTCAGCTCGAATATTTTTAGGGCACCCCTAAACTGGCTGGCCGCCAGCAGGTATTGCCCGCCTGCCCCACGCAATTTTACCAATGCCTTGCCGTCGCCGGGGATATAAATACCGCTTTGCATTATGGATAAAGGCTTAAAGCCGCCCTTGCCATCGCCTTTTAGCAGCAAGCCGTTAAAAGCATCGTACCGGCCGGTGCTTACCTCGGTGCCATAGTCGTTGCCGTTTAGTGCTACATCAAGGTTGCCATCTCCGTCGAAATCATCTACTACCATACCGGCCAACTGCGATATTTGCGCCTCGGCAGGCAGCGGCAACATGGTAAATTTACCATGGCCATCGTTACGCAGGTAACCCGACTGTAAGGTATTGGCTTTTAACCTGATGGCGCCTTCGCGCATAGCGGGCGTAAGCACCGAATCCATGGTTGATACCGCGAACGACTTATAATTTTGATACCGTACGCGCATGCTGATCATCTGCTTAACAATATCCTCGCGCGTATGGGCCGGAAACTCCTGCATCTTGCCCTCGCGGTCTTTCAAAAACAAAGACGGAAAAGCATCATAACTATTATTGTTATCGAAATCTTTCGCGGTGATGTACACCGGATATTCGTCACTGGCTTTATAAAAGGTGTTTGTGCCCGTATTGCCTACAATGTAATCGATATCGCCGTCGTGGTCGAAGTCGCCGCCGGCTATCGTGTTCCACCAGCCTAATTTATCGGCAATGCCGGTGGTTGGCGTTTCGTTTTTGAACACGCCATGGTCGTTTTTCAGGAAGGTTACGGGCATCCATTCGCCGGTGAGCACCAGATCGGGCCAGCCGTCGTTATCGTAGTCGGTAAAGGCGGCATCGCATACCAAACCTATATTGTCCAGCCCTTTGGCTACTGTTGGGGTGGCATCGGTAAACTTTATCTGCCCGTTCTTGCTATCGTTTCGCAGCACGAAGCTCGATACCGGTTTAGGGTAATTCCATGGGTTAACACGGCCCGATACGAACAGATCCAGCGAGCCGTCTTTATTATAATCTACCGCCTTTACACACAGCTTGCTGGTAAAGTTTGCGGGTAGGGCGTTGGGTTGCAGGGTAAAATTACCCTTGCCATCGTTGGCGTACATCCTGTCCTGGTATGATTTTGCCCCTGTTTTGTCTTCGTAACCACCGCTTGCAGCGTACAGGTCAAGGTCGCCGTCGCCGTCTGCATCAAACAATAGCAAGCCTTCGTCCTGGTATTTTTCGTCGGGGCCAACAGCCGCCAGCAGGTTACGTTGGGTAAACTTGCCGTTTGCCTGCTGCAAAAGCAGCTGTGCAGGGTATTTAGCGGTGCCGCCAAGCACCATATCGTCGAAGCCGTTACCATCTATATCGCCAACGGCTATTGCGGGTGCGTAGGCCGATAATTTATGTGGAAGCAGTTTCTGTATATTGAAATCGATAAAATCATCGGCCTGGTGCTTGTAAGTAATACCCAATGAGCTGGTAACTTCTGTAAACAACGTAGATTTAGCGATAGGCGCGATATCGAAACTATAGCCGTCACCGGCGTTTTTTATATCCACCACAAGGGTTTGGTCGGCCTTTACGTTCTTCAGCGTTTGCTGTTTACCGTTCTGCCATTTAATAACCACCGAATCGATCTTATCAACCTTGCCCAAACCAAAATGGGCTATGTTCTGTATGGTAGAAAGGTAACCCCTGAATGGCGTATTCTCATACACCTGGTGCTTGCCTTTATCGTAGTAAATATCGGCCCAGGCACCTATGCCGCCCAAATTTTGAGGGCCTCCTTTAAATTGAACCTGTAAAAAATGATTATCGGCCTTCTCCTTATCGCGCGAGGTGTTGCGGTACAGGAAGGGCTCGTCATCAATGTTATTGATAATCATATCCATGGCCCCATCGCCATCCAAATCGGCATATACACAACCGTTAGAGAAGGACGCGATATCCATCCCCCAGCTTTTTGTGACATCATCAAAGCCCAGGTTGCCGTTGTTATGAAAAGCATAGTTGGGTATTTTTACGATGGGTATCTGATCGAGCACTTGCTTTTTGGTAGCTACGGCGAACGATTCGTCGCGGAAGGTGATAAAATCGTGGTCGGTAACATCGCGGGGGTAGCCGTTGGTTACTACTATATCGCGGTAACCGTCGTTATCAAAGTCGGTTATCATCGGCCCCCAGCTCCAGTCGGTTTGGGCAACGCCGCTAAAAAAGGCCACTTCGCTAAATATAGGCGCGCCTATCGAATCGTTTTGCCCCAGACGTGGTCCCTGGTTTAGTTGCAGGGTGTTATGATTGTATTGGTATTGGTAACCGTAATGATCGAAGTTTTGGTATAGCTGGTACGACGTGCCGGGCATGAACATCTTTTTACGGTAGTTATCCTCGGGGTCCATATCCAGCTCAAACACATCGGCAAGGCCATCGTTATTGATGTCTTGTATATCCTGGCCCATGGCGCTGGTGGCGGTGTGCTTAAAATATTCTTTAGAACGGTCGGTAAACGTACCGTCGTGATTGTTGATGTAGAGGATGTTATTGGGCAAAAAATCGTTGGTAACGTAAATATCTTTCCAGCCATCGCGGTTTATATCGGCAATGGTGGCTGCGTGGCCGTAGCCTTCTATCAGTATGCCCGCCGCTTTAGAAACATCGGTATAAACGGGATGCTTTAGCGCAGGGTTGTAATCGTTGCGGTACAGCCTGCCCGTGCTGCGCGACGAGCCATCGGTAGCCAGGTGCCTGAATGCGCTGGTGTTATCGGTAGATTGAGCCTCGTTTACGGTGAGGTACATATCCAGGTCGCCATCGTTATCATAATCGAAGAACGATGCCATGGTAGAGTGTATATTGATATCAAGCCCGTATGCTTTTGCTTCTTCTTTGAATGTGGGGATGCCGTCTTTGCCCACGCCCTGGTTTATGTAGAGCAGGTTCATGCGTTTTGCAGGGTCGTTCAGCAGCGTGTTGCACACGTAAATATCGGCCAGGCCATCGTTATTAATATCTACTACGGCTACGCCTCTGCCCCATCCGCCTTTGCCGCCAACGCCGGCCTTATCGGTAACATCGTCAAACTGCATATCGCCTTTATTGAGGTACATGCGGTTAGATACAGCGTTGCCTACAAAGTAAATATCGGGCTTGCCATCGTTATTAAAATCGCCTATGCCTACGCCGCCGCCGTTATAAATATTCAGCTTATCCAGCGGGTTGATGGTGTCGTTCTCTACGATAAGGTTATTGAACGTTATCCCCGAGTGCGACGATTCGATTTTCTCGAAAAGGGTGGCTTTCCTGCACGAAAAAAAAGCAACAGAAAACAGTAAGAGTAGGATGGGCTTAACAGATCTCATAGGTTTCAATAGTACACAAATATATAAATATAAAAAAAGAGGAGGAGATATTATCTCCCCCTCTTTATGATTAAAGTACTGGTTACGAATTAATAACCCGGGTTTTGTTTGATGCTACCTGCGGTAATATCAATCTGAGCCTGCGGAATAGGATAAAGCTCGTTTTTACCAACGGTAAATTTAGCTTGTTTCAACAGCAGGATAGGGAAGTTTGGCACGTGGTTTTCGTGATCGAGGTAGAAATTGATCGCGGTACCCATAAAGCCATTGCCCATTGGGCCGCCGGTGATACCATCCCAACGCTGTAAGTCGAAGAAACGGTGACCTTCCATACCAAACTCAAGCCTGCGCTCAAACTGAACGATTTTGCGGGCGGTAGCTTTATCGGTAAACGAACCCGGAGGATACACGCCTACTTTGTAGTTAGCAGCCGGGGTGCTGGTGTAACCGCCTGTGGGTTTAGTAGCATCTACATAAGTATGCACCCATCCTACAGCATCCGATGCACGGGCACGGATCATGTTTACGTACGCAAGTGCGTTATCAAGCGAACCCACTTCTACTTCGCACTCTGCAGCCCACAGTATTACGTCGGCAAAACGGATTGCATTGTAGCTGTTTGATGTTGCCTGGTTAGCAGCCCAACCACCGTAAGTATCAGAAGTTGTAGCCTGTGCCGCCTGGTAGTAAACGTTTTTGATAGGGCTGTATGGGCCACCGTCGTCCTGGTCACGAGCCCATGATTTTCCCGGGTGAATACCCCAGTCAAGATAAGGGATGCCCCTGCGGCCAACAGTCCAATCTAAACGAGAATCGACAGTTTCAGTTGCAGGAACAAAAGCAGAAGACTCGCTTATACCCTGATCGTTCTTTAGATCGGCATTGTTGTAGGTATCCAATAATGGCAAACCCGTAACCGGATCTGTTTTAAAGGCGTTAGCCAAGCTGAATGATGGCTGGAAGAAACCGCAGCATGATGCAGGGCCGCCAGCGGCAAAGTTAAGTGTGCTACCTGCGTTACCGTTTAAGCCGTTGGCACCATCTTTAACCGATGTTTGTACCACGAATACACCTTCTGGCCCGTTCTTTTTAGATGGGTTGAAGTTATCGCCGTAGTGTACCAGCGCATATTTAGCACCACCTGCAGTTTTACCGTTTGCGATAACATCCTTAAGGATATCAAGGGCAGCCTGGTATTTGTGATCGTACAATAACGCTTTTGCCTGGAAAGCTTTAGCTGCCCATTTGTTTGCGCGGCCAACCTGTGGCTGGGTTTCTGGCAATACGGCTGCTGCTGCAGCAAAATCGGCGGCAATTTTATCCCATATCGGGCCAGGGTTACCTACGGTGTAGTTACCGGCATCGTAAGTGATGCTTTCGTCTGCATAAGGTACGTTTCTCCATAATTTGGCCAGTTCGAAGTGGTAGAAACCGCGCAGGAAACGAGCCTCGGCAGTTGCCTGGGTGATGTTATCTGCCGACATTGAACCGTCTTTTACCAAAGGTATCTCGCGGATTACGTCGTTTGCACGCTGAACGCCTGCAAAGTTCATTCTCCATTTCGGATCCAGGTAATCGTTAACACCGTTCATAGTACGTGCCTCTATATCGGCGGCACTTGGCTGGTCACCCGGGGTAGAACCTTTGTGCGCATCATCCGCACCAACGCTACCATAAATCCAGTTGTCTGTACCTGTAGACCAGGTAGCACCTGCCTGGCCATTGTAAACACCATCCGCCAAAGCGTAGGCACCTATCAACAAGCCATCTACACCTGCCTTGTTCGCCAAAACGATTTGGTTTAGCGAACCTGTGGGCGTTTGTTCCAAAAACTTCTTACACGACATAGAGAAGGCAAGAGTGGCAACTGACCCCACAATGATCAATTTGTTACTTAATTTTTTCATATTTAAAATTTTTAAAAATCCCTCTAATTAAAATGTTGCGCGTACACCGAAAATAAATTTACGTTCGTTGCTTGGGTAGTTACCGAAATCTACACCACTGCTGTTGTTAGTAACAGCCTGCAGCTCTGGGTCAAGACCTGTATATTTTGTAGCGGTAAACAAATTCACGGCTTGGATATATACATTTAATTTATCTGCACCGATTTGTTTAAGGCCACCTTTAAAGGTATAACCTACTTGTACTTGTTTTAATTTAAGGAACGAACCGTTTTCGAGGTAGTAAGAGTTAACCACACCAGCGCTACTAAAGGTACTTGCAGCTTCTGCAATTGGCGCTTTAGGGTTAAGGTTGGTTGGGCTCCAAGAGTTGTACAACAGGTCGTTACCTTTGTTACCGGTTAATGAACTGTAGAAGTTAGTCCAGTATTTAACATAGTTAAAGTTGTCGTTGCCTTGAGAACCATAGAAGTTAGCACTTAAATCAAAGCCTTTATAGTTTAAACCTAAGTTTAAGCCGTAAGTAAAGTCGGGGTTCGGGTTACCAAAATAAGTACGGTCAGCATCGGTAATTTTTTTATCGCCATTAACATCGCGGTATTTGAAACGGCCGGGGGCTGCATCATTCTGTGTAGGCGAAGCCGCTACATCTGCAGCAGAAGCAAAATAACCAATTACATCATAACCATAGAAAGAACCGATAGGATGACCTTCTGACTGTTGAGCAATGGTACCTATACGGCTGCCAACAGATTGGATAGGCACGGGTATGTCATAAATATTATTTTTATACGAAGTAAAATTAAGACCTACGTTAAAACCAAGATCACCAACCTTATCACGATAATTTAATGATGCATCAATACCTCTGTTTCGCACCTCACCTGTGTTAACATACGGAGGACTAGCCCCTCCGGTAGTTGCCGGCAATGGAGTAGCAAACAACAGGCCTGTAGAACGTTTTTGGTAGTACTCGATAGACAGATCCATTTTGTTAAATAGGGTCGCATCAAAACCTACGTTGGCAACATAATCACGTTCCCATGTTGTAGTAGCGTTACCAATGGTAGAATTAAAGAAACCTTGTTGTATGCTACTGCTCGAACCGGTAATGTCATAAAATGATGAACCTTTATTCAACCCGTATAAAGAGTAGGCATTTGAAGGCGCAAACTGAACTACGTTCTGATCGTAACCACCGACACCGTAACTGGCACGTATTTTTAATGAATTTAACCAGCTAATGCCTTTTGCGAAGTCTTCCTGAGTTACTCGCCAAGCCAACGACGCAGATGGGAAATAACCTATGTTGTGACCAGGGGCAAACACAGATGAACCATCGCGACGGATAGTAGCAGATAAGATGTATTTATCGTTATAAACATAATCTAATTTACCAAAGAAAGACTGGTGTGTAACTGGCTGGCCATTGTAGCTATAAGCAGTTATTGCACCTGTACCACCCGAAACTGAAACAAATGCCGGGTCAAGCGATGGCAAACCAACAACATTGGCACCCACGCCACGGCCAAATTGCTCCCTTTGCTCATAACCAGCTAAGAAATTGATGCTATGTTTACCGAAAATTTGATTGTAAACTAAAGTGTTGCTCCAGTTGTAATTGTTGTAGTAACTGGCATTTTCGTTAAAGCTTTCGGTACCGCCATGGCCTTCACCACTGTCGTATGGTCTAAAACCGATAGAGTAATTTTCCTGATTGTTAATAGTACCGCTTAATGCCGTACGTACGGTGAAATGTTGCAAGAAATCAGCTTCAGCGAATACAGTTCCCTGGATATTCCAGTTTTTAACTGTATTGTATTTTTGCCTGTCCTGTGTAGCTACCGGGTTAACCGCATTACCTAAAGAGGTAGGGCCCGCCCATGTACCGCCATATTGTTTACCGGAGATATCGTAGATAGGGATCTGCGGCTCGATACGGTAAATTTCAGATATCGAGTTACCTTCACCCTGGTTACCGCCCGGGATATTACCTTGTCCGTTTGGAGACAGGGTATAAAATAATGAAGCATTCTCACCTACACGGAAATGGTCTTTGATATTAAACGTAGTGTTGATACGTGTAGTGGCTCTTTTGAAGTAAGTATTCATCAGAGTACCTTTTTGGTCAAGATAGCCGGCAGAGAAGTAATATGCATTTTTATCATTTGCACCTTGTGCACTAATGGTATGCGACTGCATAGAGGCTGGTTTGAAAACCGCGTGAAACCAATCGGTACCCTGGTCGTTATCGTATTTTTGGATCAGATAATCTTTGGTTGGGTCAAAAGGGTCAAACCTGTACTTGGCAGGATCAACCTTCGGATCGCCTGCGGCAAAGTTACCTTTTACGCCCGGGCCCTGCGCACCGTAAGCTGCAATAGAACCGTTAGCTAAAAACAAACTATTTTGCGGGTCTACCTTTTTTACCAATGCTAAATAATCCCTTGCGTTTAAAACGTTGAATGGGTTACCTCCTTTAGGCCTTTGTGTACCGTAAAAACCATCGTAAGTTAATGTAGACTTACCTTGCTTTCCTTTTTTGGTTGTTACGATAACAACACCGTTACCACCGGCAATACCGTAAATAGCCGCCGCGCCCGCATCTTTCAATACAGAGATCGACTCGATATCGTTAGGGTTAACGTTGCCTAAGTCGCCACCCTGAACGCCATCAATAACGATAAGTGGAGAGGAATTTTGAAAGTTAGAGATACCACGGATAAGGAGTTGAGCACCTGCACCCGGAGCACCCTGGGTAACTACGGTAACACCCGATGCCTGGCCCTGCAGCAATTGATCTGAACTGCTGGCCGGCACTTTAATGGCCTGTGCCACATCTACCGTTGCAACCGCACCGGAGATGTCCTTTTTACGTTGTGAGGTGTAGCCCGTTACAACAACTTCGTTAAGGTTGTTGGCGGCTACTTGCAGTACGATGCTGATGTTTTCACTGGCACCTACTGTAACTTCCTGGCTGGTGTAGCCAAGGTAAGAAACTACCAAAACGTCGCCGGCTTTTACACTGATGGTAAACTGTCCGCTAACGTCTGTTTGTGTACCGGTAGATGTGCCCTTGATACGCACACTGGCACCAACAACGGGCAGCTTGTCATCGCTGCCGGTTACACGGCCGGTGTGTTTTGTTTGGGCTTGAACTACCAGTGAAGAAACCATGCAGCATAATAGCACGCACAATACTCTTCCTTTAAGGAGTAAACTTTTAAACATGAGATTGAGATTTAGTTGATTAATATATTTGATTTAAGATCTTGGTTACATTAATGTATGATTTTGGGCTTGTAACTAAGGATAGGAAGGCATACGAAAAAACCCGAACAGTTTTCTTTAACTAAAGGGGTGAGATTCCCTTTATACATGAAGTTGTCAAAAAGAAAATTTTGTAGAAGTTTAATCATATAACGATACTACCCTGTCTAATTTTTTTCCTGTTTACAATTGAACAATGCTTCTTGGCGACCACATCATCCTTTTCAAATCCCCGAAATTTTGTGGCTTTTCCTACTACAGAAAAGTTTATAATGGTACTGCATCTAATATAAATAGAGTGTACAGGTTACACAAGTTTGTTTTATAGAATTATGAATTATTTATTTTTTAAGAAGTTTGACAGGATAATTTACAATTTTTAAAAACTTTATTATCCACCTGTTAACGATTAGGGCTTATTTATAAAAACTTAGCAATGTAAAAAAGTTGTTATAAAGCAGTTTTTTTATCAAATGCTGCACTTTTTGTTTTATGGAGCCTCTAAATTCTGATACGGGTGTTTTTTTTTTGGAAAATGCCCCCCTTTTTGCCCCTCGCCCATCCACACAAATTACCTGTAGGTTATTTTTATGTTAATTTTTTATTAATTAAATAAAGCCCCGCCCTTGCGCTCAAGCTGCGTTGGGGCAGCAACGGTTTTAAGGGTTTTATAAACAAAATATGCCATTGCGTGGTACAATGGCATATTTTGCAATTATTTATATAAGCCCTATTTAACCATTAGGCAATCGGCTATTTAAGCCAGGTTAGCCTGGCGTTGTGCGTATCGGCCGAGTTGGTACCTATCTGTATCACAAATTCGCCCGGCTCCCAATCGTACTTCAACTGGCTGTTATAAAACTTCAATTGCTCGGTTGTGATGCTGAAAGTAACCACTTTAGCCTCTCCTGCTTCCAGTTTCAGCTTTCTAAAATCTTTCAATTCTTTTACCGAGCGCGATATACTGGCAACCGGATCGCTAATGTAAAGCTGTACCACTTCTTCGCCTGCATAGCTGCCGGTGTTGGTTATGGTAACTGTTGCTGTTAATGTTTCGTTACCTTTTAGTTTCATTTTATTAAGTTTTACATCGCTGTAGCTAAAGCTGGTATAGCTTAAACCATAACCGAACGGAAACAGCGGATCGTTAGAAATATCCAGGTAATTAGATTTGAATTTGGTTGGGCCATCGGTATAAGGGCGGCCTGTGTTTTTGTGGTTATAATATATAGGTATCTGCCCAACGCTGCGTGGGAAGGTTGCGGTAAGCTTGCCCGATGGATTGTAGTTACCAAACAGCACTTCGCCAATGGCGTTGCCAGCTTCGGTGCCGGGAGCCCATACATCTAATATAGCGGCTGCATTTTCGTTTTCCCAGGTTAGGGTAAGCGGCCTGCCGTTGAATAATACAATTACTATTGGTTTGCCCAGCTTAGCAAGCGCTTTCAGCAGGTTCCTCTGGCTCTCGGGGATGCTGATGTCTGACCGGCTGGACGATTCTCCGCTCATGCTTTGGCTCTCGCCCACTACCGCTACGATGATATCTGCTTTTTTGGCGGTGTTTACTGCCTCATCTATCATTTGCTGAGGCGTGCGGGTATCCAGCGTAACCATGCCGGGCCCAAAATTAAGGCGTTTCATAAACTCGGCATCATCGGTAATATTAGATCCCTTGGCGTAAAGCAGCTTCACGTTATCGCCCACGATGTGTTTGATGCCTTCCAGTACGCTTACCGATTTTTCCCACTCGCCGGCAATAACCCAGGTACCCAGCATATCGCGTTTGTTATCGGCCAGGGGGCCTACAACTGCAATAGTGCCGCCTTTCTTTTTCAAAGGCAAAATCTGACCGGCGTTTTTCAACAGTACGAAAGAGTGTTCGGCGGCTATGCGTGCAGCTTTACGGTTATCATCTGTAAATACATCCTTGCGTTCGTTATCGGCATTCATGGATTTGTACGGGTTATCAAACAAGCCCAGTTTATATTTGGCCTCCAGTACGCGGCGGCAGGCCAGGTCTATCTCGCCCAGCGTTACTTTCCCTTGCTGTAATGATTTCTTCAGGGTATTCAGGAAACCTTCAGCTACCATATCCATATCCAAACCTGCCTTTAAAGCAATGGCCGATACCTGCGCCAAATCGCCCAGCCCGTGGTTGCTCATCTCGCTAAGCGAGGTATAATCGCTCACCACGAAACCTTTAAAGCCCCATTGCTTGCGCAACAAATCTGTAAGTAACCATTTATTGCCGGTTGAGGGGATGCCATCCACCGTATTGAACGAACTCATGATACTGCCCGCACCTGCATCAACTGCGGCCCGGTAAGGCGGCAGGTAATCCTGGTACATTTGCAGGCGGCTCATATCAACCGTATTGTATTCGCGGCCGGCCTCTGCCCCACCGTATAAGGCAAAGTGCTTTACGCAGGCAATAACGGCATCAGCATTACGCAGGCTTGTACCCTGGTAACCACGAACCATAGCAGCGGCAATCTTTCCGCCCAGGAAAGGGTCTTCCCCGCTGCCTTCAGATATGCGGCCCCAGCGTGCATCGCGCGCAATATCAACCATCGGCGAAAACACCCAGTTAAGGCCTTCGGCAGTGGCTTCTTTAGCGGCAATATGTGCAGCATTTTGTATCAAAGGCAAATCCCAGGTGGCCGACATGCCTAGCGGGATAGGGAAAATGGTGCGGTGCCCGTGTATCACATCCAGCCCGAATATTAATGGTATATGCAGGCGGCTGTTCTTTATGGCCAGATCCTGCGCCTTGCGTACGTTATCTACCCCATATAAACCGAAGATGCCGCCTATCTGCCCTTTGGCAATGCCATTATCTACGCCATTGTTGGTAACCGAGCCGGTGATGGCCATGCCGCTGGTAACCAGGTTAAGCTGGCCTATCTTCTCGTCCACTGTCATTTTCTTCATCAACGCATTTATGAAGGCGTCCATCCTGGCATCCGGGCGCGGCTGCTGGGCTATGGCTTGGCCAAAAGGCAGCGCAAGCATGGCTACAGCGGCTATCTTCAAACGAGATTTTTTTGTAAATAAAATTTTCATTGCGCAAGCTTAATTTATATTTTGCCAAAACGAACCAACGGGATATGCTATCCCAATAACAGTTTGTTAAACTTATTGGTTATTATTGGCAGTAAGTAAGTATTGTTAAATGGTGTAATTGGTACACAATTGTAGATATTAAATTTAAACAATCAAAGTAATTTTGTATAATAGTACAAATGTTGACTAAAGAAGAACTGGAACGATTTTCGACCGATGCTTTTGAGGTGTACCTGGACCATATCTCTATAGATTGCGTGGTGTTTGGTTTCCATGAGGGGCAGATGAAAGTGCTGATGCTGAAAAGCAAGAACGAGGAGGGCTGGCAATTGCCGGGCGGCTTTGTGCAGAAAAGGGAACCTATTGATACCGCCGCTAGCCGCATATTGGCAACACGTACAGGTATTGATAAAGTTTTTTTGAAGCAGTTTCATGTATTTGGCGACCCCGACCGCAACCGGCTGCATAACGAGCAGTATAACGATATCGTGCCGAAAGAAAAGAACTTCTTCTCGCACCGTTTCATTTCCATTGGCTATTATGCCCTGGTAGATTTTTTTGATGCTATCCCCACGCCGGATGAATTCAGCGAGCTATGCGCCTGGCGCGATCTGAACGATCTGCCCGTCTTTTTGCTGGACCATGAACTGATCTTCAACACGGCCCTTGATACCCTACGCCTGCAGCTAAGCTACCAACCTATAGGCTATAACCTGATGCCTAAGGAATTCACCATGCCCGAGTTGCAGAAGCTATACGAAACTATACTGGGGAAAAAACTCGACAGGCGTAACTTCCAGCGGCGCATACTCGGCTTTGGTATATTGAATAAGCTACCCCAAACCCGCAAAGGCGGCGCGCACAAGGCCCCCTATCTATACTCCTTCGACCTGGAGAATTATAAGGCAGCGTTGAAAGAGGGTTTGAAGAGCGGGTGGTAGCATTAAGTTGTAGTAGCAGTTTTGAGTAGCAGTTGGAAACCCGCGAATAACATCTGTTGCTGCCACCGCAACTTCTACTGCCGCTTTTTACATAACTAGCTTTAAACTTTTTCCGTACCTTAAGCGCACATCCAATCCCGCTGCCATGAAATACAGATCTGCAATAGTCGACACCGCTTTAGTTATTCTGGGCATATTCTCTGCCGGGATGGGGCTTAAAGGTTTTTTACTGCCTAGCCATTTTATTGATGGCGGGGTAACCGGCATTGCCATTTTAGTGGCCGATGTTACGCACCTCCCCCTACCTATACTTATATTCGTTATCAACCTCCCCTTTCTGTTTTTAGGGTACCGCAAACTGGGTTTGGGTTTTGCCATCCGGAGCGCGCTGGCTATCGGCGGGCTGGCATTGGTATTAGCCTTTGTAAAATTCCCTGATGTTACGCCAGATAAATTACTTACGGCCATTTTCGGCGGCGTGTTCATTGGCGCGGGCATAGGCCTGGCCATACGTGGCGGCGCAGTATTAGACGGAACGGAAATTGCCGCTGTACTCGTTAGCAAAAAAACCCAGATAGTACGCGTAAGCGACGTTATACTCACCCTTAACGTATTCATCTTTATGGCAGCCATTTACGTTTTGAGCGTAGAACAAGGCTTGTATTCTATCCTTACCTATCTTTCTGCATCCAAGATGATTGATTTGATATTGAACGGTTTGGAGCAATACACCGGCATGACGGTAGTATCTGCCAAGGGCGAAGAGATACGCCAGGCCATTACCCAAAACCTTGGCCGCGGCGTAACCGTGTACCAGGGCAAGAGCGGTTATGGTAAAGACGGGCACATCAATACGCCACGGGAGATCATCTTCACCGTAGCCACCCGTTTAGAAGTTCCCCTCATCAAACGCGAGATATTGAATATCGACCCGCAGGCCTTCATTGTACAGCAAAGCGTGGATGATACTACGGGCGGGTTGTTGAAGAGGAAGAAAGGGCATTAGCCCCCCGGCAATTCGCCGTAGAGACGCAATATTTTGCGTCTCCCGCAGGACATGACAATCGCGTGTTCATAGACGCAATATTTTGCGTCTTCCGCAGGACAATCGTTGTCGCGCGTTCAAAGACGCAAAATATTGCGTCTCTACGGTATAAAATCCTCATCCTTATCGCCATTCAATAGCCATTGCTGTGGATTATCAAAGATGTATCCACGAATATTGTTATATTCTTTTTCATTTCTTATTATCCGGTCATGAAATCTGGCTTGCCATGCAAACTCAATATTATTGGTTGTTGCGAAGGTTTTTACAGATGCCTTATACCCCCTCAACACCGACCCTAAATTTTGGCTTTGTGGACCAAATTTATTCGGTTTCCAATCTGTTTTATGAGGTTTATTTATGAATAAGATTCCATGAATATGATTTGGCATCACGATATATTCGCCAAGCTCAACAAAGTCGAAATGGTTTGGTATGTTTAACCAATTTTGGTTTGCAATTAAGCCAAGCTCAGTAGCGTGTAATGACGCAATATTGTCCGTCTGCAGAATATTTTGCTTCCCAGAAGCAATCTCATTCGAAACAATATCGCCAAAGTATTGAACCCTGTCTTTAGTGCAGATAGTTACGAAATATAAGCCGTGAGAACCGTAGTCCCATGAGGATAACCGGATAGATGGAATCCGATACTTGTTTTTGAATTTATCTTCCATTGACGGTGTCCAATATTGCCACTCTATCGAATAAAAATGAAAAATATTTTCGGGATAAATCGAAAGAGACACAAAATATTGTGTCTCTACGAACGCCTTATTTAACCGTAGAGACGCAATATTTTGCGTCTCCCGCAGGACAATCGTTGCGCGTGTTCAACCGTACCCTTTAGAGACACAAAATATTGTGTCTCTACGATAATCCGAAACTTATTGTGCCCGTGCTTGTTATCCTGCTATAAACCAAATACAAACCATCATGCAAACAATAATCGTAAACGGCAACCCCGAAGGCATGACCGCCATTATGGTGCCTCAAGCAGGAAGCACTTATCACGACCACGACACCATAACCCTGCAATCGTCAGACGGCAGGCATTCGGTAACGAAAACCATCTTCAGGATAGTGGATGGTGGCGAGGACACCTGGGAACTACAGTTCGAATAAGCACTGCATATTGCCGTTTGGGTCGGCCAACTTTACTTTTCTTTGGTGAACACGTATTCGCCGCCGCCCTGCTTTAAGGTAAACTGACCCTCGACAGGCTTAAACTCCATCACAATCCCTGCCGCATCGAACTTAAATTTATCGGGCGTGGTTGTCGCGTCCAGCGGAAAAGCACCCTGCCCTGTGGCTTGTGCAATAAGCGTATTGCCATCTTTGCTTATCGTTATTTTTATAGGCAAAGCCGGGCAGGCGTACACACCGGTGTACTTATCCAGGCTTTCGGCCTTGGCAGTTACGAAGGTGGGGAGTACGTAGGGCTGGTTAAAATAGATTGCCAATGCCCCTTTCAATATCTCATCCGGCGAATAGCTTCCCCCATTTTTTATGTACGATATGGCCAATTTATCCTCCGGGAAATAGGCCAGCGACGACAGGAAGCCATCGATAGCACCGCCATGGCCGTACCCTGTTTTGTCTTTAAAAAGCATTTTATGCATGGCCATGCCATATTTTTCTATGGTGGGTTTCATTTGCGCCAGGCTGGCCGCTTTGATCAATTTCCCGGCAAAAAGTGCTTCAATGAATTTATCGAGATCGGAAGGTGTGGACACCATAGCACCTGCGCCGGTGGGTATGCTCATATCGCTTTCTGGCAATAGTTTCCAGCTGCCGTTATAGTTATAAGACAAAGCCTCGTTTGCTGCAACATCTATTTTGCTGCCGTAATAAGTGTCTTTCAGGCCAATTTTATCGATGATGCGTTTTTTAACCACTTCCGCATAAGGCTTACCCGTTATTTTTTCGATGATGTAACTAAGCAGGATAAAGTTGGTATTGCTGTATGCATATTTAGCACCGGGCTCAAAATCGGGTTTGAAGGATGCCATTTTTGTGAGCAGCTGCTCATGCGTGGTAGGCGTGGTCATGTAGGTAACAAAGGCCGGGTCGTTAGTGATATTGAACAAACCGCTATGATGGTTAAGCAGTTGCGCAATGGTGATTTTCGTCGCGTTGGGCATCTGCGGGTAAAACTTATCCAGCGTGGTCTCCAGCGTAAGCTTTTTTTCCTCGATCAGCTGAAAGGCGATAACGCCCGTAAATACTTTACTGATAGAACCGATGCGGTATTTAGTATGCGCATCTGCAGGCGTTTTGGCATCGGCTGCAATATAGCCAACCGATTTTTGGTAGATGATGTTGCCGTCTACCGATATAGCCAGGCTGCCCATGGTTTTGTTATTAGCGGCCAGCACATCCAACAAGCTATCGAGTTTAGCTTTATTGAGAGTTTGGGCGTTAACGGCAGTACCTACAGATGACGTAAACAATACAATGGTGAGTAATTTTTTTATCATTGGGGTAGATTTTTAAGGCGTATCGTTTGGACGGGGTATCAGCAGGGATGTTACCAAAGTTAAGGATAATTTCAGCTCACATGGATTTTCTTATTTGCGCGGCGATTGCCTCTAAGCCTTCCCGGGTTTCGTTCCCGCGGTCCATCACGCTTACGCCGGATGTAATCTGCGAACGTACCATCGGGGCGCACATCAGTACGTCGTCCACAACAAAAGCTATCCTGCCATCCATCGCTTTGAGCGTTCCGTCGCTCCATGCTTTCGTGCCGGCCTCGTCGAACCTGAAAAACAGCGAAAACCGTTGCTTGCCCTGGTAAGTATTTTCCTGTATCTCAATCATTTTAAAATGGTTGGCCAATACAATTGGGGCCGGATTGATGTAGTAAACATCTCCGCTTTTATCCAACTGCCGTTTATAGCCGGTAGTGTCGGCACTTATGAAATACCAGCCGGTTTTCAAGCGACTTTGCTGTGCATGGCCGGTTCCCGCAAAAAGCAAGGCGGCAAAAAGCATCAGATTACGGAACATTTTCATGGGAGATGGGGTTTTGGCTACAAGGTAGTGAAATTATGAGGCATCCACTCTACGGTGCTTTATGCTGTTCCCGCAGGGTCTCTTCAATGCTATTAAGTTAAGATTTTTTATCTCGCAAAGCCGCCAAGACCGCAAAGTAAAAGCTTAAAATCCTTCGCGACTTTGCGACTTTGCGTGAAATTAACCCTACGGCTTTCCCTTAACTTAATAGCATTGAGGGTCTCTTTGAAAAAAGCCCCTGTGGCACGAGGACATTCCCGCGCAGCATATCCGCTCTGCATGCTGCCCGCTCAATCCCCCCTCTCAAAAAATTCTCCCCCATCCCCGTAATCCGAATTAATTCTAATAACTTTATATTTGCAACTAAACGTGCGGAGATAGCAGGATGCCAGTAAAAGGAAACCAGTTCAGGACTAATAGTTTTAAGGATGATGATGCGCCACGCAAGCCGGGGGCGAAAGCCGAAAGGCCGAAACCGATAAAGCAACAGGCGGAGCGCCTGCCCATATTCAACCTGCGCGACGGGCGGCTGCTAAAAATCACCGGACTATTCTTTTTAGTGCTTTCGGCGTTTTTCCTCATTGCGTTCACCTCGTACATGTTTAGCTGGCAGCAAGACCAGAGCTGGGTAGCGCCGTCAAACGGCGGCTGGGCCAACCTGTTCAAATCGCCAAAAGAACTTATAGAAAGCGGCATTACCAACCCCATAGAAAACTGGCTGGGCGTTTTCGGGGCGCTGCTAGCCAACCAATTCATATACCAATGGTTCGGCGTGGCTTCGTTCCTCTTCGTATTCATCTTTTTTGTGATAGGTTTCAGGCTGGTGTTCAAAATAAGGCTTTTCTCTATCAGCAAAATGCTGGCTTATAGTCTTTTCGGCATCGTGTTTATATCGGTATCCATCGGCTTTATACACGCCATGGTGGCAGATTACCCACACTTTTTGGAGGGCGGCTTCGGCTACTGGAGCAATCGTTTGCTCGGCGTACAGATAGGTTCGGCCGGTACAGGATGTGTGTTGGTTTTTTCAGGGCTTGCCGTGCTGGTTATTGCTTACAATATTGATTTTAAGCTGCCCGCCCGTAAAGAACGTACCGCCGTGCCGGTAGCCGCCGGCGACGTTGATTCAGAGGACATCGACCTGGTGGACGAGGATATCTCTCTGCCTGTAGAGTGGCCCAGGGGCAACCGCGCAAGGTCAACCGTAAATGAAACGCTTGGCGGCAATGCAGAGAAATTGCAGCAGGTACCGCTGGTGCAAAACACCATAACGCACGAACCTGTAGTTTTAACGCCGGAGCCCTATACCCCTAGCGAACCCGAGGAAGACGACGAAATACCGCTAACCATTGATGTAGCGCGCCCTACACCAATCCTGGCTATCGAGAAAAGCGACGATGACAAGGCAAAATCGCTGGTGGATCAGTTTGGCATGTACGACCACACGCTTGAACTGGCATCGTACAAATACCCCACTTTGGACTTGCTGGAAAACTACGGCAACAACAAGATACCCGTAAACAGCGACGAACTGGAAGCCAACAAAAACAAGATCGTAGAAACGCTGAACCACTATAACATAGAGATAGATAAGATAAAGGCCACCATTGGCCCAACGGTTACACTTTACGAAATAGTCCCCGCGCCGGGCGTGCGTATCTCCAAAATAAAGAACCTCGAAGACGATATCGCGCTGAACCTGGCCGCTCTGGGCATCCGTATCATTGCCCCCATGCCGGGTAAGGGTACCATTGGTATCGAAGTGCCCAACCAGCACCCCGAGATGGTATCGATGCGCTCGATATTGGCTACCGAGAAATGGCAAAACAACACCATGGATCTGCCGATAGCCCTGGGTAAAACCATCAGCAATGAAGTGTTCATAGCCGATTTGGCTAAGATGCCCCACCTGCTGGTTGCGGGTGCAACCGGCCAGGGTAAATCGGTAGGTATCAACGCCATACTGGTATCTTTGCTGTACAAAAAGCACCCTGCGGAACTGAAATTCGTACTGGTAGATCCTAAAAAGGTAGAGCTCACGCTCTTCCGCAAAATAGAGCGGCACTTTTTGGCCAAGCTGCCTGATGAAGCCGATGCCATTATCACTGATACCAAAAAGGTGGTAAACACGCTCAACTCGCTTTGTATAGAGATGGACCAGCGTTACGACCTGCTAAAAGATGCCCAGGTACGTAACCTGAAAGAGTATAATACTAAATACGTAAACCGTAAGATAAGCAACCCCGAAATACACCGTTATCTGCCCTTTATTGTGCTGGTGATAGATGAGTTTGCCGATTTAATGATGACCGCGGGCAAAGAAGTAGAGCAGCCTATAGCGCGTATTGCACAGCTGGCGCGTGCGGTGGGTATTCACTTAGTTATTGCAACGCAGCGCCCATCGGTAAACGTAATTACGGGTACTATCAAGGCCAACTTCCCGGCACGTTTGGCCTTCAGGGTGTTATCAAAGATAGATTCGCGCACGATATTGGATGCCGGCGGCGCCGACCAACTCATCGGTCGCGGGGATATGCTCCTCTCTACCGGCAGCGACCTTATACGCCTGCAATGCGCATTCGTAGATACGCCCGAGGTAGAAAGGATATCCGATTATATAGGCAATCAGCGCGGCTATGCATCGGCCATGATGCTGCCCGAATACGTAGGCGACGGCGAAGCCAGCAGCAGTACTAAAGAATACGACGCGGAAACACGCGACCCGATGTTCGAAGAAGCTGCCCGCCTCATTGTGCTACACCAGCAAGGCTCAACTTCGCTAATCCAACGCAAAATGAAGCTGGGTTATAACCGCGCAGGCCGCATCATAGATCAATTGGAGGCAGCCGGCATAGTTGGTCCATTCGAAGGCAGCAAAGCCCGCGACGTGCTTTACCCCGACGAGTACAGCCTGGAACGCCACCTGGAAACCCTGCAAAAACCAAAGGATTAAACTAAATTGTATAATATCACTCTAAACTATTGTTAACCCCAATGGTTAATGCTGTGATTTTACAACGACACTCAACATGAAAAAATTAACCCTAATGATACTCGCGTCGGCACTTACTTTTGTGAGTGCCTTTGCTCAAAAAGATAAGGATGCTAAACTTATCCTCAACAAGCTGAGCAAGCAATACCGCAGCTACGATGCCGTGAAAACGGACTTCACCCTGCTGGTTGATAATGTACAGGCCAATGTAAAGCAAACCCAAAGCGGCACGCTGCTAGCCAAATCAAAAGCCAACAAGTATAAGGTAACCATTTACGGTACAGGCAAATCGGTATCGCAGGAAATCATCAGCGATGGTAAAAGCCAGTGGACCTACCTTAAGGATGCCAATGAAGTACAGGCAGCTGATGCCGATAACAGCGATGAAGGCTTTAACCCGGCCAAAATATTCACCATGTACGAGAAAGGCTATAAATACGTGTACGTGGGCCTGCAGAAAGCCGGCGGCAAAACCTATCAGGTGATAGACCTTACCCCCGAGAACGAAAAGGCCAGCTTTTTTAAAGTTAGGCTGATGGTGGATAAAGTTAAGAATCAGCTGTATAGCGCACTGATATTCGATAAAAACGGAAGTCGTTATACTTATACCTTAAACACATTCGCCCCGGTTACCGGCATAGCCGATGCTGTTTTTAGTTACGATAAAAAAGCCCACCCGGGTGCTGAGTTTGTGGATTTGAGATAGAGGTTAGAGTCAATACTGTTTAATCGACTTTGTTTTAATTCTAAAAATTCAATTAATTCCTTGAAATTCGAGTTCAGATAATAGCGATGGGCATTCAACCCGTCGCTATTTTTGTTTAAATAATTCCCGTTCTGGCTTGTTGCATTTGGGTGTATTTGGGTGTATATTTGGGTGTGGATAAGCTATGATAAAAACCGACACCATAATAATTACTCCTGAAATCCTTAAGTTAATAAGTGAAATAGATGAGTTTAAAGGTGCCTGGCGTGCGCTCGGCACCCTAGCCCCTAAACGACTATTGGCGTTGCGGCGTATTGCAACGATAGAAAGCATAGGCTCATCAACAAGGATTGAAGGGAGCAAGCTTTCGGATCGGGAGATTGACCGGTTATTATCCAATTTAGAAATAAAATCATTTAGCAGCCGCGACGAACAGGAAGTTGCGGGCTACGCTGATGTAATGGATACTGTCTTCGAATCGTGGATGGATATACCCGTTACCGAAAATTACATTAAACAATTGCATCGCGATTTATTAAAATACAGCGAAAAAGACAATTGGCATCGTGGCAACTACAAAACGACGTCTAATTCAGTGGCGGCATTTGACGGCGAAGGGAAACAGGTAGGTATTGTTTTTGAAACAGCAACACCGTTTGATACACCTTTTTTAATGACGGAGTTAACCGATTGGTTACAGGCCACCCAAGCGGAACAAAAACTTCACCCCCTTTTAATTACCGCTATTTTTGTAGTGGTGTTTCTCGAGATCCACCCATTTCAAGATGGCAACGGGAGATTGAGCCGCGTGTTGACTACGTTGCTGCTTTTGCGACTAAACTACAGTTATGTGCCTTACAGTTCCTTGGAAAGTGTGATTGAGCAGAGTAAAGAGAGTTACTATCTCGCATTGCGACAAACGCAAAGGACAATTCGTACAGATAACCCCGACTGGCAACCCTGGACGATATTTTTCCTACGATCTATGCAACACCAAATGAAACGGTTGGCGGGCAAGGTCGAGCGCGAAAAAATAGTCTTGGCGAATATATCGGAATTGTCTTTGCAGATTATTGATTTTGCCCGTGAACATGGCCGAGTAACTATAGGTGATATGGTTAACGCGACCGGAGTAAGCAGGAACACGCTTAAAGACCACTTTCGCAAACTGGTAGCACAAAAGTATTTGGGGAAAAGCGGAGCCGGCAAAACGACATGGTACATACTACCATAGGCAAATGCCTAACATTTTTTAACTCACATTATGTAGGGATTTCTCAACTCTAGTTGAAGCCCAGCAAACCCTCTCCCCATTTTTTCCGTTATCTTAGCATATGCGCGCAGAGGAAATAGAAAGGCTGGTAAAGATAAGCAAGGAG
This sequence comes from Mucilaginibacter sp. P1_D10, assembly GCF_056406215.1. Lineage (NCBI taxonomy): Bacteria > Pseudomonadati > Bacteroidota > Sphingobacteriia > Sphingobacteriales > Sphingobacteriaceae > Mucilaginibacter > Mucilaginibacter sp. P1_D10. The sequence continues at coordinate 150,039 of NZ_JBFUAP010000011.1, read as the reverse complement.
CGCCCGCTGATGCCCGAAACTTATGTGCCCTGGGCGGAGGAACCGTCATCTACCGACTTATACCTGCCCGAATTCCTTACTTCTTTAGAGGGCCTCCCGGTTTACGATACCCTCACCCAACAACAAAAAACCGATCTGGGTCGCCACGAAGTCGTGCAGGTGCTATACTCTTACGGCTGGGGCGAAGCGCTTTTCTGCGTATTTATGACGCGCTACCTGCTCACCCTCCCGCCCGATGGGCCGGAGCACCGTTTCCTCATCCGCGAGATAATCGAAGAATACCGCCACCAGGAAATGTTTGCGCAAACCATCACGCAGCTGAGGGGGCAAGCCTTGCCCCCTACCAAAATGCATGCCTTCGTTGGGAAGGTCAGCACCAATTACCTGCCTGCCGATTTCCTGTTTATGGGTAGCCTGGCGGTGGAACTGATAACCGATATGTACGGCAACCACACCCGCCGCGCGCCGGAAATTTACATCGTGCTGCGCAAGGTGTTCGAACTGCACAACATCGAAGAAGGCCGCCACATCCATTTCACGAAGGGTTTACTGGAGAATTACACCAAAAAAGCGGGCTATATCAGGCGCACGCTATACAGCTTTGTGATATTGATGAACATATACTTCGTGCGCACCATGTATGTGCGTAGCGCCATATACGAGCGTATTGGCATACCCAACGCCGATGCAGTTTTTAAAGAAGCTACCAAAAATTACCGCAGCAAATTCACCCAAAACTGCCTCGGGCATATTATCGAATTTGTGGATGGTTTCGGTGGGTTTAATGCTGCCACCCGCTGGGCGTGGCGGTGGTTGTTGGGTGCAAAAATTTAAATTAATAAAATACAACTTTAACAACAACAGCAACGAGCATTGTGATGAGAGCACTGGAAGCAACTGCCAAACGATAATAAGCTATGCGCCCACCGTGTGTTGTCCAATTTTTGACAGCGACCCTTTCCTGGATTGCCTCGTATTTACCAAATTTATATTTATCCCGGCTAAAGCGAACGATTAACGTGAAAGCTAATATCCATGTTAATGCCGCGACAATTATTAATGAATTCATGAGTAAATATTTTGGTTGTGTAAAAGTAAGGTAGATTTAAGGTAAAAACAATATTGCGCTGAAGTATATCGGCAATGACGCGGTGGTTAATTTTCATCCTGTTTAATCCCGAAATCCTTTAATCGTGTCCCATCGTGTTTAATCCTTTAATCATGTCCTCCGCTCCATTACCTCCCGCCAGGTGGTCAATATAAAACCTTTCTCTTTTAAAAATGCTTTCAGCCTCGGGTCCAGCATCGCCAGTAAGTCGCCTTTACGCTCTTTGGCCGGTATCGCTTCTGTTCCTACCGCAAAATGTCTGAACTCGAATTTTAAAGAATTTATTGAATTAACAGAATGCTAAGACCTGGCTCATTAAATTCTGTACTTTCTTAAAATTCTTTAAAATTCGAGTTCAGATAACCTCCTTACACCCTAATATATATCCCCCTCTTATCCAATATCTTCCCTACCACCCAGCATATCAGCATGTAGCTGATGGCAAACAGCAACGAACCTATGGCCCCGGGTGCTATTACCTGGTAAAACGATGAGTTTATCCAATCGAAAAAGCTTACTTTCCCAACCGGCACCATCCAAAAAGCGATGATGAGTATCTCCGAGAGGATGTAAATAGGCAGCGGATTTTTGCCTGCGGTGGTAAAGAAACCGGTCCAGTTGCCTTTGTTCCAGTTGCGTACCTCAACAATATAAATAAGCGATGATATGATAAGCATATCCAAACCAACCGTTAATAAAGTGAATGGGCTTGTCCACAGTTTCTTGCCTATCGGGAAATTCATATTCCAGAAAAGGGCGATGAACAGGAACAATGCGCCGGTAAGCATCAGTTGCGAAATGGTTTCGTAGCTTTTGCCTTTTTCCTGTATGAATTTGCCGGCGTAGTAGCCACAGATAACGTTCACAATGGCGGGCAGCGTGCTCAGTATGCCCTCCGGGTCGAATGCTACGCCCTCGCCGTGGTACAGGTGGGCGTCGCCCAGGATAAATTTATCCAGGTAAGTACCCGCGTTGGTAAGCATGCCGTAAGGGGCAGCCGGGTCGCCAAAGGCCAGCAGCAATAATTGATAGCCCACTAATAATACAACGCTGATGACGATAACAGCCCTTTTCGATTTGATGAAGTAAACGATAAGCGAAGCAAACATATAGCAAAGCGCGATACGCTGCAATACCCCCATGATGCGGGTGTTGCTGATGGGCCTGAATGCCCAACCTGCGTCTGTATGATCCACAAAGGGGAACCAATACATGAGGTATCCCAGCAGGAAAATAATAACCGTACGTTTAAATATCTTGCCCAGCACCGCACCGGCACTCATCTGCGCAAACTTGCCCGACGTGAAGCTCATGGCATTACCGACAGCGAAAAGGAAGGAAGGGAACACCAGGTCGGTTGGCGTAAAGCCAAACCAGGCGGCATGTTCCAGCGGGGCGAAGGGTGCCGCGCCGCTGCCGGGCGTATTCACAATAATCATAAAACAAATGGTCATCCCACGGAATACATCCAGCGAGAGGAACCGTTCAGGCTTTTGGCTCATATATCAACAAAGGGCTTAAATGGTTAAGGGCGAAAATCTTGTCCAAGATATAAATAAATCGAAATTAAAAATAGTCCCGCGCCATTGATTTGCAAAAAGCGGCAATAGTTTTTAAAATAATTTAATAAGCCACATCGAACCGACTTAAAAAAAATGGAAAAAGGACGTAGCCGACACATTTGTAATGGGTAATTATCCTATTTTTGAACTTCATGCTTACGCCTACCAATCATACGCTGGAAAAACTGGAACTGCTGTTAAAAACAGCCGGCTACCGCGTGCGGTACGAAAAAGGCAACTTTAAAACCGGTGCCTGCCTGCTGCAAAATAGCCGCATGATTGTGGTAAACAAATTTGCCAACCTCGAAAGCAAGATAGCCGCCGTGGCCGATTTGGCCCGCACGCTGGAGATAGACCAGCACCTGCTGGATGAAAAGCAGGCTGCGTTTTTGCATCAATTAAAACAAACCACCCTGCAGCTGTGACCATTACCTTCCTGGGAACCGGAACCTCGCAGGGCGTGCCTGTGATAGCCTGCAACTGCGAAGTATGCACCTCTGCCAACACGCAGGATAAGCGCCTGCGCACATCTATACTGATAGAAGCCGGCGATAAAACCGTGGTAATTGATTCCGGGCCCGATTTTAGGTACCAGATGCTGCGCGCCGGCGTACAGCACCTGGACGCCATCGTTTTTACCCACGAACATAAGGACCACGTGGCAGGTATGGATGATATCCGCGCATTCAATTACAAACAACAGGGCCCGGTAGATATTTATGCCGATACCCGCGTGCAGTTGGCTCTCCGCCGCGAATTCCCTTATATTTTTGACGATAAGGGCTACCCCGGCATACCGCAGATTGACTTACATACTATTGGCTTGCAGCCTTTCGATATCGGCAGCATACACCTCATACCCCTGGAGGTGATGCACTACAAACTGCCTGTGCTGGGTTTCCGTATAAACGATTTCACTTACATCACCGATGCTAAAACCGTATCAGATGCCGAAAAGCAGAAGATACGCGGCAGCAAGATATTGGTGGTAAACGCCCTGCAGAAAGAAAAGCACATATCGCATTTTACGCTGGAGGAAGCGATAGCTTTTGCACAGGATATCGGCGCGGATATTACTTACTTTACCCATATCAGCCACCGGCTGGGCAAGCACCGGGACATTGCCGCAGAACTGCCGGATGGCATCCGCCTGGCTTACGATGGTCTGAAGCTGGAAATTTAAAATTCCGTAAAAAACGACTACCGCAAGCCATATCCCTGCAAAAAGCGGCAACCACACCTCTGTAGCTATGCTTAAGGCTTTTATAGAAAGCAATCATCTGGTAATAAACCATTAATTGGCAGCAATCCAACCTGTTAATGCAGCTCAACAAAGCTCACCTGATCTATAGCGCCACGGTATTCTTTTAGGTGGCCTTTCATCTTAACATCTACACGGCCGCGCAGGGTTACCATACGGTTGTTCATATGCGTATAACTGCCATCTTCGGCATCAAAAAAACCTTTTTGCGTGCCTGATAGATACAAAGGGCAATCCTGCGTAAAGTTTACCCAAAGAGCATGGCTATTTCCACGTGCAGAAAAAAGGCTATCGTTTACCAGGGCCGACAGGTCCTTACCTTCGGTGTATCGGCCGGATACCTCCACGTATTGCAGGTTATAATATTTGATGCTATCTACCAGGTTTGCATAACTTACCTTTTTAAACACGATGCCTTCGGCGCAATCGCTGGTGTAAAGGCGTTTGCTATGCGCGCAGCCCAGGCATATTGCCGTGGCCAGCATCAGGATTAAAAAAAAAGCTTTTTGCATTGCCACACAATTTACGCAGGGAAATCAACAAACAAGGCATCGTGGCGATATTTTACATTAATATTGAACCATAGAGGATTATGGCGGTTTACCCGCCGGTTCAAGCGTCCCGCTTGGACCAAAGCGTTATAGTAAGCGTCCCGCTTACTATAACGCTTTGCAATGTTAGAAACATCCGCATTTAAATCGTGCAACCCCGTTGGCACGTGGTTTCGGTACAGGAATAATAATATACCTGCAAAATCGACTAAAAAATCATTTCGTTACGTCAGCGGGACGCTGACATGTATGTAGGTTCAAGCGAGACGCTTGAACTGGCGGGGATTTTATTGAGTTTAAGCGAACAAAAAGACTCCGTGCCCTCTGTGCAAACCTCCGCGGACTCTGTGTTTAAATAGCCGCCAAATTTTGTTTTATTGCTTATTTATTAAGCCCCCGCAGTACCTTACGGATGTAGCTGCCTGCCGATGTAAGCTGTTCCTCCGTCCAGCCGCCTGTAACCGGCGCACCAGGTTCTAAAATGGCGGTGGTTTCGTCCTTGTCAGTTAAATTCCAATTTGCCCAGCTCAGGTGCCTGGCTTCCATCCAATCCAGCCAGGCCTTTGTTTTGCCCCGGTCGAATTTGCCGTTGCCATTGGCCTCGCCCACGCCCCACTCGGTAACCATAAGCGGCAGGCCCATCTGTATGGCCTTATCTGCCCTGGCGCGCAGCGGCTCCTGGTGGGTTTTGTCAGATGCGTAAAAATGGAAGGAATAGGCAATATTGGCAAAACCGGCAATAGGGCTTGCTGCTGCTATATCCACATCCTGGTCCCAATGCGGGCTACCAACTACAATCAGGTTATCGGTATCGTACCTGCGTATCTCGGGGATTACCTGCATGGCGTAGTTCTTCACGGTGTCCCAGGCTACGCGCTCGGGTTCGTTCCATATCTCATAGATTACATTGGGCACGCCTTTGTAACGTTGCGCCATCTCGGCAAAAAAGGCCTTGGCCTGCGGGATGTGCCGATTGCCGTTATGGTCGTGCCAGTCAATCAGCACATAAATACCGTTTTTAATGGCTGCATCTATCACATAAAGCATCAGTTGTTTTTGCAGGCCGGGTTCCTGCAGATAGCCATGTCCGGGCTGTACGCCCATAGATGCGCGAAGGATGGACACCTTGAAATCTGAGGCCAGCCAATCAACCACCACAGGGCTATAGTATTTGCGCCCTGCCCATAGGCTCCAGGATAAGCTTACGCCGCGTAAGGCAGGCGGCAGGCCGTTTTTATTTACGATAATGCCATTCTTAACCGCCAAAGCACCGTTTACTGCCACCGGCGAGCCATCGGGTTGGGCAAAGGCTGCACTTACCATCGCTAAAACAAATACCAACAAAGCATATTTCTTCATCATCCGGACAAGATAAGGCTAAGCTTCCTGATTTGGCCGGATTTGCCAAAAATTGAGAAGAGAATGCTGTAAATGCAACATGCGCCGCCAATGGGCGTTCCTGCTGGATGGACTTGGCCAGGGCTGCAACATTAATGTTATAGTATCAATTTGTTAACTGTATTTATATACTTTTGAAGCCATAGTATCCCCAAATGAAAAAATACAGCATATTAGCGGCTTTAATGATGCTTTGCTTTGCGGGCATTTGCCAAAAGCAACAGCCTGCAGATACCACCCAAAAAATCGTCGCGGGCCGTAAAAACAGCCTGGCCCAGCAAAAAAAGCCCTACATAATATTGATTTCTGCCGATGGTTTCCGTTGGGATTATGTGGATAAATACAACGCTCCCAACCTCAAGAGGCTCCGTAACGATGGGGTGCATGCCAAATCGATGGTACCCTCCTACCCCTCGGTAACTTTCCCCAACCACTATGCGCTGGTAAGCGGGCTTTACCCCTCGCACTCGGGCCTGGTGAACAACTCCTTTTACGACCGCGACCGCAACGACAGCTACAGCATGAGCAATAAAGCCAAGGTGGCCGACGGCACCTGGTATGGAGGCACCCCGCTTTGGGTACTGGCCGAGCAGCAGAATATGCTGGCCGCAAGTTTTTACTGGGTAGCATCAGAAGCGGCCATAAAAAACACCCGCCCAACTTACTATTACATCTACAACGAACAGATAGACATGACCCGCCGCATAGGCGCTGTTGTAAACTGGCTTAAGCTGCCGCCAGAAGAGCGACCGCATTTCATCACTTTTTACCTGCCCCAGGTAGATCATGCCGGGCATACCTACGGACCCGACGCACCCGAAACAGGCCGCGAGGTGCTCTATGTAGATTCGGCGGTGAACGAGTTGTACAAAGCCGTTAAAACTACCGGGCTGGATGTAAACTTCGTCTTCGTGGCCGACCACGGGATGACGCAGGTTGAAAACCAAAGCCCGCTGGGCATACCCGCTGCTATAGATACCGCTAAGTTCCGGATATCGGGCGACGGCACATTGGTAGAGCTTTACGCAAAGGATAAAACGGCTATCCAAAGCACTTTCGACCAGCTGACCAAAGATGCACAAGGTTATTACAAGGTGTACCTAAAAACCAATATGCCGGCCAAATTCCATTACGGTGCGACGGACGATTGGCACAACCGCATAGGCGATATACTGCTGATACCCGAGTGGCCAAAGGTATTTAACCTGGCCAACCGCACAAACCTGCACCCCGGCTGGCACGGTTTCGACCCCACCGTGGTGAAGGATATGCACGCCACCTTTTACGCCTGGGGGCCCGCATTCCGCAAGCGCATAACCATCAAAAGTTTCCCTAACGTAGATGTTTATAATATGGTAAGCGAGTTGCTTGGCCTAAAAATAACCGACAAGGTGGATGGCACCCGCGCCCTCGCCAAAAAAATACTGGTAAAAAAAGTACTCAAAAGAAGAAATGAAACAATCAATTAAACTATTAGTGCTGCTGCTGTTGCCGGCAGCTGTTTACGCGCAAGACCCCGAAGTGGTAAAAAAACAAGCCACCGTTGTTGCCGATGCTTTGGTACACAACGATTATGCGACCGTAATTAACCATACCTACCCCAAGGCCCTGCAATTGGGCGGCGGCAAGGCCAAAATGCTGCAAATGATGACTACAGGCATGCAGCAAATGACCGCCCAGGGCGTAAGCTTTGAGAGTGCTACTATAGGCACGCCTGGGAAATTTTACAAGGCTGGTACCGAGATACATTGCCTGGTGCCCGAGTACATCAGCATGAAGGTTGGCGGGACTACCATGAAAGTTAACAGCAACCTGCTGGCCGTAAGCAGCGATAAGGGTAAAAACTGGAGCTTTTTAGACCTTAACAAAAACACCATCGCTATGGTGCCCAAGCTGTTCCCTAATTTTAATAAGGACCTTAAACTGCCCGAGCCAAAGCAGTAAGCTACAACGGTACATCAAAAAACATCATGCAATAAAAAGGCCTCCGCACGATAATCGCGCGGAGGCCTTTACATATCGGTATGTATTGCCTAATACTACATATTAAACACTACCTGCAGCTTGGTGCGATAGTTTTCTAAGTCGGCACTAAGCGATTTATAAAGCGCATCCTGGTGCTGCTGCTGCGCTGCGCCGGAAAGATCTTCAAGCATCCCCAGTGAGATACGCACATCGCGCGGGTTTAACCATGATTGGTGGTGTTGCAGGTTGTAGTAATTAAACTGCAACAGGTCTTTAATATAATCGTGTATGCTATTGGTAAACTTATTACCCAGGTTTATATCGCCAAGGCGGTAGGCAATTTCGGCCAGAGACGATTTACGCTTCGCAATATCTACATAAGGGTAAAGGTCCTCCGGCATTTCCTCATCAAATTTATGCAAGGCCTTTAACGCAAGATCGCCGTGGCCTTCGGCTGCCAAATTGGTTGCCAGATCCAGGAAGGTGGTCATCATTACCGGGTAAAACATCGTAACCGATTCGTGATCCAGGTACTTAGCCTTTTTGAAATTGCCGAACCTGAATTTGTTCATCACGTTATCATACATCACCAGCGTATTGGTCTTACTATCCTGATTGTGGTTAGCGGTATCGACCTTAAACGGAATCAGGTGATAAGCAAACCCCTCTTTGTAAAGGTAAGGCATCAGGCCAACCGTATTGCTGGTGCCTATAGTGGTAGTGAAGCAGATGGGGCGTTTCCAGTTATTATGGGCCAGTATATCAAACAGGGCCAGGTCCTCTTTAGTTACCCATTCGGCAGGGTATCGCCATTTCATCACGCTATCCAACCGGCCCTTCTGCCCTGGCGTAATCACCTTGTTCTTTAATACATCATCGGCATTAATATTCAGTTTAAAGTTTTGGGTTGGCAAATAATTAACATACTTGCCAGAACCGGTTTGGGCTTGCAGGTTACGGTCATCAGAAGTAATAAAATTGAAGACCTCCTGTATGGTTGTATAACCTTTTATACCGCTCTCGGTGTAGTGAATACCATCGCGGATGCCCTCCTTATACTTATCAAATGGCATAGTAATAGGCAGCGGCGCGCTTTTATTCATGGTTTTCTGCATCTGGCGGATGTACCAATCCGCAGTAAACAGGCTCAGGTTCACCAGGCGCACATCGGGGCGTATGCCCTCTACTTCCTGATCGTACCAAAGGCTGTACGTATCGTTATCGCCATAGGTAAACAAAATAGCGTTTGGCGGGCAGGAGATGAGGTAGTTGTAGGCCATATCGTGCGGGGTCATTTTGGTCGACCTGTCGTGCGCCCGCCACTCCTTGCACCCAATAAGCACCGGCCCGCCGGCCAGGCATAAAAGCGTAACCAGTATGCCGAACGCCTTTGGGCTAACCTTGTTGAAGGATGTTTGCAGCTTAATGGCAAAACCCTCGATTTTTTTACTGAACGGAGCGGCTACCCATCCAACTATCATGGCAAAAAATTGAGCAAAACTATCAATAAGCCCGGAAATTATCCCCTTCCTGATATCGCCCAAACCCATTACTGCCAGCCCTATCCATATGGCAAAGGCATAAAAGGATCCCACGTACGAGTAGTCGCGCTCTCGCGGCTGCACCGATGGCTGGTTTACGTAAAGCACCACCGCTATACCGGTAAAAAACCAAAGCAAGGCAACAATAAGCGCATCGCGTTTTTTGCGGCTGAGCTGATACCCCATGCCCACCAACCCCAACACTAAGGGCAGAGCATAAAGCGGGGTGTAAGTAGGGTTGTTCAGTATAGATTTTGGCAGATGCTTGCCGCCGTCGAAGATGCCGCTGGTCCAGTTGCCGTCGTACCATTCGGTGCTTTGCTGGCCATCCTCATCATTATAACGCCCCACAAAATTCCATAAGAAGTACCTTACGTACATCTGGTATATTTGCCAGCTGCCCAGCCAGCTTAGGTTATCTATAAAATTGGGTGTTTGCCCGTCGGGAATTTGCAGCCATTGCTTGTAAAAGCCAACGTCGTTAGGGTCGGTGCTGTACATGCGGGGGAAAAGCGTATTATGATCGTACTTGTATTCTAACTTCCTGTCGGCCATTTCGTATTGGCTTTTACCTTTGCGGTAAATGATGCTCCCCTCTACTCTGTCGGTAACGTTAGCATCGAAATAAGGGCCAATGAGGAGTGGGTTATCGCCGTATTGCTCGCGGTTTAAGTAACCATACATCGTAAAGGCATTATCGGGGTGCGAGTTGTTGAGGTTTGGGTTGGCAATGGCACGGATAGGGATATACGCAAACGAGCCGTAACCGAAGTATATAAACGCCACGCAGAGCAATATCAAATTAAGCACCGGCTTTTTGTACCGGATGCTGTACCATATCCCAAAAACGATGGCCCCTATCAGCAGCAGCAAAAAGAACAAGGCGCCGGTGCCGAAACCGAAGCCGAGGGTGTTTACGAAATAAAGGTCGAAATATGCGGCAAGCTTTACCGTGTAGCCGCGTATACCATATTGCACCACGCCCAAAACAACCACGCCCACCAAAAAGGCAATGATAGTGCTTTTAGTAGTAATATTTTTTGACCTGCGGAAGTAATAAACCAGCGCGATGGCCGGGATGGTGAGCAAATTCAAAAGGTGGATACCGATAGAAAGACCCATTACATACGCAATGAAAACAATCCACCTGTCGGCTCCGGGTTCATCGGCGTGGGCCTCCCATTTCAATATGGCCCAAAATACCACAGCGATACAAAGCGACGATAGCGCGAACACGATGGTTTCTACCGCCGAGAACCAGAACGTATCGGTATAGGTAAAAGCCAGAGCGCCCACCAGGCCCGAGCCCATAATAAGGTACGTTTGCGCGTTGCCAAAATCCTTTTCGCGCCCGGCTGCCAGCTTTCTGGCCATAGCGGTTATAGTCCAAAACAAAAACATTACCGTAGCGCCGCTGGCAATTGCCGAACCCATATTGGTAAAGAAAGGCACCTTGGTATTATTGCCGAATGATAGTAAGGAGAACACTTTGCCCAGCATGGCAAACATAGGGTAGCCCGGCTGGTGCGATACCTGCAGGCGGTAGGCGCAGGAGATAAACTCGCCGCAATCCCAAAAGCTTACGGAAGGTTCTAATGTTAAGATGTAAGTGGTAGAGGCTATAATAAAGCAAAGCCAGCCTAAAAGGTTGTTGATTTTATTGTATTGCATGTACTACGGATAGCTAATGGGCGCGGCAAATATCAGTATTTTTATAAGTTATATTAAGAAAAAGCGGCTTACATTAATAATTTTAACACAAATTAACACGAAGCCTCATCACAACCCTTCTCCAAAGGAGAAGGCCTCTAAACGGTTGAAATATGCTAAAATTGCAAAAAAGTCCTCTCCTTTGGAGAGGTTATAGGTGAGGCTGCGTAAGTATTGATATTTAATTCAATTTGGTACTTTAATGTTACGATAAATAATACTTATTTTGTTGCGATGCAAAAAAACCTGCCCCTGTTACCACGCAAAATCATAACGATAGCCGCTTGCGTGCTATTTTTTTCGGGAATAGCTAAGGCTCAGTCGGTTTACCTGCCGCAATCTTACCAGCTGTACCAAAAATTTAATGCCCAGGTTTACTCAAAAAGCAATGGCATGCACACGTCGCTGCGCCCTTTTTTGATAGATAGCTCGCTAACTGCCCGATATAACGAATTGATGAACGTTGGCGTTAAAACCGACCGCAAAAACTGGTTTGGCCGCAAGCTGCTGAACGAACACCTGCTTCAGGTAGAAGAAAAAGATTACACTTTTTACGCCGATATATTGATCGATAACATCTTCGGCAAAGATTTTAAGGATAAAAGCAACACGCCTGCCGCATTCAAACCTTTTGGCTACGGTTTAAAAACGCCTTTGGGCATCAATACCCGCGGTTTCCAGGTAGGCGGTACCATTGGCAAAAAATTCTCATTTTATACCAGCGCTTACGAAAACCAGGCGGTGTTCCCCAACTACTATAACAAATACGTAGACTCCTCGGGCTTCGTTCCGGGGCAGGCTTACGATCGTAGCTTCGGCAAAGCACAGAAGGATTATTCGTACGTAACGGCTATGTTATCTTACACGCCTTCCAGGTATTTCAACGTTGCCCTGGGGCAGGATAAAACCTTTATCGGCGATGGCTACCGCTCGTTGCTGCTGTCAGACTTTTCGGCCAATTACCCCCTGCTGCGGATGACGGCAAACATTGGCCCCGTGCAGTATATGATGATGTGGACCTACCTACAGGACATCAAAGCCCCTAAGTTCGACGATTTTGGCAGCAACCGACGAAAATATGCGCTGTACCATTATTTAGATTGGAACGCCACCAAGAGCCTTTCTTTAGGATTCTTCAACGCAGTTATAACGCCCGAAGCCGACGACCAGGACAACCGCCACGGCTTCGACGTAAACTATATTAACCCGCTGTTTTTTACGGCAGGCAACAATTCGGCTACGCCGAATAACGTATTGTTCGGTTTTACCGGTAAGTATAAAGTGTTCGATAAAAATGCCCTGTATGCGCAGGTTATCCTCGATAATCAAAAAACGGCAGCAGGCGCCAGCAAAAGCAGCAATGGCTACCAAATTGGCTTGCGCGGCGGAGACGTGGGCGGCGTAAAGAACCTCAGCTATTTAGTGGAGTTCAACACCGTAAAGCCTTACACCTACTCGGATGCCAACATGCTGGCCAGCTATACCTTCTATGGCGACCCGCTGGCACATCCGCTTGGCGCAAACTTCAGGGAGTTTGTAGGCTTGCTAAACTACTCTATCGGTCGCGTGGATTTCCAGGGGCAGCTTAATTACGCCAAATACGGACTGGATGGCACTAACGAAAACAATGGTAAAAACATCAATGCACCATACAACGTTGCGAACCCAACTGCCGTGGTAGGGCAGGGAATAAGTACCTCTCTATACTACGCCGAAGGAACCGTATCGTTCCTGGTAAACCCTAAATACAACCTCCGTTTTGAACTGGGCGGGATTTACCGACGAACGATGAGAAGTATTGATCCGAACGACCGTAAAAACGCCATTATCACCTTTGGTATGCGCACTACGTTCCGTAATTTATACCACGATTTCTAAGTTAGAGATTAGAGGCTAAAGATAAGAGATTAGAGAGGCGCGATTTGCGCCTCTTTTGGTTTGGTAGAGATTGAACCACAAAGCGCACAAAGATTGGCATGATGGCATTCACAAAGAGCACTAAGCCTTGCAATTTAATATAAAACCTTACCCTTTGTGTACTTTGTGCTTCTCTCTTTGTGTCCTTTGTGGTTAAATTCGGCGGCTAATATTTTGAGCATTTTTCTCCACAATACCTTTTTTAATTCGTGTAATTCGATTGAATTAGTGAAATTCGTGTTCACTCAATTCGTGAAATTCATTTATGGCTACAGAAGTTAAGTGCCCCAGCTGCGGACATGGTTTCCCTATTGAGGAGGTTATGGCCGAGGAATACAAGCAGCAGCTAAGGCTGAAGATGCAGGATTATACCCGCCAGAAAGAAGAAGAATACCGCAAAAAAGACGACGATTTCCTCAGCCGCCAAAAACTGCAACAACAGGAATTTGAGCAGCGCTTGAGCACCGAAAAAAAGGCTTTGCAGCTTACGCTGGAAGAAAACCTGCGCAAAGATATCGCCTCCGATTTTGAGAACCAGCTGCTGATGCTGCAAAACTCGGTAAACGCCAGTGCCGAAAAACTAAAGGAATCGCGCCAGAAAGAGCTGGAGTTTTTACAACGCGAGCAAAGCCTCAAGCAAAAAGAAGAAGAGCTGGAGCTGTCTACCCAACGCAAATTGCAGGAGCAGCGCGCCGAACTGAGCGAACAGATACGCAAACAGGAAACCGAAAAATACTCCATTAAAGACACCGAGCATCAGCTAAAGGTAAAAGAAATGGAAAAGCAGCTGGAAGACCAGAAACGCCTGGTTGACGAGATGAAACGCCGCGCCGAGCAAGGCTCGATGCAACTGCAGGGCGAAGCGCAGGAGCTGATACTGGAAGAATTGCTGCGTACCTACTTCCCCTTTGATGTGATAAGTGAGGTGGGCAAAGGTGTTCGCGGGGCCGACTGTGTGCAAACCGTGCGCAACCAGTTTGGGCAGGAATGCGGCAAAATTATATACGAAAGCAAACGCACCACCGCCTTCGGCGGCGACTGGATAGACAAACTGAAGAAGGATATGCGCGCCCAGGGCGTTGATGTTGCCGTAATAGTAACCCAATGCTACCCAAAAGGCATGGACTGCTTCGGCGAGCGCGACGGGGTATGGATATGCAGTTTTGATGAGGTAAGGGCCGTGAGCTATATCCTGCGCGATGGCGTGATAAAGCTATCTAATCTGGCCAAAGCACAGGACAACAAAGGCGATAAGATGCACCTGCTGTATGATTACCTCACCAGTGCTGAGTTTTCCGAGCAATGGAAGGCTATCCGCGAAGGCTACATGAGTATGCGCCTATCCATCCAAAAAGAACGCGATGCCATGGAGAAAATGTGGAAAGCACGCGAGAAACAATTGGATAAGGTGTTGCTGAACGCGGCGCATATCAAAGGCTCGGTAGAGGGCATAGCCGGAAGCGATATGATACATTTGAGCCTCAGCGACGACGACGACCCGTTGTTGCTTGAATAATGGCCGGCGTTTTACAACGTAAACGCAAAAACTTTTTTGTTTTTTTAATGTGTGGGGCGGAGATAAGGTTGTTTTGCTAACGGTAAGGCCCCTGGCCCAGGTAATAGCACATGAATAGGCAGCAACTCAGGAATGCAAATCGGCATTGCAAAATGAGAGACGCAAAATATTGCGTCTCTACGGCGAAAAATCAAAAAATCTGGTAGGGTTGCCGACACGTAGAGACGCAATATTTTGCGTCTCCCGCATGCAAATCATCCACGCAAATCACTTGGCCCCCGCGCATTGCGATGGGCATGCCTTTTCATGGGATATTACTCTTGTTTATAGGCGGTTAACCGTAGCATAGCTTGGTTACGCAGGCGTCCCCTTTGTGTTTTAATACGCCTGTTTCGGTTTATTACCAATTCATGGCGTTAATGCAAGGCTTTATCCGTAGTTTTACTTATTCTTTGCTATTTCCACCAGTATACTTCCCGGTACCTTTTCATTACATAATTCTTAGTATTTCTTTAATGATAAAAATTCTGCTGGCCGAAGGTCATACGGTAGTACGTAATGGTATTAAATCCCTTTTAGAAAAAGAAACAGATATAGCCGTTATTGCTGAGGTTGGAGACGCGGAATCTGCTTTGCAATGGCTGAATGAAAACCCTGCACCGGATGTTGTTATTACCGCCATAACTTTCCCCCTGCTAAATGGCATTCAGCTTACGGCCGAAATAAAACAGGCATATCCGGCCGTAAAAGTGGTAATACTATCCCGTATCGACGAAGAAAAATACATACTGCAAGCCTTTAAGGCTGGTGCTATGGGTTACTTGCTAAAAAGCGTGAACGCCGACGAGCTCATTTTTGGCATACGCCATGTGGCAAATACCAATCAGCGTTACCTGTGCAACGAAATAGCCCTTAAACTGCTGGATAAACTATTGCAATTAACCCCAACAGCAGATGGAGTTGGATTGGCTACAGACATTTCTAAACGTGAGATAGAGGTTCTGGTACTGATATCCCAGGGCTTTACAAACGAAGAAGTTGCCGGTAAACTATTTACCAGCAGGCGCACAATCGAAAGCCATCGCCAAAGCCTTATCAATAAAACAGGCACCCGTAATACAGCAGCGCTGGTACGGTATGCCGTATTAAATCAAATCATCGGATAACAGGGCTCCCCCTCCCTCCCACACCAATAGCTAAGCGCGGCTGTCAGGCAAAGCATACCGCATAACTCGCTCGCTGGCCTCAATACGCCCTGCCGCCATAAATAGGTATTTATTACCAACTAAATGAGTATTTATACTAACTGTAAGTTTTATACAAAGCCGAAATTTTGTTTTGCAAAGGATGGCCTACAGGATGCTTAGTAATTCGGGAGTAAACAAAGTAATTTTATTGGGTATAGCAGAGGGGCCTTTCGAACAAAAAATGGCAGGCGGCTTGTTGTTTTTATGTTTTAACTTAATTACTGCGGAGCAAATGAAAAAAGGCACTAATTACGTCGAGCATCGCGAATCCCATCGGATACGGATTCCGGAAAAATTATTCACGCCCGAGGTAACGGGTTTAGCCAATGGCATCACATTGTTTATAGAGGGCAGGATCAGCACTACATCGTACATAGACGACCAACGGATAAAACGTTATAATTTGGACATCGTTGCCAACAAAGTAGATGTTTTAGGCATGGTTGACGTGAGCCTGATAAAATCATAAACCCACAAAGCTATTTACCTTTCCGTAAAAAAGCAGTAATTTTGCCGACATCATCGGGAATATTCCCGGCATCTATGGCAGATATAGCAACCCTTCAGCAACAGGCAGTCACCCTGCTCCAGCAACTGATTTCGATACCCTCTTTTAGTAAAGAGGAAGACCGCACGGCCGACCTTATAGAACAAACCCTGCAGCAACACGGCGTGCAAACCCACCGCAAGCTCAACAACATATGGGCTTGGAACAAACATTTCGATGCCGCAAAACCCACTATCCTGCTCAACTCACACCACGATACCGTTAAACCAAACTCCGGCTACACCCGCGACCCTTACGATGCCAAAATAGAGGGCGATAAGCTCTTCGGCCTGGGCAGCAACGATGCCGGCGGTTGCCTGGTATCGCTAATAGCGGTGTTCTTATACTACTTCGACGCAGCGGGTTTAAAATACAATTTTTGCCTGGCCACCACCGCCGAGGAAGAAATATCCGGCGTAAACGGGCTGGAACTTATCATCCCCGATCTGGGCGAGCTTGATTTTGGCATCGTAGGCGAACCCACCCTCATGGACCTTGCCGTTGCCGAGCGCGGCCTGATGGTACTGGATTGCACCGCCCATGGCAAAGCCGGCCACGCCGCCCGCGAAGAAGGCGAGAACGCCATTTATAAGGCACTGGCCGATATAGAATGGTTCCGCAACTACAAGTTCCCTAAAGAATCTGAAGTGTTCGGGCCGATAAAGATGTCGGTAACCATTATCAACGCCGGCTCGCAGCATAACGTGGTGCCCGCCACCTGCACATTTACGGTAGATGTGCGCGTAACCGATGCCTACCGCAACGAAGAAGTGCTGGAGATTATCCGTGAGCATGTAAGCTGTGATGTTAAGCCACGCTCCATCCGGCTGAAACCATCCAAGATAGATAAGAACCATCCGTTCGTACAGGCCGGTATCTCGCTTGGCCGCACGCCGTATGGCTCCCCTACTACATCCGATCAATCGCTGCTGGATATCCAATCCATCAAAATAGGCCCCGGCGATAGCGCCCGCTCGCATATGGCAGATGAGTTTATTTATGTGGACGAGATTGGCAAAGGGATAGCGCTGTATATTGAAATGTTATCTAAGATTGTTTGATTTTAGATTTACGATTTAAACCTTATTGTCATTCGAGGGAAGCGCAGCTACGAGAAACTATCTCTTGAGCGACAGCGAAAAATCTTCTTCGCTATGCAATGGAACCAAGCAGAGCGGTTGTGCATTGTTGTCAATGTCCGCGACGAGAGTCGACTCACCCGGTCATTGCTCCGCTCGAGCACCCTCTCTGCTCCGCAAAGAGGGTAGCTTCAATATATTCTTTTCTTAGCCCTCTTTGCGCAGCAGAGAGGGCCGACGCCCCGTATACGGGGCCGTCGGGGTGAGTCAAATAGCCATAATGCATGTCCGCTTGCACGCCTATAAGTTTTATCTTTCGCCCTTCTGCTCATTCCCACCCGCTGCTCTATCGTATCGACAACCTTGATTAGAAATTACATTATCCCCCGTTGTCATTTCGAACCAAGCGATAGCGAGGGAGAAATCTTCTGCACTGCGCAAAGAAGGAATGCTGAGGCGTTTATGTTGTCAAGATTTAATGAAGCTCCTTACAAGCCCGCCCAATATATTGACAAGGAAGGCAGCATGTGCTACCAACAGCGATAAACCTGGTAAAATAAAGAATTTGTACGACCGCAACACTTCTTCAGGCTGAACTTCCAGAGCGTAATATCGCCTACTTGTGCCACCCAGCCCGTAAAAGGGGTACACTTTGCTTATGACCAGAAATATCGTAATTATTGATATCATCATTAGCATTACATGAATCCACGTTAACCATTTATACCAAATTATTTTCTTGGCTATGACGTACAGCATCCAAGTAAATAGGAAGTAAATAGCTCCAAAACCAAACAGGAAATTAGGTTGTATAACGAAGTAACTATCGTGCATTTGGAAATCGATACTTCCCTCAGATGGTATAAAAGAAAGCAGAAAAAAACCTAAAGCAAACAATCCGAATAGTTCATACGGCCGTTGCCTGATATTAAGAAAGCGTTTTAGGGCCAGGCGCATGTAAGAGGCTTAAGCTGTTTGAGGTAAAGATAAGGAATTGTAATATCATCTTCTATCATCCATACCAATCAAGAAAACTTTGCGTCTTGGCGCCTTTGCGTGAAACCCCTTTGCCAACTTACATGCTAACAACCCCCATTTAATTTTATATTTGCAGCATGGCAAAGCTTTGGCAAAAAACGACTAACGTAAACCAATTAGTAGAGAACTTCACCGTAGGTCGCGACCGCGAGCTCGACCGCGAAATGGCCGCTTTTGATGTGCTTGGTTCCCTTGCCCATACCACTATGCTGGAGAGCATCAGCCTGATGAGCGCCGAAGATTTGGCCCTTGTACAACAGGAACTGAAAGCTATTTATGCCGATATCCAAAACAATAATTTTACGATAGAGGATGGTGTAGAGGATGTGCATTCGCAGGTAGAGATGCTGCTTACCCAACGCATTGGCGATGCCGGCAAAAAGATACACAGCGGCCGCTCGCGTAACGACCAGGTGCTGGTAGATCTGAAACTTTTCTTCCGCCATAAGATACAGGAAGTGGTTGAGGAGGTAGATAAACTCTTCCGCCAGCTTATCACACTCAGCGAACAGCACAAAGAGGTTTTGCTGCCCGGTTACACCCATTTACAGGTGGCTATGCCATCATCCTTCGGTCTTTGGTTCGGTGCTTACGCCGAAAGCCTTGCCGACGATCTGGAAATGGTGCTTGCCGCCTGGAAGATCACCAATAAAAATCCATTAGGTTCTGCCGCAGGTTACGGCTCGTCCTTCCCTTTGAACAGGACCATGACCACCGAACTTCTTGGTTTCGAGAGCCTCAACCATAACGTGGTTTACGCGCAGATGGGCCGTGGCAAAACCGAGCGCATTATTGCGCAGGCGCTATCTTCCGTAGCGGCAACGCTGGCCAAAATGGCTATGGACCAATGCATGTACCTGAGCCAGAACTTCGCATTCGTAAGCTATCCCGAGAATTTGACTACCGGCAGCAGCATCATGCCGCATAAAAAGAACCCGGACGTATGGGAAATTATGCGCGGCAAATGCAACCGTCTGCAGGCCCTGCCAAACGATGTAGCCATGATGACCACCAACCTGCCATCGGGTTATCACCGCGAACTGCAATTACTTAAAGAACTCCTGTTCCCCGCCTTTGCCGATTTGCTTAACTGCCTGCACATGGCCACCTTTATGCTGCAGAACATCAAAGTAAACACCGATATTTTAGCCGACCCCAAGTACGCCTACCTCTTCAGCGTAGAAGAAGTAAACCGCGCAGTATTGAACGGCACCCCCTTCCGCGATGCCTATAAACAAGTAGGCCTGGCGATAGAGCAAGGCGATTTTAACCCCGATATGAACATCAGCCACACCCACGAAGGCAGCATCGGCAACCTGCAAAACGCACAGATAAGCGCCGCAATGGATAAAGTGCTGGGTAGCTTTGGGTTTGAGAAGGTGGAGCAGGCTATCGCTGCGCTGGTAAAATAAGTAATATTTACTGCGTAAAGATTGACATTAGTGCCCTGCCATTTACGGTTGGTAGCTTAGTTTCCATATAGCCGGTAAGCAACTTGCCGGTTTTTAAATCAATAGTGTACTTTCCTGTCGATTTAGCATCCGCTGTTAAGGGTTTTAGAGACAGATCGGCTTCAACGGCAATTATAACTTCTGTGTCGGTGATTTTGTCTATGGTGTACTTAAAAGTATTTTCCCTGTTCAGGATAGGATTTTTACGCTTAGCTGTCCACGTATATCCTACGCTGACAGGTTTTTCTGGAAACACCAATTGAGCCACATTAATATCTATGGGAGCCTCAACAACAGCGCCGCTCCAATTTTTAAAAGGCTGCACAACAACGCCCCGGTTATTCATAGTTAGGGTGTAGTTTTCTGACAACGCTTTCATGAAAGATTGATGCATTTCGCGCTGTTGGTAGTTCATGTCGGCTCCATTTTTTCGGGAATCGTAGTCTTCTTCCTGTCCCATCACTTTGCTATGTGTTTTAAGCGCAACGAGTTTGCCCGCAAAAGTAATATTGTCGCCATTAACGGAATCTACTGACAACTTCATTTCAGTCTCGTTATTGATCTCAAACTCGCTGGTACCGAACGTTTTTTGTTGGAAAATATAAGTAATTTCGTCACCGGGGCTATAATGCAGCCTCAATAAAACCGGCTTTTTGTTGCCGCATCCCAAAAAAGTTAATGGTAGTAAGAGTAATAATAGTTTAGATTTCATTTGCTTAATTTAGCAAAGTTGAAGCAAACTAATGCTCGATGAGTAAATTTATATATCAGGTATGAACGGACAAAACAGGGCAGACATATACCCCGGCCTCGAAGTAGATATCATCCTTAAGAAAGACCAGCGCAGCGGCAAGCTTACCCGTGGCATAGTAGAAAAACTGCTTACCAGTTCGGCATTCCATTCCCGCGGAATTAAGGTACGTTTGGAAGATGGGCAGGTTGGCCGCGTGGCGGAAATTGTTGAGGATTAGTTCATAGTTGATGGTTCATGGTGCATGGCCGGAGGGTTGCAGCTACCATGAACCATGAACTATAGGCCATGAACCAGCTATCAACTATGAACCATGAACTAAAATGAACCACTACGTAAAAGAACCCCAAAAATATCTCCTCCTTCGGCTCGATGCGCATTACCGGCTATATATCTCCTTGTTGATGGGGCTGGTGGCTTTCTTTTTTGCGCGGCATATCCCTTCGGTGCCGGCGGTTACGCTTATCGTTTGGATAGCCGTAGCTTTGAGCATCATCATTCTCGATTGGATCATCATCCTATGGGCACACCCCCGCGAGATTCGCCGTATAGCCAGCCTGGAAGACAGCAGCCGTTACCTGATCTTCATCTTCGTGATGACGGCGTCGCTGGTGAGCCTGGTAGCCATGTATCTGCTGCTCAAGTCGACAAAAGGGCAATCCGATGAAACCGTGAGCGGCTACATTATTTTAGCCATGAGCGCAGTAGTAATATCGTGGTGGCTGGTGCATACCGTTTACACCATGCGCTACGCCCACCTTTATTATACTACAGACGGAGGAAAAAAAGCACCCCTTGGCGGCCTGGAATTCCCCGCAGATATGAAAGACCCCGATTATCTGGATTTTGTGTACTTCGCCTTCGTTATCGGCATGACCTTCCAGGTATCTGATGTGGTGATCACCTCGCGCCGTATCCGCCGCATCGTATGGGCGCACGGGCTTATCGCGTTTGCGTTTAATACCGCGATCGTTGCGTTGAGTATCAATGTGATATCGGGGCTGGTATCTAAGTAGGAGGAAGAATATCGAACACGGAATGCTGAATATCAAGTTCACCCAATCGTGACTACCTGATCCGCTTACCGTTCGTCAGGCCGGAGATTTACCGCTGGCTTCTTTCAGATTCGCAGTCATCCGCGACACTCTTACTCTGGGTTAATGATTCCCACTATCAAGGACCGTTTGGGCCTTACACCTTATAGTTTTCGGACAAGCCGAGCGCAAATAAAACAATAGCGGCCTTATTAAAAAACAAGGCTGCTATTGTAAAACTCACAAACACATATTCATAATTATTTAATGATATTCAGATAGCCCAATTCCGTTGATAATTGTAAATATCCCTTACATTATCCACTGCTTAGGAATAGCCTCGAAGATATTTATTTAAGAGCTGAAAACGAGTTGCTTTTAGTAATGCGGGCGTCATTTGCTAAAGATATAACTGGCGGCAATGGCGGCTTCACGGGTTCCGGCCCGGCAAATGATCTTTTATACCACGGGCCTAATGGGCCTGTCGTTTCTTTCTTAATCCCAACCTCGCCCCACGCGCCGGCATAGTCGCGCCAAGGCTGCAAAATAAGATCCAAAGCATAATCTGTTACGGCATATTGATAGCCATTGTCACAATGGTCGGTACCATAGTTATAATTACCAATGGCGGGATACATGGCATGCGTACCATAAGCGCTGTAAATAGTTATAGTGGGGATATTATTTGTTACAGATGTAATCACCTGTGCTATCGGAACCGTTTGGCTATTGGTGTGCTGACTTAGCGTTATACTCACCAAACTGCCGCTTGAATTTTTATTGATAATAAAATTCTCCCAGTCTCCCTGGTGAGAAAGACCGATACCTGCACTTATCTCTGCGTTGTCGTAACCATAAAATAGCCAGTATTGTATTTTGGTGCCATCAAGTGATGGATACCTAAAAACGGGTACAGCACCACTTGGGTTAAGGTCACCAACCAGGTTATTATCCGGCTCCAGAAAAACGCCGTGCCGGTTAGGGTCTCTTTTATCGTCCATTGGCCTCAGATTAACCGTGGAAGGACTGGATGTTTTATAACTATTGATTATGGATACGGGGATATCATAATTGTCAGGATAGTTATGTGAGTTACTGCCCTCTACAAAACCGCCATAGCTTTTGCTCCAGCCATTGTCGGCACCCCGGTCAACCTCTTCTCTAAACCGCGATGCATGGATAAAATCAATAGGGTTCATCGGGAAATACGTCTCCCTTGAATTCATTCGTACGATCACCCTATAGTTTGATGGTGCCGGTATTGGCGTATTAGGGTCAAACACGCATGTTGCGCTGGTAAAATTGGTAGGTCCATTTTCATCTCCGCTGTGGTGCCTCCCTGTCATTAACTGGAATTGGCCTGTTCTGTACCATCCAATCCGGGATTCACTTACATTGGCTGTACTGGTCACATCTGTATTGATGGTTGTTGCCATACCGTTAAATTTTATAACGCCGGTTTGATAGGCCGTTTGGCCATTTTCATCTCCACTATGCTTACGGCCGGTTATAACACGCCCCACCACAGCTGTAAACCCCGCACCTGCTACCGATTCTTTAAATGAAGGTTCCCACCGCACATCTTCGACGGTGATATTACCAGTTAACCGGTTGCCGGTTGCATCAATGGCCTTTAATGACGAATACTCATAATAGGTAGTGCCATTTTCGTCACCCGTGTGCGATCGCCCGGTTAATACATCATAAAACGGACAAGCAAACTCACTGCTGCTTTCTTTCAACGGATTGGATTGAGCTCTGGCATCCGGCACAATGCGTATGGCACCGGCAGGTATTGCATTTACAGTAAGCCGGGGCGTGATGGCCGTTGCTTCGGCTTGTTGCTGTAAAACTTCATCTGCAGGCGATGTTTTTTTACAAGCAAAAGCCATAATACATACTAAAATTAAACCTGCATTTTTGAACGTAAATTTTTTCTCCATATAGCTATTTGTTAAGTCTTAAATATATAACTTAATGGTTAATTTTTTATTAACTTTTAATTATATAAAATCATACTTACAATAGATTGAAAAACCTTTAACTAACAGCCTGTCTCCTCTTCAATTTTCGAATGCTTCTGCGTATCAACCATGGTGATATAAATCGCCAGCGATACCGCTATGCAAAGCGTAACATACCAGTAGAACCACTCCTGGTGGCCGGCGTTCTTGAATAGCAGGGCAACGTACTCCGCCGTGCCGCCAAAGGCCGATACCGCGATGGCATAAGGGAAGCCTACCCCGAGGGCCCGCACATGCGCAGGGAAAAGCTCGGCCTTTACCACGGCATTGATGGAGGTATAATTGCTGACGATGAGCAGCGCAGCCATGATAAGCGCAAAGGCGGTCCACTCGTTTTTGGTATTGCTGAGGGCCATCATGATGGGGATAGTGGTGAGCGTACCTAAAATGCCGAAAACCCTCAGCATGGGTTTGCGGCCAATCCTGTCGGAGATGTAGCCGTACAGCGGCTGCACCAGCATAAAAACAAACAGCGTGAGGGTTGATACCAGCGTAGCCGTATTCTTGCTGAAACCGCTGGTGTTCACCAAAAATTTCTGCATGTAAGTGGTGAAAGTATAAAAAGCCACCGTGCCGCCAAGCGTAAGGCCTATAACGGTAAGCACAGCTTTTGGGTGCTGCATCAGCGCTTTGATGGTACCGCGGTTGCTATGCTGCTGTGGGGTGGTCGATTTGCGGGTAAAGGCGGCAGGCTCGTGCAGGCTGCGGCGCAGGTACATAGTGATGATGGCCAGCACGGCCCCTATGCCGAAAGGGATGCGCCAGCCCCATAGCTTCAATTGGTCATCCGTAAGGAAAACGCGTTGCAGCAGCACCAGCACGCCCAGGGCAATCAGCTGCCCCATAATGAGCGTTACGTATTGGAAACTGGAGTAAAAACCACGGTGCTTTTTGGCCGCCATCTCGCTGAGGTAGGTGGCGCTGGTGCCGTATTCGCCGCCCACGCTAAGGCCCTGTATAATACGGGCAAACACCAGCAATATAGGGGCAGCTATGCCGATATGGTGATAATCGGGCGTTACAGCGATAATCAACGAGCCCGCGCTCATCAGCAAAACCGACCAGGTGAGGGCTGCCTTCCGGCCATGCTTATCGGCAAAAGTGCCCATCAGCCAGCCGCCAAGCGGGCGCATCAAAAAGCCGATGGCGAATATGCCGGCCGTATTCAAAAGCTGCACCGTTTGATTGGCCTTCGGGAAAAACGCATCGGCAAAGTAGAGCGAGAAGGCCGAGTACACATACCAATCGTACCACTCCACCAAATTACCCAGCGAACCGCCTATGATTGATTTGATGCGGCCTGCGGTGGTGATTGGCGTATGTGCGGTGGCGGGTGCTGTCATGATTGGTAATGCAGTGATTTTACAGGCAAGATATAAATTTAATTCTGAACCATGATTTGTAGGATTAGAGGATGGCCATGAAACAAAAACTATAGGGAAATCATTGAAATCCTTAAATCGTGTGAACGGCAAAGCCCTCTTGAGCACTTCTGAAAATAAATAACCCGCGAAAAATCATGGTTCAGAAGCAGGCCTACGCTTTTGCTTTTCGCGTTTTTATATGAGCGAAATCCTCCGCTTTTGTAAAATATTCCAGCCCGAGGATTAGTAGCGTGGGCGCGATAAAGTTTACCTTTTGTATGCCGGGCAACAACTCCCAATTACTGGTACCCCATAGGTACACGCCGTAGTAAAAAACCAACACAGAAATTACGCAGAGGAATTTAAACAGGCTTAGCTTTGTTTTGAGGATGATAGCCGTAGTAACGATGATGCCCGTCCAAAACAAAGTGGTCGAAACAATCAGCATCGAATCGTGCAGGGATGGTATTACGGTCAAAAAAGTAAAAAGAATATTGGCTAACCCAACATATTTCAGGATGTAGCCGGCAATCTTATCCGGTATTTTCTTAGCCATATTGATAAAGAAAATGGCATAGCTCACGGGGAAAAGCACCATGGCCAGGCAAGCCCATACCCTTGATGTATTTTCGGCACCGTTCAATGCTTTTGCTGCGAACAGGTTACTGATAAAGTTGTGTGCCCAGCTAAACCCAATGGAGTCTTGGTCCACCCGGGAGCCGCCGGGGTAAACAGATACGGCAATCGCCGCGATGATAGAAGATATTATTATGCCTATCAGTACTGAGTACTTCTTAATCATTTGTTTATTGTGTTGGTTTTAAGTGCCAATGAGAGTAAATTCATGCTGCATTGTTACAGCTTTATTATCGACGAAAAATCGACGGCCAATTTACTACCTCGTATCATGCCTAAACTAAGGCATTGGCCAGCATTGAGAAAATTCAGGATTTCTTCGGTGGGCTTACTCTTCGCATTTAATTGGTGTTATCCTTTTTACTTATTGCCAGGCATTTCTTGTTCATTTTTTGATAACTCGCGGTTTGGTTAAAATTGGGTTGCATAATTTCATTAGCCGAAAAGTCGGTTTGCATGCTGCTTATTAAACAATCACAATACTTATCTACATCGTTGGTTTTTTCTATACCAGTCCCTTTTAACTTATCTTTCAGCTGTTTTTTCATTATGCCTGCCATTGTTGGTGTAATGGTAAGCTTCGTTGTGGAATCGACCGTTATCGATTTATCCATGCAACTTTGATAATACTTAACTATCAAATCCTTCTTCTCCCAAGATAATTTATCCCAATTCCCATCTTTAAGTAGTTTCAATTTTTGTGGATCGTTTTTTAAGTCGGCGTACAATCGGGGGATCAGGCACTTGCAAAGCTCAACCGGTTCAACCGAACCGCCGAAAATTTTGCTATTTATTTCAACGCAGGCCTTTATTGGAATCTCCACATTTTGATCTACAATAACCACCTCACCGTTAGTTTTGCTTTGCCCGCAAGCCGCGTTACTAATGATAAAGCATAGTGCGCAAAGTCGTAATATGAATTTTGCCCGTCCCGTCATATTAAGGTTGAGAGTTTAATTAGCAATTTGATTAACTCCCGAATATACATAAATACAATACAGCCAATTAAAAAACGGACTGTACAGCTCCAATTGTTTTTAAACTCATCTTTCCTCGTCCGATGCTTTTCGCCGGCGGACTTTTGCACTACGTTTATTTCAGGGCAGTGCAGTTTTTCATTATGCCGCAAAAGGCTCTTGCTATCGAAAATGCTTCCGGGCGGTGCCATTGCACTAGGGTTTAGGTTGGTTGCGATGATACAAGCCGAAAAAAACGCCGGGGCAGTAAAAACGACCCTTTTTTTTGTCTATTGTGGCAAAAACACGGAAATTTCCGACGGTATTTTTGGCAAAAACCGGCGTAAATTCCCCGATGCGGATTTGCATTCGGCAGTATTGTTAATTACCTTGCTTCATGCTTTTCACCGAAGATTTTCTGCACTACGTTTGGAAGTTCCGCCTGTTCGACAGGTTAGATTTGCGCACCACCGAGGGCGAAGAGCTGGAGATTTTTTCCGCAGGGCAACATAACACCCATGCCGGGCCCGACTTCCAGAACGCCCGTATCCGCATTGGAGATACCACATGGGCCGGCAACGCCGAACTACACCTCAGCTCGTCCGACTGGCAACGCCACGGGCATACTGGCGATGGTGCATACGATAACGTAATCCTCCATGTAGTACACACTGACGACCAGCCTGTTACGCTACCATCGGGCCGCCGTGTGCCCACGCTGGAATTGAAAAACCGCATCAGTGCGGATCTTTACCAGCGTTACCATAACCTTGTTTTCGGTAATCAAACTATTATCCCTTGCGAGGCCAGCATAGGCCGGGTAGATCCGCTCACCATGCAAAACTGGCTCACCCGCGTGCTGGTAGAACGCCTGGAAAAACGCGCAGAGACGGTAGATGCTACCCTGGCCCTCAACCGTGGCGACTGGGAAGAAACCTTTTACCAATACCTTGCTGCAAATTTCGGGTTCAAAACCAATGCGTTACCCTTCGAGTTGCTGGCAAAATCGCTACCGCAAAACATCCTCGCGAAGCATAAAAACAACCCGTTGCAAATAGAGGCCCTGATATTCGGCCAGGCCGGATTTTTAGAAAACGAACCCACGGACGAATACCCGCGCAGCCTGAAAAAGGAATACGATTACCTGCGCAAGAAGCTAAAAATCAACCAAATAGAAAACCACCTTTGGAAATTCCTGCGGATGCGGCCGCAGAATTTCCCTACCATTCGGCTTGCGCAGTTTGCCGCGCTGGTGGTGCAAAGCAACCACCTGTTCTCGAAGATACTGGAGGTAAAGGAAGTGAAAGAACTGCGGAAGCTTTTTTCCGGCATACAAGTGAACCCTTATTGGGAGAATCATTATCGTTTTGATAAGGAGTCGCCGCCTGCGGCCAAGCATTTTGGGCAGGCATCGGTAGATACCGTATTGCTTAATACGGTGGCATTGTTCCTGTTCAGTTACGGCAAGCATATGCAACAGCAATATTACATTAGCCGGGCTTTAAAACTTTTAGAAAATATTCCCGCTGAGAATAACCATGTTACGCAAGAATTTGCTACCTTAGGGGTAAATATTTTCACCGCATTCGAATCGCAGGCACTATTGGAACTAAAAAACAATTATTGCGATTATAAGAAATGCCTGCACTGCGGCGTTGGAATAAAAATATTAAAACCAGTCTGATATGTTACAACGGATCATCACCTTTTTCGAGCGCTACTCTTTCGGGGTATGCACTTACCTGGGCGAACGTTTCAACGTGTCTATCGCCAAGATAAGGTTGTTTTTTATCTACTCGTCGTTCCTGGCGGTAGGTTTCCCGCTCATATTCTACTTCTTTGCCGGCATTGTATTAGATTTCCGCAACTACATCAAACGTAGCCGTACACGTGCTGCGGATATGTAGGGCCGGATGTACAGATGCCAGATTTCAGATGCGCTGATGATGCTGGATTTGCCAAACTATTGCATTTTTTAAAACAGCTGAGGAGCGCCCGAAAGCCCATCGTCTTTACTGATAAACGTTGGCCGCAGCAGGTGGGTGCCCAATCGTTGGTTCAGCTTATCTATCACGTAATCACATAGCTCAGGGCTATAGCGTTCATCGTGCTGGTGCATAAAAAACCAAACGGACTGCAGGCCCAATTCTTTCCATTGCATAATTCGGTCTACCCACTCGTCGCAACGGCTGTAATCGGTTGGGTGCAGGCTGTTGCCCACAAAGCGGATAAAGGCATGTGGCGTAGGTAGCATCATGTGCAGGCAATCGCGGCGGCCGCTGGCATCGGTTAGTATGCTGCCGATATTTAGCCGCCTGAACATACTGAAAACGGCTTCTTTGTTCTCGGGCACCGCAAACCAATCTTTATGTCGCAGTTCCACAAATACGGGCACATCTGTAGGCAGGCTTTCCAGGTAGGCCGTCAGTTCGGGCAGGCTTTTGGGCGTATAATTATCGCTCAGCTGCAAAAACAACGGCCCCAGCTTATCACCAAAGGCCATAATACCTTCGTAATAAGCAGTGGTAATTTCCTCGGCATTCTTCAGCCTGCGTATGTGGCTGATACTCTGCGAAAACTTGGGGCAGAATTTAAAATCGGGACTGGCATCAGCCTTCTCCTTCCATTTGGCTATAGTGGCCGGGCCGTAGGTTTGGTAAAAAGTGGCGTTAAGCTCTATGCAGTTGAAGTGCTTTACATACTCATCTAAAAAGTTCGCGTCTTTGGTTTTTGGTGGATAAATTTTGCCTACCCATTCTTTACGCCCCCATTTGGCGCAGCCCGCTCGTACCTGCAAGGGCTGGGTTGTGCCGGCGTTGCGTAAGGTTTCCAGGGTGAAATCCGGATTGGGCGGCAGGGTGAAATCTACCAGATTAAGTTGTTCTTCGGGTACGCGGCCAAATTCCATATTGCTATAATTTTTGGCAAGATAAGCAGATTTAGAATTCGACGGCTTATTTAATCGAAAGAATAAACGCCAGCAACTTTTGCGCCGATGCATCCTCCGTTTCGGTATCTGTATGGATAATTAAGTGCGGGTTTGCAGGCGTTTCGAAGGGGTCGTTCACACCGCTTAGATTACATATCCTATCAGGATGGCCAGTAGGGAGCATAGCTTTCCGGTAAAGCTGCTTGGTATCGCGCTGTATCAAAACATCCAGGTTGCAGTTGATGTAAACGGTCATAACGTTGCCGTAAGCTGCTTCAATTTCCTGCCGGATATCTTCGTACGGGTTTATGGCGCAAATGATGGGGACGATGCCGTTCCGAGCCAACACATCAGCCACAAAAGCGAGCCTGCGGATATTCTCGTTACGGCCTGCGCGGGAGAAGTCGAGGTCGGCGCAGAGCTTTTTGCGGTACGCATCGCCGTCTATTACCTCGCATTTCAGGCCACGTTCCATCACCAAACTTTTAACCTTATTGGCTATGGTGGTTTTCCCCGCGCCCGATAACCCGCAAAACTGAATAATCATTATAGTTAATGGTTTAAATAAATAATTTGTACTTCATCCTAAGCCATACCTTGCGGAATAAACTTACCTCCGGCAATTGATAGCCCAGCTTAGCGGCCTGCCTGCCCAGGTAAGCGGCAACCAATTGCTGTTCATCCTGACTTAGCACCTCACGACCCGGTCCATCGGCTTTCCGTATTTGCCCCGATGCCGTCCCCGCCGCAAAAGAACTGTTGGCATCCGCAGGTACGCCAGCTACCGTGGCCTGTTGTAAAATGGACAGGTTTTTGATGCCCAGAAACGCCGCCATACGGGCTATTGCCTTTTCCGGCTCATCGCATAATTCCTCGTATTGCACCAGCAAATAAGCAGGGTTGTTTAAAGCAGCTTCGCGACGCGCGATACGGTAAGACGCCTTCAGATCGCGCAGGGCACCACTTAGTGCCGCCCCCGGTTCCATTACCTTGCGCGAGGCGATAGTAGCCAGCGGATGGCGCACCACATGTATAATGCGCGCATCGGGTGCTTCCTGCCAAATGCGGGCGAGGAAACGTTCGTTGGTGGGTGTTTTATCTACCCAGTAAGCCGCCGAAAGTGCGTTGTTGCAAGCCGCATAAGCCAGTGCCACAGCTACATAGGGCCATTGCGTGCCCGGCTTTTGCTCCAGCGCTCGCCACCAGCCAAGCAGGTAGCGTGCAAAATCCACGTAAGGCGAGGCCTCTCCCTTACTACGGCCCAGCAACCAATAAGGCGGCTGATTGATGGGGTTCGCCAGCCGCCGCAGCCATTCGGTGCCGAGGTGGGCCGCCCATTTATCGGCAGGCAATTGTTTTAACTGATGCTCCAGATTGGTGTAAAATGTGCCCTCGGACGGTAATACGCTAAGGCTGGGGTGCCCATCCAGCAGGTTTCGTACCAGTGTAGTGCCGCTGCGGTGCACCCCACAAATAAATACGGGTTGGGTGGCGAGGTTGATCCCATCCTCGGCCTGTTGTTTGCAAAGCGGCATAGGGCCCAAACGTTCAGCTGCCGCCCATACCAGGGCCGACCAGCCCTTAGCCGCCTCCAGCAAAGTCGTCGGCGGGCTGCCCGTCAACCGTTTTGGGGGCAACAGGGTATCAAGCTTCTCTTCGGCTGCTATAATTGACGCGAGCATTGCGGAGGTTGGGATTTATAGGCAATACTCTAAAAACGTAAAAAGGGTTGCGCGAGGACCATTTTATATGCCTTTGCGCAACCCTTTATTTTATACGATAAGCTTGTTACAAGAACATACCGCCCGAAGCCTCTATCCTTTGCGCGTTTATCCAGCGGGCATCATCTGAACACAGGAAAGCGATCACACCGCCGATATCGTCAGGCTGACCGGGGCGGCCAAGTGCGGTTATCGACGAAATAAAATCGTGCATGCCCGGATGGCTATCGAAAGCCCTTTTGGTGAAATCCGTTTCGATGATGCCCGGTGCTACCAAATTGGCGGCAATGCCGCGGCTGCCCAACTCTTTAGCAAGGTATTTGGTAAACACCTCTATAGCGCCCTTCATAGATGCATAAGCAGCATAGCCAGGTGTGGCGAAACGGGTAAGCCCGGTAGACAGGTTGATGATGCGGCCGCCATCGGCAATGATACCCAGCAGGGTTTGGGTTAAGAAGTAAACGCCCTTGAAATGCACGTTGAACAGACTATCGAAATCTTCCTCGGTAGTTTTGGCAAATGGCGATGCGGCATCAATACCGGCATTGTTGATGAGGAAATCGAAAGTATCACGGCCCCATTTTTCCTGTAAAACATCGGTTAAGGCGGTTTTGAATGCCTCGAAAGATGATACCACGCCTGTATCTATCTGCAGCGCGGCGGCCTTTAATCCAAGCGCTTCTATCCCGGCCACTACTTCGTCGGCTTCTTCCTTCTTGCTGCGATAGGTGATGATAACGTCGTTACCTTTTGAGGCCAATTTTAATGCAGCGTTTTTACCAAGGCCCCTGCTTCCGCCTGTTATTAATGCAATTTTGTTTGTCGGTTCCATTATTTTGTTTTTAGATGATGATGCAAAGTTGCAGCAAAATCCGCGCTAAAAAATGGTGACAGCTTCAGAATAAATGGTGACAGTTTCAGTATTTGACACGATTTGGACAGGATTTAGGGATTGAAGGATTTAACAGGATTATTTCGTCTGAACTCGAATTTTAAGGAATTCACGAATTATCAGAATCAAGAGCCGCCTTTCAATTCTGTAAAATTTCATAAATTCTTTAAAATTCGAGTTCAGACAGCCTCCTCCACCAGTTGCTCCTTATACTGCTTGGGCGTAACGCCCTCGAAGCGTTTGAAGAATTTGGTAAAGTTGGATGCATCGAAGGTGAGGATGTAGGCAATTTCTTTGATGGGCATATTTTGCTGCAGCATGCCTTTGGCAATTTCCATGATGCGTTTCTCGAAGAAGAAGCAGGGGGCCTTGCCCGTGGTTAGCTTGATGGTATTGCTTAAATGCGTAGGGTGTATATGCAGTATCTCCGCAAAATCGCGTATCTCGAACATGTCCGTCCGCTTTTCGTGCAGCACATCGTCCAGATGCTTATCAATCTCCTTCAGGAAATCGGCTGTGATTTCGTGCTGGCGGGCTAATACCTTTTTTGGGATGGGCTGTGGCATCAGATGGCAGTTTTCAGTGAGCAGTTTGCAGTTTAACAAAGCTAATAAGAAAACCAATAACAAACCATGCCATATAAATGACGTGGTTTGTATAGTGCCGTAAAAGCTATGCTTGCAAAGTTGCCTTAAATTCCGGTTTCTTTCGTTTTTTAGATGCCTGCTCGTAGGCGTAGGCCAGCGTTAACAACTCGCCCTCTTTCCATGCGGTGCTGAAGAAGGATAGCCCCATGGGCAAATCGTGCCAGGCACCCATCGGTACCGTGATATGCGGATAGCCTGCCATTGCCGCGGGCGTAGAAAAAGAGAAGCCGTTATCGTAATCGCCGTTGATGATATCGATGCAGCTGGCGAAACCGTTGGTGGGACCGCAGATGGCGTCCAGCTTATTATCTGTAAGGATCTTATCTATCGCCGTGCGGCTCACCCCTGTAGATTTTGCCAGGGCATCTATGTATTCCTTGCTCTTCAGGTCGCCTTTGGTTTCGGCCAGCATCATATCTTCCTGTTTAAAAAATGGCATAGCGGTGGCCTCATTTGCCTTGTTGAAGGCAATTACGTCGGCCAGGGTCTTCACCTTAGCATTGGCGTTGGCCAGGTATTTATTTACGCCGTCTTTAAACTCGTACAGCAACACCTGGAACTCCGAGCGGCCCGCTGGTTCCAGCGCTTTGTTAACCTCTACCTCTACAATGGTCGCTCCTTGCTTTACAAGGGTTTCCTTGGCCTCTTTGATAAGGGCAAGCGTACCATCGTTAGCATGTTCTATTTTCTCGAAGCCGATGCGTTTGCCTTTGAGGCCGTCGGCGTGCAAAAACGTGGTATAGTCCTTTTCCGGTTTGGCCTTGAGGGTGGCGCTATCGTTCGGGTCAGCGCCGGCCAGGGCACCCAGCAAAATGGCTGCATCGCGCACGGTGCGGGCCATAGGGCCGGCAGTATCCTGCGTGGCAGAGATAGGGATGATGCCACTTCGACTCAGCAAACCTACCGTTGGCTTAATGCCCACCAAACCGCTTACCGATGCAGGCGACACTACCGAGCCATCCGTTTCGGTACCGATGGCAATAGCGCATAAATTTGCCGAGGTTGCCGAGCCGGAACCCGAACTGGAGCCACTTGGCCCCCTATCTAAAACATAAGGATTTTTAGTTTGCCGCCCCCTGCTGCTCCAGCCGCTGGTAGAACGCGAGGATCGGAAGTTTGCCCATTCGCTCAGGTTGGTTTTTCCCAGTATCACTGCGCCTGCTTCACGAAGTTTGTGTACAATGAAGGCATCCTGCTTAGCAAAATGGTCGGCCAGGGCCAGGGAGCCTGCCGTGGTGTGCATGTTATCGCCGGTATCTATATTGTCTTTTATCAGCACGGGGATGCCGTGCAGGGGGCCGCGTACCTTGCCTGCTTTACGTTCCTTATCCAGGCCATCGGCTATATCCAATGCGCTTTTGTTAAGTTCGATAATCGCGTTAAGTTTCGGTCCCCCTTTGTCTATAGCGTCTATCCGCTTTAAATACAGTTCGGCAATGGAGCGGGCGGTATGTTTGCCATCCTGCATCATCTTCTGCAATGCGTCTATGGTCGTCTCGTTCAATTCGAAATCATCGGCAGAGGGTGTGTCCGTTCCTGCTTTGGTATCGGTGGATGGGCTGCTGCACGATACCGCGCTTAGTGTAGTTATGGTTAGGCCGGCTAGCGTGCCTGTCTTCAAAAAATTCCTGCGTTGCATATTGGGGCGGTGGTATTAAAATCCATCCCAATTTAAGGAAAATTATAGCCGTTTATCTACAGCCGGAAATTAATTCGGCAAAAACTCCGGCTTAACGGGTGGGGGTATTTTCAAGTCGTTATTAAAATTAGGGAGTAAACGATGCAGCGTGTTCACAGGCATACTGCCTACGTCTAAAAAAGTCCAGTTTTTGCCATTATCGTTGCTTACGCCTAGCAGGTACGATTTGCTATGGTAACGCCCCGCAGATGCGGTAATGATAATATCTTCGGGCAGCAAGCAGAAAAGTTCGTTACCCGAGCGGTAAAATTTACCCGGGCTGCCTATCGAACCATTGATACTGGTGATGCCCTGGCTTTTCAGTTCCTGCATGCGCTCTACGATGAGTTGGTGTAGCTTGTCCTTACCGCCCGATATAGCAATAAGGCTGGGATGGGTGTATGCAATAACTGTTTGATAATCCTCCTTGAAAGTCGCCTCGGCCATGAGGTTAGCCTGATGCTTTACGATGGCCGTATCCTGGGCGTGGAGGGCGCTGAAGGGGAGCAAAAGGAGCAATAGCAGGCGGAGCTGTTTCATGGTGGTTGGGCGCAAAACAGGTGGTTTAGTATTGTTTTGCCTGATTAAAATGAAATGCTGATGTCTAGGAAAATAATTTAATCAAAACTTGCGACACATTATTTTTGATTACAGCGTTTACGCTTCCGGCTTTTCTAACAATAATATTTTTATCAGCAGTAAAAATCCGGGTCGGACGGATGTTGGAAGATACTGGAAGCTGGCCACTTATAAAATCAGACGAGGTTAAAGGAACCGCAAAACCATCGGTGTTTTGTTGGCTCGTTATCTGGCACAAAATAATAGGTCAGAAAACGGAAACGGGATAATTACGATGTCGCCTTTTACAAACTTTGCCATGCAATATCCTCTTCGGGGCTTAACCAATCTTTTGCCAAGGCTTTTTCACTGGCAAAATGTGTTAAAATAGCATCTGTGGCATCCTCGCGATGCGCTTCTTCAATGGTAAATGCAATTACTTCTACTTCCTTACCCACGTAATCTGCCGGCACTTCAATAGAAATGCTTTTTGTTGCAGATTTTATAATCGTTCTTACCATAACCAAATATACATATTTTTTAAAATTAGTAAATCATCTTAAGCCTAAGTACGTTTGTAACATAAAAAATCATCGCCATGCCCGAACTACCCGATCTGCAAGCCTTCAGCTATACGCTCCATAAAAAACTGCACGGTAAAACACTTAAAGAGGTTATCGTACATAATCCTAAAAAACTCAACGTAAGCGCCGAAGCTTTGCAAAGCAAACTGACCGGACAAACCCTGCAAAAGGTTTACCGCGATGGCAAGGAGCTTTATATCAAATTCAGTGGTGGCGATGTATTGGCCCTGCACCTGATGCTGCATGGCAAGCTGTTCCTGTTCGAGGGCGAAAACACCAACAAATACAGCATCATAGAACTATTGTTTACCGATGGCAGCGGGCTGGTGCTTACCGATTTCCAGGGCATTGCCACCCCCACCCTCAACCCCGAAGAAAAAGAAGCACCGGATGCCGCGGACGATAAAGCCGGCGCAGATTACTTAACTGCAAAGCTGGGTAAAACAAAAACTGCGGTAAAAACGGTGCTTTTAGATCAGAAGATCATCCGCGGGATAGGTAACGCTTATGCCGATGAGATACTATGGCATGCGGGGATCTCGCCCTTCTCTGCCGGAAACAAAATCCCTGCCGACAAGATAAAAGACCTCGCCCAGGCCATCCGTTCGGTATTGAAAGATGCGGAAGAGAAAATATTGGCATCGAATCCCGAAATCATCAATGGCGAGGTACGTGATTTTATGCTGATACACAATTCCAAGAAGAAAAACAGCCCAACCGGCGCGCCTATCCTGGTAAAAGAAGCCGGCCGCAAAACCTATTATACCGAAGAACAGGAGCTTTATAGCTAACAGGAATGCGATAGCCCGGCTTGAATGTATTAAATGGCACAGGAATTGCCTTAACCGTAGGATAATTTAATTAACGCTATGGAACAATTCCTTACAACCGTCCTCCACTTCTTTGTTGTTGTTATGATGGCTGCGTTTATCGTGGGCTGCATAACGGCCCTCACCGGGTCTTACGACCATTGGGGTAACCGCTATGTTTTAAAGGCACGCCGGAGCCGCCTGATACGCAATAAGGCACGCCAGGCTCGGCTGGCCAGGGGCCTGGCCGAACACCAAAACTTAACCCCTTATCGTGCACGCAAGGTTAACAAGAAAGCCAATATTTATGTGGTGGGAAACATGGCATAAATTCGTCAAAAGTAAAACAATTAACCAAAATGTTATGTTATTTAATCAAAACAAACATAACATGGGAACGTTGCAGCATATCCTCCACCAGATATCAGCGTTGAATGACCTGATAAAAGTTAATAACGACCGCGTAGCCGGTTATCAAAAAGCCATAGAGGGTACCGACGACCTTAGCCTGAAGTCGGTTTTTGAGGGTTATGCCGACCAAAGCAAAGGCTACGTTACCGAACTGAACGATTATATACATCAACTGGGCGGATCACCCGCCGAGGGCACCACGCTATCGGGCAAGTTTTACCATGCCTGGATAGACGTGAGGGCCGCTTTCAGCAAACGCGACGACCACTCGGTACTATCTGATTGCGAATATGGCGAAGACATTGCCAGAGGCTCATACCGCAAGGCAATTGACGATAAAGAACTGATTTGGGAAGATGAGAAAGTGGTATCTTTATTAAGCAATCATATTGCCGGGCTTAAGATGGCCCACGATGCCATAAAGGCCCTGCGCGACTCTGTGGCCCTTAAAGAAAAGCAGGAAGCATAGCCATGGATAGCCCCGACCAGGATTTCTTTAAAGAGTACAAGCCGTTGCACGTACCGCACAAGTACGATGCAGCGGCTTCTCTGCAAGATAATGTGGTATATGCCCTTGCGCAATTAGAATACGCCAATGCCTTACAGGTTGCCCTAAAGCTTTGGCAGCACGACCCGCAAACTGAATTGGCAACCCACCAAAAAAACGCGGAAGAAGTGCTTACGCACCTGTTTGATAAAGGCTTGATAAAAGGCGACGACGAGGCCGAACGGCAATATAACCTGAGCAAGATACTAGTGCAAAACTCGGGCAAGGCAGATCCGCTGTATTAGATATAGCGGTCGTTAATAACTTCTAAGCCGTCAACCAGGCCAAACCCTATTAGGGCAGCGTTGGCGTTGCAGGCGTTGCCGTCATTACGCTATCTACCACAAACTCGCTTACGCCGCGCCATGGCAGGGCGTGGATATATTCTTTATAATGCAGTTCCATAGTGGCACCTGCACTGTGGTTAAGCTTATCGGCCACTTTTTCATCAGTAACCGAAAACATAAATTCGTTTGATTGAATACCGCCACCCTGCGCCTGCGTACGGATACCGCTTTGTATGAGGCGACCCTCGTAAGTCTTGAATACGTAACCCTTCTTTACGAAGTAGTTGAGCGTGCCGGCCTTGGTGCCTTCGCCAAAAACAAAGTAATAGCGGTAGTAAACAACCCCAACCAAAACGAGGATAACAACTAAACCTATGATGGTGAATATGCGGCTTTTCATAGCGGTGTATTTTGTGTACGCAAAGCTAACGCAATTGCGGCCTATAAGTTTAAAAAATGATGGCTGAGCGCGTTAAAATCATCAAACTTCAGATCGTAATCGTCGGTTTGGCCAAAGCCGTAGCTTACGAATACGAATGGGATGCCCGCCAGGCGCGTCTGATACCCATCGCCCTCCGTGTCGCCCACGTAAAACGGATTCTTTAAATCGTATTTATCGGTAAGCAGTTTGATGTTGTGCTGTTTGGGCATAAAGTTTACGCCGTAGGCAATCTCGTCTTTAATATGCGCATCAATGCCGGCCCAATCAATAAACTGCCGGATAACGCCAGCTGCGCAGTTGCTCAGGATGAACAGCTGGTAATGTTGCGCCAACTGTTGCAGGCCCTCCTTTACGCCATCATATAAAATGCCACCCATCTGCGGTATCAGCACTTTGCGTTTCTCGTTTACCTGTGCGTATATCTCCCAGCGTTTATCGGGTTCAAACTCGGGCAGTATTACTTCTATCACCTTTTTGCCCTCCCAGCCTACCATACCGGCGAGCTGTGCGCGGTCTATTTTTTTGTCGAGGCCCAGTTCGGCAAACATCACGTTCCAGGAGTGCGCGTAAGTATCCACAGCATCCCAAAGGGTGCCATCCATATCAAAAATAAGGCTATCGGGTTTTGTAAGCATAGCGGTGAAATTAAAAAATATATCTCAATTGAAATAAGTGGTTTTTTTAACCGCAAAGAACGCAAAGATTTGAGTGATGCATATACACAAAGAGCACGAAGCCA
Source organism: Mucilaginibacter sp. P1_D10 (assembly GCF_056406215.1). NCBI lineage: Bacteria > Pseudomonadati > Bacteroidota > Sphingobacteriia > Sphingobacteriales > Sphingobacteriaceae > Mucilaginibacter > Mucilaginibacter sp. P1_D10. The sequence continues at coordinate 111,139 of NZ_JBFUAP010000011.1, read as the reverse complement.
GTTTGGTTAAGATTTGACAACTTTCGGAAAGTTGTCAAATCTGTAGATATGTATCGGAATTAATAGCAATAGAGTTAACGGCGCATCAAATTGTGATGATTCATTTGTCTTTTGTAGATCTCCTGATCGAGTTTATAGAAGTAAAAGGTGCTGTGAAATACTTTGTTATATAAGATTTTGTTTCGTATATCGAAACTGAAAGCAGACGTTGTTCCGAGTTTTTTATATATTTTCAAAAGCATTTCATGGACTATTGGTTCCTGTATTGCGGTACAACTAATTCCAAGAAAAAACATATCATTTTGCTCCGTCGGCTCTTTTTGCAAATCGAAATATGTAAACACTCGCTCATCAAGCCGACTATGAAAAACTTCAACAGAATGGTTCAAATGGTTGTTATAAACCTTAACAACCAATTCCCTGTCGAAATCAATCTCCAGAAAATTAAAAACATCTAATATTTCGGTTCCGGATAATTCACTGTCCCATTCACAGGTATCTCTCAGCAACTCGTCAAAGCAGCAATGGAAATAAAACTCAACATATTTACGATGCCCCGAACCATTTAAATTACCATGATGAAGATCGGAACTTACCATTAATTGAAAAGTTTATGGGTTTGATTTTTAAAGTTAAATAATTAAACCACCAATATTTGAATTAACTACATTATAACTTATTCAATACTTTGCGCCTTAGCGCCTTTGCGTGATAAACTCTCCGCCTTGCATTCTTTGTGCTTCTTTCTTCGTGTTCTTTGCGGTAAAATAAACTCAACCAATTGGCACAATTTACTTATCAGTAAATAATACCATAATAGTGATATATATCACCATTACAGTTTGCCTTGCTTAGGTATCTTTGTACCATGAAAAAAGCATTCCCGGTTTATGATATCTGCGCGCTGAGCGATCATCAGCACGATGATTTGCTCATCAGCCGGTTTGCGCCTTACCTGCAGAAGCACCAAAACCTTAGCCTGCCGCATAAGCATAGCTTTTACCATGTGGTGTTTTTTACCGAAGGCGGCGGAAAGCACGCCATCGACTTCAAAAGCTTTGCAGTAAAGCCTTACCAGATATACTTTATGGTGCCAGGCCAGGTACACAGCTGGAGTTTTGAGGGGCCGGTGGATGGTTTTATCATCAACTTTTCTGCCTCGTTCTTCCAATCATTTTTGTTGAGACCCGATTACCTGGATAATCTGCCGTTTTTTAGTGGCAACATTGATGATGAAGTAATTAATTTAACCGGTGATGCCCAACAAGCCGCAGTAACTTTATTTGAGCAATTGCTGCAGGAAAGCAGCCAAACCAGCCGCCTGGGCATGGATATGATAAAAGCGCTGATGCTGCAACTATTTATTACAGTGACCCGCCAAAGCGAAAGCAAAAACCCTGTACTTGCACCCAATTATAACTACACGTTGTTGCAAAGCTTCCGCAAGCTTACTGATATGCATTTTGCTACCCTGCGCCTGCCGAAAGATTATGCCGCCCTGCTTTACATTACGCCCAACCATCTTAACGCATTGTGCAACGATATGCTGGGCATATCTGCCGGCGAAGTGATACGCAACCGCGTGATACTGGAAGCCAAACGCCTGCTGGTAAACCTGGACATGAATATTGCCGGCATTGCCGATAAACTAAACTTTGCCGATAACTCGTACTTCACCAAATTCTTTAAAAAATACACCGGGCAAACACCCGAAGAATTCCGCAAACAAACCCTTAGCCATGAACACTAAAAACCTGACGCCCGCCAAACCGATATCGGCCCTCGAGGGCTGCATAAAAGCCAAATGCCCCCGTTGCCGCCGCGGCGATATCTTCTCTACCAGCACCTATCAGTTTGCCGGCCAAAAAATGTACGATAGCTGCTCGCACTGCGGCCTGCATTACGAACGCGAACCCGGATACTGGTACGTAGCCATGTTCGTAAGTTATGCTTTCAACGTAGCGCAGATGATAACATTCGCGGTAGGCACTTACATGCTAACCCATTCCCATTCGCCCTGGCTGTATGTGGGTATTTTGATGGGGGTGATTTTCCTGTTATCGCCGTTCAATTACAGGTACTCGCGGGTAGTGTTGCTGTACTGGTTAACGCCGGGACTGAATTATGAAGCATGGCGCAGCGAGGATAAGAATAAAGGATTGACGAGGGAGCCGGGGGTGTGAATTTAGATTTTAGATTTACGATTTCGGATTTAATGAAACGTTTTGAGGCGCAAACACAAAAATCCAATCGTAATTCGTAAATCTAAAATCGTAAATCCTTAAGTCAGCTGCTCAATCTTCCTCAGCAGTTCATCCATTTCGAATGGTTTACCTGGTACCCTTCAAACTCAAGCAGCATCTCCACAGCATCCATAATCCCCGGGGGCATCGTCTGCAATCATTATCCTTTTTTGCTTCATCTCAGTGTGTAAATATTTAGGCTTCGTAAGCAACGCCTGTGGTGTACACATCATCAAGCAATTGAAAAAAGGCTGCCCCTCTAACTCGGGCAGGGCATCGCGAAAAGTTTTGCCGATGACGGATTCATCCTTATCCCAAACCTTTAAAATAGCTTTATTGGCCAGTTGGATAACCATCTGCCGCCCTACATATAACCCTACAGGCGAAACAGATTCCTCTATAAGTACTTTAAAAATAGTATTGTTTTGCAGATAACCCTGATAATTATCACTATCCATGCCCGGAAGAAAACGTGTTTATTTTAGATGCTGGCGTATCGGCAATTAAGGGGTATCGGTTAGATGCTAATGCGAAATTAACATAAAATGCTATTAATGTTCATCCCGAAACAAACAAATAAAAATTATTTATTTTAAGGAAATAAATTAACCAGATACCAATTTTATTAATACTACATTTATATGCCTTTTTAAATTTTACTTAGATACTCTTTGACATACATTATGGATCCTTTTCTAAAACAGGTATCCCTTATCCCGCTAAATGACGAAGAGCGTTTAAGGAAGCTGTACAAGTATGAGATACTTGATACGCCAGCCGACAAAACCTTCGACAAGATAGCAACACTTGCTGCCCAAATTTTTGATACCCCCAGCGCATTCGTAAGCTTTGTAGACCAGGACCGCGTATTTTTTAAAGCTAAAGTTGGCACTGTAGCCGGCCTGCCCGAACTGCCCGAAGCCACCATGGCTACCCTTGCCGTACTAAGCGCCGATACTACCGTTTTTACTGATATACACCAGGAACCCGCACTGAAACACACCCCCTTGGTTGTACCGGATAATGTGGTACGCTTTTACGCCGGCGCGCCTATAAAAACGTTGGACGGCCACCAGTTGGGCACCATAAGCGTGGTGGATGCAGTTCCGCGCGTAGCAACAGAAAAACAGCTGGAAATGCTGAAGAACCTATCGGAAATTATTATCGACGAACTGGAGCTGCGGCAAACCACCCGCAACATTGTACGCGTGCAAACCGACCTGATGAATATAGCCGTACACGATATTAAAAACCCCCTGACCGCCATATCGCTTTACGCCAAACTGATCGAACAAAAATCCACAGAAGAGGCCGTAAAAGCAATGGCCGGCAAAATTACCAATGCCAGCAAACGCATACTGGATGATTTGAACGAACTGCTTAACCTGGCCAGGATAGATAACGGTGTGATGATGCTTAATTTTGAAGAAGTGGAACCAAGCAGCCTGATAGAAAAAGTGGTTAACAACCTGCAGGTAATGGCCGAACAAAAGCAACAAAAGATATTGCTGCAACTTAATTGCTTAAACACCGCCAGGGTAGATAAGGGCCGCATACAGGAAGTTTTTGAAAACCTGCTAAGCAATGCCATCAAATATGCCAATGCTAATACCTGGATAACCATTTGTTCTGAAGAGAAAAATGGCAACCTCATTGTTGAGTTTAGAGACCAGGGGCAGGGCCTTACTGATAAGGATATGCAAATCCTGTTTACCAAATTTGCGCGTTTGAGTGCCATCCCCACCAATAAAGAAATCAGCAACGGGCTGGGCCTATCCATCGCCAAAATTTTAGTAGAACTCCACAACGGTAAAATTTGGGCCGAAAGCGAGGGGAAAAATATGGGCGCCTCGTTTTTTGTTTCGCTGCCCTTGCTGCAGAAATAGGGCCGTCGTTTTTGGGCGGCTCCTCCGTGTCAGATTTTACCAGGCAAATCCCGATAGCTATCAGGACTCCCCCTTCCCCGCGGATATCCTCATGCACTGTTGTGGGTTTCAGCCGCACTACCCGCCGTGGTTAGGCTTAATTCCCTTCACCAATTAACGTCTTAAAACAACGCCCCGTTTACCTATGACGAAACCCCAATCTTGTAGTAACACTTTATGATTCGGAGCGCGGGCTTTGCCGGGGTTTATTTAAAATTCGATCAATCTGGCTGCGCCAGCTTAATGAATTTAAAGTATAGATAGCATTTACAGGTGCAAAAAAAGCCGAAGGTGTATCAAAAAATATACACATCCCGCGCGCACTAAAAACCATAGCCTGCACTCCTCCTCAACCTTCATGTAAGATATTTTATCGGTAGTTAAATTAAGCGGAGTATTGTAAATAAAATGTGATAAACCAAACATTAATAAGCCACATAAGTTTATTCGGCATGTTTTTATAAGCAAGTTACAACGTAATAGGATAAGTACAAGGGCGTAAGCAGGCAATAAAGTTGCGTACTAACTTATAATTATACTTCTACGAGACATATTTGAATTTATATTATCCTTAAATGAGCATTACCAAACAAAACAAACCCGCCTACCCAACCCTGCCCAAAACCCCAACAGGTATAACCGGACTGGATGAAATTACCGAAGGCGGGTTGCCAACAGGCAGGCCCACGCTGATATGCGGCGAGGCTGGTTGCGGCAAAACCCTCATGTCGATAGAGTTTATCGTACGCGGGGCCATTGAATTTAACGAACCCGGCGTTTTTGTGGCCTTTGAAGAAAAGAGCGACGAACTGGCCATGAATGTTGCCTCGCTTGGTTTCGACCTTAAAAAACTGCAGGACGAAAAAATGCTTCGGATAGACCACGTACACATCGACCGAAGCGAAATAGAAGAAACCGGCGAATACGACCTGGAAGGTTTATTTATCCGCCTCAACTATGCTATCGACAGCATCGGCGCAAAACGAATAGTGCTGGATACTTTGGAAAATTTATTTGCCGGGCTGGATAACCAGGCTGTACTGCGCACAGAAATACGCCGCCTGTTTAACTGGCTGAAAGAAAAAGGCGTAACGGCCATTATTACCGGCGAAAAAGGCGACGGCAACAGCCTTACCCGCCAGGGGCTGGAAGAATACGTATCAGATTGCGTTATCCTGTTAGATCACCGCGTTATCAACCAGATATCAACCCGCAGGCTGCGCATTATCAAATACCGCGGCACCGTACATGGCACCAACGAGTATCCCTTCCTCATCGATGGCGATGGCATATCCGTACTGCCTGTGACCTCGCTAAAGCTGGCTAAACAAGTATCTACCGAAAGGGTATCAACCGGCATCCCGGCCCTGGATGAAATGCTGGGTGGCAAAGGCTTTTACAAGGGCGGCAGTACGCTGGTTTCGGGCACGGCGGGCACCGGCAAAACCAGCATATCAGCCTACTTCGCTAACGAAGCCTGCAACCGCGGCCAACGTTGCGTTTACTTTGCCATGGAGGAATCGCCGAACCAAATCATGCGTAATATGCGTTCGATCGGTGTAGACCTTAAAAAACATGTTGATGCCGGGCTGCTGCAGTTTAACGCTACGCGGCCAAATATGTACGGGCTGGAAATGCATTTGGTAGCTATACACAAGGTTATCAAAAAGTTTAAACCAGCCGTGGTTATCATGGACCCTATTACCAACTTCATTAATGTGGGCTCGGTAAGCGAAGTGAAGAACATGCTGGTGCGCCTGATAGATTTTTTGCAGGACGAGCAGATAACCGTAATGTTTACGGCACTATCGCTCAATACCATCGTAAACGAACAAACCGACGAAGGTGTATCGTCGCTGGTTGATTCCTGGCTGTTGGTGCGCGATATCGAATTCAACGGCGAACGCAACCGGGGTTTGTATGTAATGAAAGCACGCGGCATGAAGCACAGCAATCAGGTGCGCGAATTCGTGATATCCGACGAAGGCTTGAACCTGATAGATGTTTACCTGGGGCCGGATGGCGTACTTACCGGCTCGGCGCGCAAACAACAAATACTGCTGGAGCAAACCGGTGCCGCTATTCATACCCATTCTATAGGCCGTAAAGACCGCGAGATTGCCCGCAAGCGCAAGGTGCTGGAGGCAAAAATTGCCGGCCTGAACAGCGAATACGAGTCGGTAGAGGAAGAACTGAACAAAGTTTACCTGGAAGAAGAACTGAAGAAACAGATATTAGAAAAAAACCGGGAAGAGATAACAAAGATACGGAGAGGCGAAGCACCCCCCGCCAAACCCACCGGAGGAAAATAAAATGGAAATTGACGATTTAACAGAAGATAAAAAATGGGAACTGAGGCTATACGTAGCCGGCAAAACCCCAAAATCGGTAACGGCGCTCGCCAACCTTAAAAAGTACTGCGAAGAGCACCTGAAGGGGCAATACCGTATAGAGGTAATAGACCTGCTGGTGCAACCGCAATTAGCCGAGGGCGACCAGATACTGGCCATCCCAACCCTGGTGCGCAAAGTACCGGAGCCTATCCGCAAAATCATTGGCGACTTAAGTAACGAAGAAAAGGTGCTTGTTGGACTGAACATTCGCCCCGCTTAATTGTACCTATCATAAGTTATGGCCAACCAGGATACAGGATTTACAGATTACGAGGGGACCGAGGAAGCTACGGCTTACGTATTGCGTTTGTTTATAACCGGGGCATCGCCCAACTCTATCCGCGCGGTAGAAAACCTGAATGCGCTTTGCGAAAAGTACATCCCTGGGCAATACGAATTAAAAATTATAGACATACACCAGCAACCCGAACTGGCGCAGAACGAAGATATCGTAGCCCTGCCCCTGCTCATCAAAAAAGCCCCCGGCAAAGAGCGCCGCATGATAGGCGACATGAGCAACACCAATAAAGTTTTAAAAGGGCTTGGCCTGCCCGAAATCAATTAACACATGGAGCAAAACCATTCAAATAACAGCTTATTAGCCGAGATTGAAGAGCTGCGCCAGCAACTGGAGGAAGCTACCGATACCATACAGGCCATCCGCACCGGCCAGGTGGATGCTTTGGTGGTAAAAGATACCGAAGGCCACCAACTATACACGCTAAAAACTGCCGATCAAACCTATCGTGTATTCATAGAAAAGATGAACGAAGGCGCGGCTACCATTAACCGCGAAGGCATTGTTTTATATTGCAATACCCGGTTTGCCATAATGGTTGATACGCCCTTAGAGCAGGTGATAGGCATGCCGATACTATCCTTTGTACCCGAAAAAGCGAAAGAAAAATTACAGGCAGTAATCAACGGCAGCTGGGACGAAGATTGTAAAGAAGAAATCACCATAAAAGACGGTGGCGACAAAGATATGCATTGCCTGTTCAGCTGCACCACCATCGAGCTGGACAACGGCATTGCGCTTAGCCTTATCATTACAGACCTCACCATATTAAAAGCCACCGAGAAAGAATTAAAACTGCGTAACCAGCAGTTGGAAGAGGCCCGTTCGGTTACCGAGTCGCTTAATGAATCATTGGAAGTAACAGTTAAAGAACGCACGCACGATCTTACCATTAGCCGCGAACATTTTAAGCTGCTTACCAATACCATTGTGCAAATGACCTGGACCAGCTTGCCCGACGGTAATGTCAGCTCGTACAACCAACGCTGGTACGACTATACGGGCCGCGATTTTGCCACGACGGGAGGATATGGCTGGAAAGTACTCGTACACCCCGATGACCTGGAAGAAACCAACGCAAAATACGCAGCGGCGTTGCAATCGGGCGAGATGTTTGAGGTAGAGAACCGGTACCGCCGCCACGATGGTATTTACCGCTGGCACTTAAACCGCGCGCAACCCTTGCGTAACGACAGGGGAGAAATTATATTTTGGGTGGGCACCGCTACCGATATTGAGGACCAGAAGCGCGAAATGGAGCGCAAGGACGAGTTTATAGGCATTGCCAGCCACGAACTTAAGACGCCGCTCACCAGCCTGAAGGGCTACCTGCAATTAATGGCGGCCTACAACAAGGAGGAATTGCCGGCGGCCATCAAAAATTATATTGCCAAAGCGGGCGGATCTTTAAACAAGTTGCAATCACTGATAAACGATTTGCTCGACGTAAGCAAGATAAAGGCCGGCGGGCTGGAATATAATATTGCCGACGTTGATGTAGGCCATCTTATTGGCCTGTGCATGGAAAACGCCCAGCTGATGTATCCGCATTTCACATTCAGCAGCCATGCGGGCCAACACTACACCATCCGCGGAAACCAGGAGCGGCTGGAGCAGGTGCTGATGAACCTGGTGAACAATGCCGTTAAATATTCGCACATAAACAAAACTGTTGAAATAGATACCGCACGGCACGGCGACTACGTGCGCATTTCTGTTATAGACAAAGGCATCGGCCTCTCCCACGACCAAAAAAACCGAATATTCGAGCGCTTTTACCGCGTAGAGGATAAAAAGAACATGGCCAGCGGGCTGGGCATGGGCCTGTATATCTCCCACGAAATTATCCAATACCACAACGGCCGCATCGGCGTAGAGAGTGAACCCGGCAAGGGCTCTACTTTTTATATCGAATTGCCCCTAGCGGAGGTGTAAGCTCTCCACGCATTAAACAGAACCGTCATCCTGAACTTGTTTCAGGACCCCATCATAAAAGTGGCCACTTTGCCGAGCCGCTTTACATACCGGTTACCTGCCGTGTGGGGTACCGAAACAAGTTCGGCATGACGGTGGATTTTTTTGCCGTTGTCGGCTTGTGACCAACAACCCTTTGCCACTCCGTGAAATTTCCTGATATTGCCATCTACAAAAACCATTATGAGTAACCCAGATAACGGCAACATATTGCTGCACATCAGCGATGAAGGCATTGCCACCATCACCTTTTACCACCCTGCGCAAAACTCGCTGCCATCGGCCCTGCTTAAGCAATTGGCCGATGCCATTGATAATGCGGGTGCCGACCCAAAAACAAAAGTCATCGTGCTCAAAAGCGGCGGCGAACGTACTTTCTGTGCCGGTGCAAGCTTCGATGAGTTGCTGCAGATAAAAGATAAGGAAGCGGGGGCGGCGTTTTTTTCGGGCTTTGCCAATGTGATAAATGCCTGCCGCGAATCGCCCAAAATTATCATTGCCCGGGTGCAGGGCAAAGCGGTCGGCGGCGGCGTTGGGCTGGCGGCGGCAGCAGATTATTGCCTGGCAACCGAGGCCGCATCCATCAAACTAAGCGAACTGGCCATAGGTATAGGCCCATTTGTTATTTCGCCGGCCGTAACCCGTAAAGTTGGTCTGTCTGCATTCTCTCAGCTTACTATCCGCGCAACAGACTTCCAGTCGGCGCAATGGGCAATGGAAAAAGGGCTTTATAACGAGGTATATGCCGATATCCCGACACTGGATAAAGCACTGGATATCCTTAGCCAAAAACTCGCTTCCTATCACCCGGATGCGCTTGTAGGCCTTAAACAAATACTTTGGGAAGGCACCGGTGATTGGGATGAGCTATTGTTAGAACGTGCAGCTATAAGCGGGGAATTGGTATTATCAGAATTTACGCAGCAGGCGTTGAATGGCTTTTTGAAGAAGTGAACTCTCCTCTCGTCATGCTGAACTTGGTTCAGTACCCCATCATAAAAGTAGCCACTGTGCAAAGCCGCTTTACATTGTCGCCACCTTGCAGATGGGGTACCGAAACAAGTTCGGTATGACGGTTTGATTTTAAATCGCTACAAAAAAAGCCCCTCTTCCGAGGGGCTCCATATGTCTATCTGATTAAAAAATTACCATCTCCTGCCACCGCGACCCCAACCGTGCCCACGGCCATGACCACGTCCTTCGTAATAATGTTCGCGGTAAACTACACGGCGGTATTGCGGCCTGTAATAGACTCTGCGGTAAACGGGGCGGTTAACGTAAACCGGCTGTTCGTAATAAACGGGGGCAGGTTCTTCATAATAGGCAGGATAAACTACCCTGCGGGGCTGGTAACCAATATGTATGGTTGCGCCTACCCTTACCTGGGCCTCTGCAAACTGTGCCGAGAAGGCTAATACCAAGGCTATTATCGAAAATTTGATTAGTTTCATGACTACAATTTTTAGTTATAAACTCTTGTTCGTTTTGTAAGTATGACTGTTTAACGCTTCAAGGGTTTAAAAAATTATGCCAAATTTTTTTCCGTCAATCCTCGTAAAGACGCAACCGGCTGCGCAACAGGGCTATTTCCTGTTGCATATTTTCTACTTTGTCCAACAGTTCATCTATCACAAAAATGCCCGGCTCGTTAATATCCAACTGGGTATGCAGGCGTGCAAGGCGTTCTATTTTTTGTATCTCATCTATTGATACACAGGAGGTTTTATCAACCACGGTTATTTCTATCAGCCCCGCTTCCTGCAATTGATCTATAAAAGCGTATTCCACATTATGGTAAATACAAAAATCGTGTACGGTTATCAAATTCAACGTTTTCATTGGCTTGATTTTTTTTTAAGATTTGGCTAGTTCTTCAAACAATCCGCGCTGTTTTTCGGTCAGGTTGGTGGGTAATTGTACATTATAGGTAATATACAGGTCGCCATGCTGACCCTCTTTTTTATAAAGCGGCATGCCTTTGCCTTTAAGTTTTACCTTGGTTGCGCTCTGCGTGCCGGCGGCCACTTTTAGCTTCACCTTGCCGCTGAGGGTATCGGCCGTAATTTCTCCGCCTAAAACGGCAGTGTACAAATCAAGGTTGATGGTTTTGTGCAAATCGCTGCCTGTGCGCTTAAACTCCGGGTCATCCGGTATGGTAAAGGTGATGTACAAATCGCCGGCCGGCGCGCCGTTAGTGCCGGCAGCTCCATGCCCTGCAATTTTTATAGTTTGCCCGTTCTCTATCCCTGCGGGTATGGTAAGACGGATATTTTTGCCGTTAACCGTAAGCGTCTGTTTTTTCGATTCCAGGGCATCGCGCAGACCCATCTGATAAGTGGCGTTTAAATCCTGCCCTCGGTAGCGTTGCTGCTGCCTACCGCCGCCGCCCCCCGGCGGCCCACCGCCGAACATGGAGTTGAAGAATTCCGAAAAATCGCCGCCGCCGCCGAAGTCCGTCCCGCCAAAATCCTGGGCACCGCCGCCGCCAAAGCCGCCGCTGTAGCTACTTTGCCGCTTTTGATTTTGCCGCGCTTGTTCATAAGCTTCGCCATGCTGCCAGTTTTCGCCGTACTTGTCGTATTTCTTGCGCTTCTCAGGGTCGCTTAAAACCTCGTTGGCCTCGTTCAATTGCTGAAAGAGCTTATTGGATTCGGGGCTATCCGGGTTAAGGTCGGGATGATGCTTGCGCGCCAGCTTTCGATAGGCATTTTTGATGTCCTTGTCGGTCGCTGTTTTATCCACCCCTAAAATTTTATAATAATCAATAAAGGCCATAACACATATAGGTTGTAGAAGATAAACCTGTAAACAGGGGCTAAGTTTTAATAGCTCCACTAAATTACGGTAAGATTATATAAATTACCCCACCAATTACACCGTAAATGACGAGTATCACAAATCCCTCCGCCGCGTTCAAACCCAGCCCCACGGCCTACCTTAATGTATTGCGCATTTTTGCCTGCCTTATGGTGCTGATTGTACACAGTGGTGAGTTCTTTTATATCGGCCCGATAGGCGATATCATCTCCACGCACTATGCCTGGGTTAATCATTATGGCAGCCTAATGCGCGCCTGCGTGCCGCTCTTTGTAATGATATCGGGCTATTTGCTGCTGCCGATAAAGGAGTCGCAGGAGGTATTTTATAAGAAGAGGTTTACCCGGCTGTTGTTCCCGTTTTTGATATGGTCGGTAATGTACTGCATCGTACCTTATTTTTTAGGTACCGATAAAGCGGGCACCATGTGGACCAATATTGCCAACATCCCGGTGAACATCAACTGGAGCGCGGGGCACTTGTGGTTTGTGTATATGTTCATTGGCGTTTACCTTTTTATCCCCATCATATCGCCCTGGGCACAAACGGCATCCAAAAACTTCAAATTATTCTTTTTGGCCATATGGGTATTCACGCTGTTTTTGCCCTACATCCGCACCGTTTACCCCGATGTGCTGGGCGAGGTGTTCTGGAACAAATTCAGCAGCGTGTATTATTTCTCGGGATACATTGGCTATTTGGTATTGGGGCAATATATTAAAGAACATGTGCGCTTATCCAAACCGGCCACCATCGGCATCGGGTTGGCGCTGGTTATTGCCGGATATATCGTCACCCACCAGGTGTTTGCGCACCAATGGCCAACCGCCAAAACCCTGCCCGAACTGGAACTATCCTGGGCTTTCCCCACCATCAACGTAGCCATGATGGCGACCGGGCTGTTCCTGCTGTTCAGCGTCATCAGTTTCAAAAGCGCTAAAACAGAGTTGGCTGTGGCGAAATTTTCGGGACTTACCTACGGCATGTACCTGGCGCATATACTGGTATTGAACCAGTTCTTCGGCCCTATAAACGGCTGGCTGCATGGCGAGCCCAGGCTGGTAATACCCGTGCTGGCAGTGAGTACCTTTGTAGCTACGTATATCGGCATAAAGCTGCTATCGTATTTGCCGGGGAGCAAGTATATTGTGGGGTAGAAGCGGCCCCATCATTTGTCTGAACTCGAATTTTTCGTGTTAATTATTTTTCAATGGCACTCAAGAGGGCTGCGCCGTTTTAAGGAATTAATAGAATTTGTCGAATTAAGGAACTACGCATTCTGTATAATTCTCCTAATTCGACAAATTCGAGTTCAGACAACTCTTAAAACGTTAAACACATTACTATGGATACTTCCATCTTCAAATATTTCGCAGACATTGCAACCAGGGAGATAGCACCGGGCTATCACTCCAAAATCATTCACACCGCTACAAATACCATCAATTTTATTGAGGTGGATGCAGGCAGTGAGGTGCCGCCGCATCAACATTTCCACGAGCAATGCGCATTCGTGCTGGAGGGTACTTTTCAGCTAACCGTTAACGGCATACCGCAGGTAATGGAGAAGGGCATGTTTGCCATCATACCGCCCAATGTACCGCACGGCGGCCTTGCCATAACCGATTGCAAACTGATTGACCTGTTTGCGCCTCCGCGCGAGGATTTTAAGCTGCTGTGAAGTTGAAAAGTTTGAAGGTTGTAATGTTTGAAAGTTAAAAGTCAATGCAAATACTATTTTTGCATTCTATGTCAACTATTACCAAAGCTACCATTGCCGATATACCCCAACTTACTGCGCTCATCAACTCTGCCTATCGTGGCGATGCCTCTTTTAAAGGCTGGACTACCGAAGCGAGTATGATTGGTGGACAGCGCATAGGAGCTGCCGACCTGGAAGAACAATTTGCCGATACGGATGCCGCCATATTAAAACATACCGAAGCCGACGGCAGCATCACCGGTTGCGTTTACCTCAAAAAACAAGGCGAAAAAATATACCTGGGCACGCTCAGCGTATCGCCGCTTTTACAGGCGCAAGGCGTTGGCCGTAAACTGCTCGAAGCGGGCGAAATCTACGCCCGTGAAGCAGGCATCCATACCATCATGATAACAGTTATCACCCTCCGCGAGGAACTGATTGCCTGGTACGAACGCCGCGGCTACCGCAAAACCGGCGAGATAGTGCCGCTGGATATCCCGGAGAATTTTGGCGTACTGAAGCAGCCGCTGGATATGTATAAGCTGGAGAAAGACGTGTAAAAGGCGTAAACTCACCACATCGTCATTGCGAGCGATAGCGTGGCAACCCTCGGGAGACAAGCGACCTCGCACCAGTTCCGTCCCATAAATGGGGCGGCAATGAAAACGCATCGTTCATACACCTTCATTGCCATCGGTTTTAACCGACGGTTGGGTAGATCGGTATCGTTGCTACTTATAATGACGCGGTGGTTAGATATACCTTCAATTTCGGTGTCCTCACCGAAATTCCGCGAAATCTTGAAATCCCATGCAACCTCTTGCCAAAAAATGCATCTCATATAATATAAGGCGCAGGCATGGAGCAAATACAACCACAGTTAAGAGATTTTATTATTGATTACTGTCGCAAGTATAAGGTGCAGCGTGTGGACCTGAACGACCTATCGCCCAACACCAGTATCGATCTGGACCTGGATATCTTCGATATAGAAATAGACCTTTTTATTGATGAATTTGCCGAACATTTCAAGATTGATGCCTCCCGATTTACCTGGTACAAATACGGCTACCCTACCGGCTCTAACAAGGTAAATATGCTTAAAATGCTTTTTGGCTACAAACGCCCCTGGGTAAAGCAACTGGCCGAACGCTGGTACACGCCCAAACTGCGCGTGCACACACTGCAATCAGCCTTGCAAACGGGTAAATTATTATAAGGACTCTCGGGCAAACTACCCAATCCTTTTCCCCTCTTCGCTCGCTTTTATCAAATTTTCTAACCTGCTCAATTGCGTTCTTTCCTGTTTGGCGCTCATTACCCTGTGCTGCGATAGTTTTTTGTACCAGGGCGCCTGCGATTGAAAAAAAGCCCAGGCGGCTTTGTTGGCCTTGAATTGTTTTTCGTAGGCGGCAGAGAAGGGCATCTCGTCTTTCTCGAAACTGTAGATGGCCGAGCGTTTTTCTTCACGCAGGGCGTAGGCGGCGATGCCTGCGGGCTGCATGAGGCCTTTCTCTGTAAGTTCTGCTATTTTTTTGATGTTGATGCCGCTCCAGATGCTTTTGGGCTTGCGCGGGGTAAAGCGGATGCTGTAACTATCGACATTGATGTTCTTGCGCACGCCGTCTATCCAACCGAAGCAAAGCGCCTGGTCTACCGATTGCGGCCAGGTGATGCTGGGCTTGCCGCTTTTGGTAGTATAAAAGCCTACCAGTAGTTCGGTTTTATCGGCATGGTTATGCTGCAGCCAGTGTCTGAATTCATCCTGCGTGGCAAAAAAGGTTGCTTCCATGCAGGCTAATATACAAAGGGCTTACTATTTTTTGGCCGTAGCTACGATAACAATACCGCCAACCAGCAAAATACCGCCCAGGTACGGCGGCCAGTTTACCGTTTTTTGCCTGTCGGCCGAGATTTGGATGGGGCCCGCATCTACTATTTTTTCCTTCTTTGTATAGGTGAAGCCTGTCCATATCAGCATGGCTGCACCTACAATGATGAGTACGATTCCGATTGTCTTGTTCATATTATTTCTTTTTTCACCGATTGCACCGATTTAAATGATTGCACCGATTTGTTTTGACCGATTACATTGATTTAGATGATTACACTGATGGTTTTTTTCACCGCTGGCACCGATTTGAATGATTACACCGATGATTGGACAATAGCAGATTACTTTAAATTGTTTGCGACGGGCACAGAATAAAGTTCACTAAACCCGATAGTAGCGGCACAACGTAAAGCGGATAGCGGGACTGGCGGAACAGATGGAATGCAGGAAGTCCTTTGCAAAAAGAGAATTTTCAATTTTACCTGTCCCCGCTCATTGCTCTAAGGTCGTAATCGGTCTCGTAAAGCTCGGTGTTGTGGATGTTCCAGTCTTCGATATCGATAATGCCGGGGATGGTTTGATAATGGCTATCATCGTTGGGGCATTTTACTACATATCCTTCTATGCCCACATGCGCAATAATAGGGCGCGAGCCGCATTCGCGGCAGCGCTTGCAATAAACCGACTTAGGGATGTTAACGTAGCCCTTCATACTTAATTATACGCAAAAACCATTCCGTATGGTTGTGCCACACCGGAAATATTTATCGATACTACTGTTAATTATTTAGCGTCGTTAATTTCTATGAGGTAACCGTCGGGGTCGTTGATGTAAACCTGGTTCACGCCATCAACACGGTGCTCGGTTTTACCGGTTTCGCCTTTCCAGTTGCTGTAGGGGATGTTCATGCCGTTAAGACGTTCGATAAAAGCAGGGATAGATGGCACGCTGAAGCAAAGATGTACGCCGCGGGGATAATCGGCCTTGGGGCAATTGGCTTGTATGATGTGCATCTGCAGATTGGGGCCAATGCTGTACCAGGTGTGCACGGTATCCTGGAAAGGGTTGGGGATAATCTTCAGCTGCAGTACGGTAGTGTAAAACTTGTTGCTCACCTTAAGGTTGGCACTGCATAGCGCAGCATGGTTAAAGGTAGTCTGTGCCTTCGCCAAAAACGGTAGGCATGAGAGGGCACACATGGCAACCGCCTTAAAAGCGCTTGCTCTTAAGGCTATTAGTTGGGTAGATAAGGGCATGGTAAAAATAGTTTATGCCATAAATATACATGAGGGTGTTACCATCTCCTAATTTTATTTGTAACAAATACGTGTAGTTGCGCCGCATTTATCCAACCTCCAAAACACGATTGTAACGTTTATGTGATACGACCCGTGCGGACTAAACTTTGCTTTACGGGCTTAGTTTAACTTATAAAGAAACAGTAATTGACACTAAATTATAGAAACCATGAAAAAGGAAATGATAAAAATGCTGGCCCTGTTGTTCTTAGGAGTAGGCGCATTATCGGGCTGCGCAATAGATAACGGCCGCTACCATAACAGGCACCATAACGACAGACACCGCGACCGCGACCATAACGGCTATCACAATAATGATAACAATTACGGCCACAATAACGGTTACCAGGGTAACTAATCAACAATAAAAAGCAACCAACAGTTTAAACAACAATTAAAAAAAAGCAATCATGAAATATCTTAGAGTATTAGCCATAGCCATAGTAGCCATATTCGCCTTTGAGGGCGCAAAAGCACAAGTAGTAGTGAGGGCCCGCGTGGGCGCACCGGTACATACCCGTACCGTTGTAGTAGAAAGGCCGGCATACCGCACACACTACCGCCGCACTGTGGTAGCTACGCGCCCTGTTTACCACAGACAATACCAACGCACCGTAGTGGTGGAACGCCCTGTGTACCGCAGTAATTATCGCCGCACCGTAGTGGTAGAGCGCCCCGTGTACCGCAGGACAGTTGCCTATCACCGCCCTTACGAACGCGTTGTAGTTAGGCGTTATTAATAAAAAAGGCTTAACACCTTTTCCCCTATAAAGCAAGATGGCCCTGTGGTAATTACCGCAGGGCCATTTGTATTTTATTTGGTTACCAACACCCAATCTACCAGCACCCTGGCATCTCCGGCCTTTATTTTATCTACCGAGGATTGCGACAGGCCGAAGTATGGCTGCGTTACCTTGTTTACCCCGTTTGGATACCCGCCCCCTATCGCAAAGTTGAGTATAATGAATTTTGGGTTATCGAAAGCCCAGCGGCCATATTTTTCGGCCATGGCTTTGGTTACTGTATAGGTGATTTTATCATCTACTTTAAAAACAATGCTGTCGGCGGTCCAGTCTGCCGTGTAAACGTGCCATTGCGTTACATCTGTACCATGCGGGAATGATGCGCGGTAGGCTAATGGCGTGTCGCCGAAGTAGCCGGGGCCGTGGAGGGCGTTACTGGTCCAGCTGCTGTCGCCTACGGTTTCCATAATGTCAATCTCGCCGCAATCGGGCCAGTGGCCCTTACCCAAAAGCCAAAATGCGGGCCAGAGCCCTGCGCCGGCGGGCATTTTCATCCGTGCCGAAAAGCTGCCGTAGGTAAACATCACCTTATCGCGGGTATTTATCCTGCCCGATACGAAATCGTACTTCTTTTGCTCTTTACTGGTGTGGCCGGGTTTGTAAACGGCCTTTAAAACCAAGGCACCATTGGTTGCACCTTCGGCTTTGCCGTTAATTGTGTATATCGTGGCCGACGAATCGATATAAGCCTGCTGTTCGTCATTTACGGTATGGCCCGTAACTTCTGCATTCCATTTACTTCGGTTGAGGGCGTTGGCGTTAAAGTCTTCAAAAAACAAGGTGTCTTTTTTGGTTTGCTGCGCGATGGCTGCGGCGGAAGCGAGTAATAGAACAGAGAGGGTGAACGTATGTGAGATCATTGAGAGAGATTTTAGTTGAGGCTTTAAAAATAGTTATTTAGTGCAATAGCCGCTCAATTTTTACACCCTAATTACCTTAGCTTGTTTATCTTGCAACACTATGCATAAAGGCGGTTTTTTAAATGTGTTCCTCGTTATTGCGGCACTCACGCTGCTGATGGACTGGTACGTGATAATCGGCCTGCGCACGCTCACGGCCGACTGGCAATCGCGCCCGTGGCGCTTAATTGTGCTTTGGGGCTACGCGGTTATCTCCATAGGCGTAACGGTGGTTTTTATGGCCGGCTTCGGTAGTTACAGTACATCGCGGGGGATGACACCTTACCACGAGTGGATGCTGAGTCTGTTGTTTACCTTTTTCGTTACCAAGCTGGTTTTTATCATCGTTATTTCCCTGGGCGACCTGGGCCGGTTTTTTTATGGCATCGGCGATAATATCCTGCACGATAAGCCGGAAGAGCAACCCTTCTTCCCAGAACGGCGCAAGTTTATCGTACAGGTTGGTTTGATATTGGCGGCCATACCTTTTACCGGGTTCCTATACGCCATGGTACGCGGCAAGTACGATTATAAGGTACACCGCACCACTGTTTATTACGATGAATTGCCCGAAGCTTTCGATGGTTTTACCATTACGCAGCTATCGGATATTCATTCCGGGAGTTTCGATAACGTAACCGCCATGCAGCGTGGGATAGACTTGGCCAAGGCCCAAAAATCTGACCTGTTCGTATTCACCGGCGATTTGGTGAACAACGCCGCCTGGGAAATTGAACAATATATCGATAGGTTTGGCCAGTTGAAGGCCCCCTATGGGCAGTTCTCTATACTGGGCAACCACGATTATGGCGACTACATCCCATGGGATAGTCCCGAAGAAAAAGCCGCCAACCTGCAGAAGCTGAAACGCCACCATGCCGAGCTGGGCTACCGCTTGCTGCTTAACGAAAACGTGGAGATAGAAAAAGGCGGGCAAAAGATAAGCCTCATCGGTGTAGAAAACTGGGGCAAGGGCTTCATCCAACTGGGCGACCTGAACAAGGCCCTGCGCGGCGTTGATCAGGATGCCTTTAAGATACTCCTCTCGCACGACCCTACCCATTGGGAAGAAAAAGTGCGCTACAACCCTACCGATATCCACCTCACCTTATCGGGCCATACGCATGGCGCACAATTTGGTATTGAAACGGCGGGCATTAAATGGAGCCCCATAAAATATAAATACCTGGATTGGGCCGGCCTCATTAACCATAAAAACCGCTACCTGTACGTAAACCGGGGCTTCGGCTTTTTGGCGTTCTCGGGAAGGTTGGGTATCTGGCCGGAAGTTACTGTGATAACTTTGAAGAGGAAGGTGGCGTAGCGCAAGGAGATTTTAACCGCAGAGGGCGCGGAGAAGGCACAGAGTGGCGCAGAGCCCTGCAAAACTAAACTTAGCTCTGTGTACCTC
Source organism: Mucilaginibacter sp. P1_D10 (assembly GCF_056406215.1). Classification (NCBI taxonomy): domain Bacteria; kingdom Pseudomonadati; phylum Bacteroidota; class Sphingobacteriia; order Sphingobacteriales; family Sphingobacteriaceae; genus Mucilaginibacter; species Mucilaginibacter sp. P1_D10. The sequence goes on along the minus strand of NZ_JBFUAP010000011.1, from coordinate 91,541 downwards.
AGCGAACATTCTGCGCGCTCTGTGGTTAAAAAAAAGGCCTCGCTATTGGCTCAAACAAAATTACCTCCCGACCCTTATCCTACTATGGAAAAGAAGAAAATAGGCACCGGCAAGGCCCAGCCAACGCACAGCAATAACCATAACGCACTGGAAGTAATGAAGCCGTTCCTACTTTTTGGCGTGAAGGCTATAGCGATAATCGGCGCTGCGTTGGTTACCATCGTACGCAATATTCCTAAGCCGGAGGCTGAGAAACCGAAGAATAAAAAAGACGGAAGGATAATAAAGATTTGAGCGGGGAGTCGAAAGTCCGCAGTCCGAAAGACGGAAAGATGAATGAGTTATCGATAAAGAAATTGGAATTTATGCCGCAGCTATCTTTCGGACTTCCGGACTAAAGACTTTCCGACTTAAGACAGCCACTTCCCAAACTCGTAGAACTTTTCGATTTTTATACCCAGTTTGCTGCCCGGTTTGTATTTAGCGCGGTCGTAATTGATAACGCGTAAGGATACCTCATCGCGCTCTATTACCAATTCTTCGTAAAAGCCTTTGAACAGCACTTGCTTCACTGTCCACCTTTTGGGGCCGATACCACCGATGGTGATGTGTTCGGCATAAATAACCACCGTTCCGCGTTTTGATTTTATGCCGCAAACTGCCGCCTCGGCTGCTGTAAGTTCGCTGCAGCTCACTAATATTTTGGCCGTGTATAAAAGCTTTGGCGAGTGGTATAGTTTTTCGGGTGAGCCATGCTCCACTATCTCACCCTCTTTTATCACGATGAGTTCATCGGCCATGCTTAGCAACTCGGCCGGGTCGTGCGATACCAGTATTACGGTTACGCCCCATTCTTTTACAATCTGGCGTATATCGTGTTGCAAATCGTCGCGGTAATTGGCGTCCACCTGGTTAAAGGGCTCGTCGAGCATCAACACTTCTGGGCGGTTTATAAGGGCTTTGGCTATGGTAACACGCTGCTTTTCGCCGCCGCTCAACTTACCGAAGGACTGTTCTTTCAGTCCGTATATACCCAATAAATTAAGGGCCTGGGTGGTTTTCTGGACCTGGTAATTTACGTCGCCTGTAGGCAGGCCTGCGCAAACATTCTCCCAAACAGATGCACCCATGTCCATATCACGGTTATCCTGGCTCACCATGGTAATAGCGGCGTGCGCCGCGGTAGAACCCTCGCTGCGCGGCGGCAGCACCTGCGAATGGAAGAAAACTTCGCCCGAATCGGGCTTGATGCTGCCGTTGAGCAGTTTAAGCAAAGTGGTTTTTCCGCTGCCGCTTTCGCCAACTATGGCGGTTATTTTCCCCTTGGGGATGAACACGGTAATGTTGTTTACCCCCGTAGATTTATCGCCAAAAAAGTTCTTGGTTATCGATATGGTTTCCAGTATCAGTTCGGCACTCATAAATATCTGCGGGGATTTTTCAATTCTTTCAAACCTAACCTATAAAAATTTATCAGCCAAAAAAAAGTGGATTTTGTCTGAACTCGAATTTATGGAATTAAGGAATTTATAGAATTAATGGTAAATACATGCATGGATTTTAATTCTGTTCATTCGGAAAATCCGACAAATTCGAGTTCAGACATCTAATTAAACCTTCCCCTATAATCCCCGTCCTAATTATACAGAAACACAACAAAGAATATTTAATTAGTACTACCATGAAAACTACCCTATCAACCATAAAAAACGACCTTTTCCGCGTATTTGTAAAAGGTGATGCCGATACCGTACAATTAGCCCACGTATTTATACTGATGGCCGTCCCATCTATCGCATCCTTATTAGCATTCGGCCAGTTCCCGTTATATTAATGGCGGGCAAAAAGCCCCTCGCTAAAAATAATCTACTATTTTTGCGGCACAAAACGCAGAAATGGATAGCACACTTAAAGGCAAATACGACAGCATCATCTTCGACCTCGACGGCACCCTTTGGGATAGCACCGAAACCATTACCCAGGCATGGCAAGCCGCCCTTAACCAGGCACCTTATATGAGCCACGAGGTAATGACGCGCGAACGCGTACGCTCTATTACCGGGATGACTTACGATAAGATATTCGAAAAGCTATTCCCATTTTTGAGTACCGAACAGCGTGCCGAGGTACAGCAGCTATGTTCTGTAAGCGAATTGGAGATACTGCACAAGCAAGGCGGTACCCTGTACCCCAAAGTGGCCGAAACGCTGGAATACCTGGGGCGGCGCTATAATCTGTATATCGTGAGCAATTGCCAAAGCGGGTATATCGAATTGTTTTTGGATCTGAACAACATGCACCACCACTTTTTGGCACACCAATGCTACGGCACCAAGGGCAACCCCAAGGCCGATAATATCCGCGACATTGTAGAGGACAATAACCTGATATCGCCGGTGTACGTGGGCGATACGATGGGTGACTACGATGCCGCCACCAAAGCGGGCGTGCCATTCATATTCGCTTCTTACGGTTTCGGCGTGGTAGAGAGCGGGCAGGTGGCTACCATAGATAGCTTTGAGGCGCTGAAGGAAATACTTTAGGCCAAACCTTTTTTGTGGCGATGGGTTTATCGGTTAAAGCGTAGCCTGTAATGAAGATATCCAAATACATGCATTCGTGCCTTTTATTTGAACTGGAGGGGCATAAACTCTTGTTCGACCCTGGGAACTTTACCTTTGCCGATGGCACCGTAACGCCCGAAATGTTTGCCGATGTGGATAGCATTATCATTACCCACACCCATCCCGACCATCTCGATATAGAAAACCTCAAAAAAATAAAAGCCCTCGGCAGCCCTACCATCTACACCAATATGGAGGTGGGCACGGCCATACAAAAAGCAGACTTAAACTATAATTTGATTGAGGAGGGCATTTACAACGTTGGCCCTTTTAAGCTGGAGGCCATCCCGGTAGTGCACGAGCCGCTGTTAGATAGCCCTATACCACAGATGACAGGTTTTATCATCAATGATAAGGTACTGCACCCGGTAGATTCTATGGAGGATAAGCTTACCCAATACCACGGCATAGAATTGCTGCTGCTGGTTACCATGGCCCCCTTTGCCAACGAGTTGCGAATAGCCACTTTCGGCAATAAAGTAAAGCCGAAAAAGATACTGCCTGTGCACGATGGCTTTGCGAAGCCATCCTTCGTAAAATCGCGCTTCCAGAACTACGCCAGGCATTTTGCCAAAACAGGTATCGAGTTTATAGAGATATACGAACCGGGCGATACCATTACTGTTTAGAGATTAGTGGCCGGAAGTTGTAGGTTAGAGAATGACCGGCAGGTGGTTGCGCTAACCTCTAAACTCTAACCTCTAATTAACTAAGCCCTAACCTTCACTTCCTTGTCAAAATTCTCCATCACCAGCACTGCCGCGCCTATCAGCTCGGCATCGAAGCCAAGGGCCGAGATCAACAGTTCTGTGCCCGATGCCAAACGAGGGATGCAGTATTTAAGCAGAGCCTGCTGTATAGGCGCCAGCAATATCTTGCCCACCTTTGCACCGCGGCCACTCAAAACGATGGTAGCCGGGTTCATGATATGGATGAGGATAGCCAGCGCTTTGCCGATTTTATAGCCGGCATCTGATAGCAGTTCCAGCGCAAACTGGTCGCCTTGGTTGGCGGCATCCATCAATGAGTCGCCCATGAGCTTAAAGTTACCATCCATGGTTTTCAGGCTGGTAACGCGGCCCTCTTTTATGCCCTCTTCGGCTTTCTCGGCCACCACCAACATGCTGGCTTCGGCCTCCAGGCAGCCACGTTTGCCGCAGGTACAAAGCGCGCCATCGTCTGATAAGGGGATATGGCTAAGCTCACCCGCAAACCCGTTAGAGCCGCGGAATATCTTACCATCTATAATCATCCCCAGGCCTATGCCCCAGCCCAGGTTTATCACCATTACCTCCTGCTGAAATTTGGCTATACCAAACTTTTGCTCGGCAAGGGCTATCAAACTGCTATCGTTATCTATATAAGTGGTAATGCCGGTGTGCTGGCTTATATGATCGCTCAGGCTTTGTCCGCCCGCATCCATGTAGGTGTAGTTGATACCCTCAACGGCGTTGATGAAGCCCGGCATGCCTATGCCAATGCCCGCTATCTTGCTTTTGGGGATGCCGCTTGCGGCAACATAGTCGTTCAGGCTTTCTATCAGCGTGGGCAAGGCCTCATCGTTATTCAATAACTTAATATCAACGGTAACCATTGCCGCAACGGCGTTGTTCTGCAAATCTATCAGTTGCAGGCGCGCGGTTAGCTGGTCCATGGCTACGGCCAAAATATACATCGCCTTGGCGTTGATGGCGTACATCAAGGGGCGGCGGCCACCGCTTGATGGCGCGTACCCTTCCTCTACCACAAAACCTTCTTTTATGAGTTCATTGATAGCCTTCGTTATAGAGGGGATGCTTTTATCAAAGAGCTGGCTAAGCCCCGCGCACGACATTGCATTATCGAAATACAGGCGCTTGATGATCATGTTTTTTAACCAGCTGCCTTTAATGCCGTTACTTTTTATTTCCATTCAGTATAAGTGCTCCAGTTTTTAAGATATGTGCATAATTCAATCCGATAAAAATAAAAATAATGCATCAAAGTACAACATAATCATTTTAACCATATGCCCGCCCTCTTTTTTTAATAACTATACGTAGTAATTAAATAGCAGTATATTTACTAAACCAATAAACGCCTGCCAAACCATTGATGATGAAGAAGATGCTATTGATTTTCGCGCTTGCGGGCTTTTTAACTTCCTGCAAAAAAGAAAACAGCGGCCCAGGTACCGATGCTTTGCTTAAAGGCGAATGGAAAGCCAACCTGACCACCGATGTGATATTCGACAACGCAACCGGCGCCGAACTTACCCGGGTAAGCTACCTGCATGGGTTGGAAACTAAACTTACTTTTGACGGCGCGGGCTCGCTAACATCGTACGATACCGAGTACAAAGTAACCCTGAAACACGCCTACACCCTGCGTACCGAAAATAACCACACCTACCTGAGCACGCAAATCGTAGGATTTGAACCGGCGGAATATGATATACTGGCCCTCCACGATCCCGACCTGCAAATGAAAGGCACCGTAATAAGTAATTCGCCGTACAGCATCAATGGTAAAAATTACCGTGTGCATTATGAGCGCACGCAGTTTTTCACGAAACAATAAGCGGTTTATTTTGTCGGAGTTGGCAGCAATTAGGATTTAATATCGGCCAGCTGCTTTTTTAATTTCTCCAGTTCATATTCCAATTTTAACACATATTCGTTTTGCGGGGCGAAGGCTCTTTTTATTTCGTCTTCGGTATAGCGTGGGGTAATATGCTGGGGGCAATTCCAATCAAATGCCTTTACATCAAATAGCATCATCCGCTCGGGCGCATGCTTGTATTCGGCCGGGTCTAATAATTTAAACAGGGCGGGGTCGTCTTTCAAATCTACAATGCGGGCATCGGCATAAATTTTAAGGCGTGTTTTATGTGGATAATCCATCAGGAACAGCGCCACCTGGTGATGGCTTAGCACATTGCCAACGGATATATATTGTTTATTCCCCCTAAAATCAACCAGGCCAATGGTGCCTGAATTTATTACTTTAATAAAGCCTACAGGCCCGCCACGGTGCTGTATATACGGATAGCCATTTTCTCCAATACTGGCCATGTAAAAGCTATCGCGGCTTTCAATAAACTCGATTTCTGCCTCTGTTAAACCTTCTGTATCTGTCTGGCCCTCCATCCGTGCATAGCTTTGGCGGCTGCCGTACTGTTCCTGTAAAGCTTTAATACCATCGGTAAAGGCGAATTTTGCAAAGTTCATGGCTGTATGGATTAGTGCTGATATAAAGGTATTATAAATCAGCCCGATAACCCAAAACCCAAAAGCCTGCCAATGAAATTTACACAAGCGTTATTTACAAGCCCATCCGCATCTGTATCATGCTTTTTATGAAGCCGCTTTTCTCGTAGGCTTTTACAGCCGGGGCGTTATCGTAATAAACTTCCAGCTGCAATTCGGTTATGCCCTGGCTTATGGCCCAGTTCTTAAGAGCCTGCATCACCAGGTTGTTTACGCCCTTGCCCCTGTGCTGCGGCAACACATACATAAAACCCAGGTAAGCGTGTTGAGGATGGTTTAAGAAAAGTTTGGATTCCTGTATGCGGGCGTATCCGCTACCTATGGGCTCGCCGTTTAATTCGGCCACCACAAGATGGATGTGCGGTGCAGCAATCATCAGCTCAAGGTCGTAATAGTTTACCGGATCGGGCCTGATGGTTGGGTCGAAGGGGCGCTCGGCTGTAATTACGCCTTGCTCAAATTGAAGCAGTGCGGGCATATCGGCCATTGTGGCCTCGCGAACAATGATAGTCTCCATGCCGCTAAATTACTATTTTGATAGCCTCGATAAACACGATTGAATGATTTAAAGATTAACACGATTTCTCAATGTAGGTGTCATATATATTCGCCCGCATACCTCCCGTTTTTAGAATTTAGAATTTCGGTTTTAGAATTTCTCTCTCAGGCCGCCCCTCCGAAATCGACTATAAAGGCGAAGTAATCATCCCAATTAGGATCTTCGGCTTTTTCGATGCGGATAGGCAGCGTTTCAAAATCGAAGAGCACGGTATCTATGCGTTCCTGCGCACTATCGGCATTGGCGGTGTACCAGGTCCATTGCTTTTCGCCCTGGCCGGCCATCACCGTTGCCAGTATGCTTTGTTTGTCGCCTTCTAAAGCATCTACCAGTTTGGTTTCCAGGTCGTCCATCACGCTGGCCTCGCCCGGCGCGGGCATTTCTGCGGCCTCGTCGGTATCGTAGCTCCAGGTGATGGTTATTTTGGCGGTATAGTCGCCGCTATCGATAAAGCTGCGCAGGTTTTGGCGGTAACGTACCATTACGGGTATCCCATCGGTGTTAGATCCTTCGGCGCCCGTCCAGTTATCTTCCAGTATCAAGTCGTCGTTCATGCTATAATAAGGAATCCAATACAGAAATGTTTGTACCGGGATATGACAACCTTACTCCGTTTTGCCATATTCCAGTGGTATCATGTCTGCTACTTGCTCCCAAGCCATGTAACCCTCGAATATCAAGCCGCCGGTATCGCTGTAGTTGCCGTTTGCATCTATTGTAACGCTGGGGTCGAGCAATCGCACTATCGAAATCTGGCCGTTTGGCAGACGGTAGCCCAATGGCTTCTCTATTTTGTAACCGCTTGCAAGCAGTTCCGAAGCGTCCTGTTCGCGGTAATTGATTACAAAAAGGCAATCGTTAAACTTCAGCTCCTTGAAATCGGCATCTACCACTTTCACCAACGAATCGCAAAGCACGGGCCGGCTGTCGAAGGATATGGGCTTCTTCGGGTCGGGCTCATCGCCGGGCAGCGGCTTATTCAACACCTTGAAAATTTCGTAGCCGCTAGTGTAAACATTGCCGTTGTATATAGCCCGTAAGAAATGTATCACCGAGCCTTTGTACGCTTTATCGCGGTTGCGTTTCCAGGCTTGTGCCTGGCGGTCTGTCTTCGGGTGTAATTCCTCGAACGACGGATATCCCTGGTATTTTAAAACGCTGCTTTGCTCGTTATACTCAAAATTGGTGAGCAGGTATTTGATACGATAGCCCAACGCCTGGTTCTCTACAATCAAAAACTCTTCAGCACCGGCGCTCAGCACGCTGGTCTCCTTATCGAAATGGAAGTGGAGTATCTTGGGGTTGATAATCTTGCAATCGGCAGCATTGGGCGTGGTACCCAAAAATCGTTTCTGGAAAATGCCGTAATGCTCTTCCCAATTGGTTTCGGCGCGTATCACTACTTGCTGCAGGCTGTTGGTAGCTGGCTCCAACTTAAAATCAACCTTAACCGACTGCCCATTAACCGTTACCGATTTTGCCACCGGCTTAAAGCCCACCATCTTAACCACCACGCCATAAGTGCCAGGCACCAAATTACCGAACCAGAAATCACCCTTCGCATTGCAGGCCGTAATGAGTTTAGTACCGGTAATATAAACCGTTGCACCAGGCAGGTTGCCGCCGTCATCCTTCACATTGCCCGTAATGGAATAGATGTGTTGGGCGTTTGCAAGGCTGCAGGAAAATATGAGGATTATTACGAGGACGAATAATCCAGGGGTAGTAATTTTGGGCATGTAAATAGTGCACACGCTTTTGGCTAACGTAAACACTGTGTTAAAATACAAAAATCTTTTTTATTACCGACAGAAAAAACCATTCGAACGCACCATTACCGGTATGCCCCCGGCATTAGAACCTTCGGCGCCCGTCCAGTTATCTTCCAGTATCAAGTCGTCGTTCACGTTGTAATAAAGGGGATTGGGGGAGAAATGTTTGGGAGAGACCTTTTCTAAATGAGACAGGCAAACCGGGCTGTTTTGCGATTTTCTCAGAATCGATCTATCCAAAGTCTATTAACGCCAACCCACACTATATCGGCAACTGCTATAATAACATATGCCAATAGCAACTCGCGTTTATAGGGTTTGAATTTATGCTTGAAGAAAACCAGTGCGATTGCTATCAACACCAGTAAATGATAAACAACAAGAAAGTACCCTGTAATGATCGTGGTAAACCAGGTGAGCTCGAAAATAGTGTAAGGTACAGTTTTCTTTACGAAACGTGCATTGTAATACGCCAACAAATAGGGGCGGGCAAAAAACATTGCTATCCTATCTAAAATATATGTGCCGCCAACAAGCAGGGTAATTATCGCTGCTATGGCTTTGGGTTGGATACGGTTTTTGGCGAGTGTTAGCACTTAGGTAAATTACAAATTTTTCGGATATTAAAAGCATCCGCCGCAGGGTCCTTTTTCAAAGAGACCCGGCGGGGACGGGAAAATTTTAGTAGTTCGGGGCATCGGGTAAATCATTCAAAATATGCCTTATACTCCCCTTCCGGGTCAGTTATATCGGGTTCATACGGCGTGGCGGAAGGTTTAAAAAAATAATAGTTAGTAGGGCTCGGCAGCGTGTCAATTTTAACTACCGTTGTTTTACCATCGCTTTGCAAAAATTTCAAATACTTGTACTTGAGCCCCTTAGCAATTGCTAAAGGCAGCTTCTTTGCTTCTATTACCGAATCGAGCCCATATGAATAAAAAGCATTGTCATCGGCACCTGTATAAAAATCGTCGTCACCGTATTTTTTTCTCAGGTTTTCTATCTGCACCGAATCCAAGTCCACCCTAACTGCCGATGTGGTATTTATAAGTAAGGTATCTGTTTTAGGGGCGGCTTTAACAGGTTGGGATTTAGGGTGCTTATTTTTAACAACGGTTTTTTTCTTGGGCTTGCTGCAACTTATGCAAACGATTATTAATAAAAGCAGCGAAATGAGTTGCTTCATTGGTGGTGATTAGGTTGGGTAAATATAGGTAACATTATAAAAATGGGGCATAAAAAATACCGCTGAAGGCATGCGGAAATATATCAGCCGGGTTTATAAAACAGGGCATTATCTATTTTTGCGACTGTGTTTAACCATTCTTCGGTTTCGAGAAAAATGATATCGACTGGTTGTTCCAGGTTTTCTCCTCTGATGGCATCCTCCACTGCAAAAATTGCCGCAGCCTTGGCATCGTCCGATTTGCCGGATAACTGAATACCGATAACTATTGATTGTACCTCATCCGCTATTTGCAGATATTGAAAGGCCCGGAGTACCTGTTGTTGCCTGCCGAATCCTTGTCTTATTTTCTCAATTATTGATGCGGGCAAAGGCCGGGCAGGCGGGCCAACCATTATTTTTGAATTAGCTTTTAGCGAATATGGCTTCGACGTTTTGCGGTTGCGCGATAACACAAACATATTGTAGTTATCGGAATTAATCACCATCCTGCTGATGCTGTTATTTTCGCATAACACCATTACGTCGTTAGATTTCATGGCTGTATAACTTACCGGCGTTTTTGCCCAGTTAAGCAATGCTTCTTCATCTGTAAAAGCTCCTAAAACCTTCAAGCCATCTACTTCATAAATGCACGTGAGGTTTAACGTTGTATCTTCAGTGGCAGTTTGCCATTCGCCGGTTGCGGGTAAATCATTTTTTGATGGCAATAAAAGTGTTGGTTTGCCATCTCGCAACTCCAACACCACATTTTTATAAGTATCGTCGTTAGGTTTTGCGTACCATTTGCTTATTAAAGCAAGAAGGTTGGCGTTCTCGGGCAAGCCAAGTGGGTTTTCCGCGGATTTATTTTTGCCAAAAAGCGATTGAAAGAATCCCATTTCCGTGTTAGTTAATAGATGATTAAGGATACGAAAAAAATCCTAAAACCCCTACTCCACCACAAACTCCTTTTTCAATTTAATATCTTCCGACGATGCACCAATCATCACCGTAAAGGTGCCCGGTTCTACCGTCCAGTTCATGTTTTTATCCAGCAGGGCAAGGTCGTCCGGGTGGAGGGTGAATTGCACCGTTTTCTTTTCGCCGGGGGCGAGGGTTATGCGTTCGAAGCCCCGCAGGTCGAATTCGTAGGTGGTTACGCTGCTTACGTTATCTTTAAGGTAAAGCTGCACCACATCGTCGCCTTTGCGGCTGCCGGTGTTGGTAATATCTACCGATACGCTGAAATCACCCTGCGAGTTCTGTTTATCCGGCGATACCACCAGGTTGCTATACTCGAATGTGGTATAGCTCAAGCCATAACCAAAGGGATATAGGGCACCGTTCACGCTGGTTTTGCCCCAGCTGTTTTGCCCGCGCTGCCCTGCCTGGGCATTGGGCTTAAACGGGAAGTTGAACTCTATCTGCCCCGTAGTTTTGGGGAAGGTGATGCTGAGTTTGCCGCCGGGGTTATTATCGCCAAAAAGCGTTTCGGCAATTACCTGTCCGCTTTGCACGCTGGGGAACCAGGCCTCTAAAATGGCCGGCACATATTTATTTTCCCAGTTGATGGTAAGCGGCTGCCCGTTTATCATGACCATTATCACCGGCTTACCCGTTGCCTGCAAAGCCTGTATCAGTTTCAGCTGGCGGCCTGGCAGGTTCAGCCCCGTGCGCGATAGGCTCTCGCCTACCCTATCTACATCCTCGCCCACCACGGCAATCACCACATCAGCCAGCCTGGCCTGCGCCACTGCCGAATCTATCCCCGCCTGCTCGGTAGCAGTCAATGGCGTTTCGATGATTTCGCTCTCGGGCCAGGTGGCATCTATCATATCGCAACCTTTAGCGTAGTTAACTTTTACGCCTGCGCCTACATAGTTCCTTATCCCATCCAAAACGGTGGTAACGGGGTTGTGCGATGGGCCGTAGCGGCTGATGGCGTAATTGGTTTCCATAGCCAGCGGACCGGTAACCAGTATATTCTTCAGCTTGCTTTTATCCAACGGCAGCAGGTTGCCTGCATTTTTCAACAGCACCATGCTCTCGCGGTTCATTTGCAGGCTCATGGCAGCGTCGGCGGGAGTATGCACCACCTTATCGGCAGCGGCAGGGTCTTTCACATACGGACTATCGAACAACCCCAGCCTGAATTTCACCCGCAGCACATCCGCCACGCGGCTATCTATCACTTTCATGGATATCTTATTCTCTTTTATCAACTCGCGCAGCGGCATGGTAAAAGTTTGCGGCATGGTAAAGTTGGTACGCACGTTCAGGCCCGCTTCTACTGCCTGCAGCACGGCTTCCTTATAATCGGCAGCTACGTGATGTTTAGAGTACAGGAACTCAACCGCCTCGCTATCGCTCACCACATACCCATCAAAGCCGAATTGCTGACGCAGCAACTGGGTTAAGAAGTAATAGCTGCCGGTTACGGGCACACCATCCCAATCATTATAGCTGCTCATAACGCCCATGGGGTGCGCCTCCTGTATCACCCTGCGGAAAGGGTACAGGTATATCTGATACATCTCGCGCGGGGCCACGTGCGGGTCAGTACGGGCGCTTCCATCGCGGCCGCCTTTGGGCACGCTGTAAACGGCATAATGCTTTAAGGTTGATGCCACACCCTGCTCCTGTATGCCCAGCACCATTTGCTTACCCAATTCGGCTATCAAAAAGGGGCTCTCGCCATAGCATTCCACCACGCGGCCCCAGCGCTGATCGCGGGCAGGGTCTAATATCGGTGCGTACACATTGGTGTAGCCCAGGGCTTTGGCTTCGCGGCCAACGGTTTGCCCGGCCAGGCGCACCAGCGGCTTATCCCAGGTGCTACCTATCGAGATTGGCGCAGGCAGTGGCGTGGCCCTATCGTGATTAAGCCCGTGGATGCCCTCGTTGGTAAAATCTACCGGGATGCCCAGGCGGGTTTCTTCCACAAACCAGCGCTGTATGGTGTTGATGGCAGTAGCATGCTTGCTGAAGGGGTATGAATATTGCGTAGGGGCATCATCGGTATGCGAGGTGAGGTTGTTCAGCTCCTCGTCTATATTGGCAATGCCGTCTTTCCATATCTCGGTTTTCCATCGGTCTACCGGCATCTCATCTTTCAGCACGCGTTTGTAGCCATACAGGGTGGCCATCTGGCAGGTTTTCTCGTCAACGGTCATCTGGCTTATCAGGTCCGCAACGCGTTTGTCTATGGTTTGCGCGGGGTCCTCAAAAACGTCCATCTTGCCGTTTTTGTTAAAATCTACCCAGCCCTTATGGTATATGTTTTTTGTTTGTGCCGATGCGGAGACAGCAAGCAGTTGCAGTAGCACCGGCAGTAGCAGTAGCGGTTTTTTCATGAATGAGAGATGTGTTGGTTTACCTCTCAAATATATAAACTGGGCGGGAGATACACCATTGGGCAGCGAATAAATCAACTATTACGTTTTCGTTAGCCTTACTTATGCGAGGGATTTTTTTTCGGCTGCTTTACCATAGTGATGAGTTTGAAACCTTGATTGTTCGGAGCTTTGAAAGTTTACTTTCATTGCCACTCAGCATTGCTTATCCGTTCCATAAATGGAACGGCAATGAAGGTGCATTAATTCACCATATTTGATTTGCGCCAATGATCGCAAACCCACCTTCATTGCCGTCGACTTTTAGTCGACGGAAACGGCTGCAGCTAAGTATAAATCAACCTGTAATTGCTTGACCATTATGGCTCGAACACTTAAAGTTTCAAACCCATCGCTATGATATGTGAATTTCCCTACAATGAATTTCAAGCCGCCCCCCCCTCTGCTCGTTTTCCCCTACACCTGTACTAAAAATTATTTTCGAGACTGTTAACAAAGGGCTGTATTAAATCGTAATAGCAATGTAATGCTTTGGCATTTTATTTGCGCTGACAACGCCGTACATCTTAACCGGGAGTTTTTTATGAGCCATTCGTTTTTACTAAGCTTTTTTGGATTGCTGCTGATTACGGCAAACGCCGGTACCCCAACAAGCACGTCAGTTGCCGCCGAGGAGCAAATTTGCGGCAAATGGCAAAACCAGGACAAAAACCTGATAGTGCAGGTTTATAAGGAAGACAGCCAATTCAAAGCTAAAATTGTTTGGTTCAACAATGGCGAGGGCGAAAACGCCATGCAAACCTGCATGGATAAGCACAACCCCGACCCCGCCCTACGCAACCGTAAGTTACTTGGTATGAACGTGCTGGAAAAACTGGTTTATAAGCCCGAAACTAATTCATGGGAAGACGGCATGATATACGATGCCCAGGCCGGCAAACATTGGAACTCGTCGGCCTATATCAATAAAGATGGCTCGCTGAAAGTAAAAGGCTACTGGCACTTTAAGTTCATCGGCAAAACCATGACGTTTAATAGATTATAGATGTGCAAATTTCAAATGTGCAGATGTGCGGATGAATGTCGTTTACTTAAGCTACTTAGCAGCCTCACCCCAACCCCTCTCCAAAGGAGAGGGGCTTAAAGTCCTCTCCTTTGGAGAGGATTTAGGTGAGGCTATACGCCGGGCCAACTCTTAAGTAAACGGCATTGATGTGCAGATTAAAGTGAAGATTTTTAAGTCCACTCTTCGTGAGACCACCCGAGAAACAAAACTGAACTACATATAAACAACAAAAGCGCCCCGGGGATTTCCCTGGGGCGCTTTACATTTATATGGTATTATCTAAATTATTTAGACTGGCCGAACTCGCCGCTTGCGCTCAGTTCAACTTCGTCGCTCAGCATTGGTGAACCATATTTGCTGCCGAAACCGAAATCAGAACGTTTGATAGTACCGGTTACTTTGAAACCGGCAGAAGGTTGTTTGCTCATTGGGTTGGTGATAGTACCACGGTGTACAAAATCAAAAACAACCGGTTTAGTAACGCCATGCAGAGTTAAGTTACCTGTAAGTTTGTATTTGCCTGTGCCTACAGAAGTAATGCCTGTGCTTACGAAAGTAAGGGTTGGGAATTTAGCAACATCAAAAAAGTCTTCGCTTTTCAGGTGGCCGTCGCGACGCTCGTTATCAGTGTTTACCGATGCAGTTTGCGCTACGAAAGTAACTTTAGCATCGCTGAAATCTGGCTTTGCAGCAACGATGGTAGCATCAAAATCTTTAAATACACCATCAACGTCAGATACCGCTAAGTGAGTGATGGTGAAAGTTACGTGCGAATGCGCTTTATCGTTCTTCCAGGTAGTTTGAGCAAATACAGCCGTTTGCATCAACAATGCAGCAGCGGCCAACAATAACGTCTTTTTCATTTGTTTAAAATTGTGTTTTAATATTTTTATGCATCAAAGATATATAAAGGATTCAGATTAGCTAAAATTAAATGTTTAAACACTCAATATATGAATAAACGGTGACAAAATACGCTACTTTTCAAAGAATTCATCCACTTTCTTGTTGAATTCTTTCGCATGTTCTATCAATGTGCCATGGCCGCTATTGGGCACAATCCACAATTCGCTGCCGGGTATATTGCTTTGGATGAGGCGGGTATGCTCGTCGCGTATCGCATCGTGGTCGCCGGCTATGATGAGGGCCGGACATTTTATCTGCTGTAGTTCGGTAAGTTTTATGTTGGGCTGGTTCCAATCGAGCATAAATATCTTCCAGCTGTTTTTGGCGCGCGGGGTTTTCCAAACACGGTTTTTGTTTTCATTATAATACTTCTCGCTCTGTTTCCAGCCCTGCGGATCAAGCGCGGTGCTGTCGGGCCATAAATTGGCACCGGTAGATGCCAGTTTTATCACCTTATCGGGATGCCGCATGGCCATCATTAGCGCGTTTATGCCACCGTCGCTCCAGCCTAGTACGTAAGCCCTGGGGGCTTTTAAGGTATCAAGCAGTACGGCGAAATCATCGGCCATTTGCTCAAAACTAAGCGAATCGGCAGCATCTACGGTTTTACCCTGCGCGCGACTGTCCACCAGTATCACCCGGTATTTTTTGGCAAAGTAAGGCACGTTTTCGGTAAAGGCGCTCATATCGCCGCCATTGCCATGTATCATCAGCAAGGGCTTACCGCTGCCATACTCTTCCACGTACATTTTTATGCCGTTGATGCTGTAGTATTTCCCTACCTCCGGGTTATTGCCATACATCGTTTTTGGTTTGCAACCCAGCAGGGTTAACAGCTGCGGCAAAATAGCGAGCAATATCAATCTTTTTATGCGCATATATAACTTATACATAGGGTGCATAAATATAGATAATTAGCGGGCAGAGATTGGAGGTTAGTTGATTAGCGGTTAGGAAAATATCCTTTTTTTTCGTTCCTATCTCCTACGTGAAGCAGCATATCTATACACAGAATTAAACAAATGTTAAGATTTTCTATAATTAGGATAGTTGTTGGCTAATCAATACCTTCACGCTGAGCCGAAACCGGCGTATGCCGTTAACCTATATGGAAACATTTACCGAAACCATCAACCTGTTAGAGAAATCAAATTTTTATTATTCGCTTATTATAGGGATGGATAACGCGTATATCCATGTAAGCCAGCATTACAACCGCAATTTCGATTTCCTGAAAGAATCGTTAGTAGGAAAACCGTTTTACATTACCCTGCACCCCGATGATGTAAAAATTTGCCGCGAAGTTGGCGGTAAGTGCTTTGAGAACCCGGGCAAACTCTTCCCGGCTACGCTACGTAAACACGATGGCAAAGGCGGCTTTGTGATTACCCAATGGGAGTTCAAAGCTATTTTTGACGACGAGGGACAACCTTATGGAATCTTTTGTATGGGCCACAACATTACCGAACATGTGGCCGTAAAGCGCCAATTAAAGGATGCTAAAGCCGAAATTGAATACCAAACAGGTAAATTATATGATATTGGTTTTATACAATCGCACGTAGTGCGCAAACCGCTGGCCAATATACTCGGGCTTACCAACGTACTTAGCAACATGGAGATTGACCATAACCTAAGAGGAATAACCAGCATGATACTGGACAGTGCCAACGAACTGGACAATGCTGTTAAAAAAATAGTTGATAAAACGGCAGATTAAGTGCTTCTTTGTGCCTTTTGTTTTTGACGCAGAAAACTAATCTCAAATTAACCAAACGCTATTCTCTAATCATGGCACCCCCTGCGGGCCGGGCTTTGCCGGGCTGCGCTACGCTTCGGCCCCATTGCCTTTACGCGCAAGCCTGCCGCGCCGTGGCTACCCCTTTCAATCCCTGGTGCGGAGTCTGAACCGTTGATTTTTCGCATTTTATTTATTCTTTAAAGGTGCTCAAGAGGGCTTCGCCGTTTCAATGATTTAATGATTGCGTTGAAAAGATTCGATTATTAATTTCGGTTAGAGTTTATGAATATCTGTTCTTGCTCTTAGCAAACAATTCAACTAAACGAAGCTGGTTTCTTGGCTTCCCGTGCGCTCAACAGGTCCTTCAAAAATGTCTTTGCATTGCTGCTCTCGTAATTGTAAAGCACTACGCCCCACGCGTAAACAATGAACATCATCACATAAATAATTAAAAGATTGGGATTGGCATCATAATGCACCACCATTATCGTAATGATAATCGCTATAAAAAACATCAATCCCAAAAACAACCCTCGTGCAGCCCGGCCAACCCAGCTTAACGACAGTTTGAGATGAATATAAGTAAGATCTTTGCGGCTATCATCAATAAGGCCGACTATATTGGGCGGGCTGCTGTTACGCGAATAGGCATTTCGACGTATCACAAACCGCTTGCCGACGGCACTTCCGTTAAAAAATTTATCGTTAGCAAATAAACGCGCAAAAACACCATCGGTAGCGGGAGTAATATTTTGATTTAATAAACGCTGAATTTCTGCCGCGCTAAGTTCGGTAACCAGGTAAAGTTCTTCTTTGGGAATCAACTTCATATTAATGACCATAAACGGTTGAATAGCCAATAAAGGTTATCTGCCTTGAATTGTAAAACTTACTGCTGTCGGGCTTTCAAATATGTCGCAATATCCGCATACTTCTTCAATTCCTCTTCGCTCCCGCCTTCGGTTGGGGCATACTCTGCCCAGCCAAGGGGCGTACCGCCATATACTTTATCTTTAGCATTCAAATCTGCCCCGGCTTCAACCAATAGCGTTACTGTCTCCAGGGAGCCCGACCATACTGCTTGATGCAGCGGTGTAGCATGCGAATGGAAGCCGCTATCAGCGGCAGGGTATCCGTTAGGGCTAACGCCATTATCCAGCAGGAACTTCACCATATCGGCCATGCCATAAAAAGCAACGCCGGTTAACGCCGCAATCTTTTCACTTTCGGCGGCAGTTTGCAGCAGACTGGTAACATCGTCCATACGCCGTAAGCCAATGGCAACGCCCAGCGTTAGCTTCCCGCCGCGCTCTATGAGGTAATTGGCCGCTTCGGTGTTGCCGTGGGCCAATGCGCCCATGCCGCCACCCGGCTTTGCGCCGGCGTTAATCAAGGCATCCATCATCGCTATCTGTACCCCACATTCGCGCGGAATGCGGCCGGTAGCTACTAGTGCAAGGCAATAATCTAATTGATGCTGTGCCGTATCCTGCGCTTTTACTTTTACTTCGCCAATCAGCAAATTGGTAATCTCAACAATATTAACCGGCAGTTTTTCGTGCCTGATAGGGTTATCAGCCACAAACCAAAGCAGGTATGGGTCCTTAAAATAGCCTTCTTCGGTGGTGGGCAGCTTGTCGGTAACCAGGTAAATGTTATCTGCAATAAGCGTTTTAAGCGTGGCAATATCACCGCTGTCGATAGCTTCAACAGCTTGCAGGAAAATGGCATCGGTGATATCGGAGGTTTGCATATAAATTTTGTTCTATAGATTATCGGCTACGGCGTATTTCCTACAAGAAAAAAGTTTATGTCAATTTAAAACATACCGTTACTAACACTATAAGATAAAAGTATTTGATTTTTTGCTGCTTCTTAAAGGCAAACCATATCCCAACGATGGCGGGGACGAACAACAACGCTGAGCATAGTCTTAAGAACGACACAGCATCATCATCGACTTGCATCAATTCGGGTTCCCATTCGTATTTGTATGGCGACACTAATAGCGCAAAAAAAAGCATCGGCAGTATCAGCGCAAACAAAACAATGTGTGGGATATAGTTTCTCATTCTTTTACGTAAATAAAACAAGTCGTTTAACCGTTGACGTTAATCACTATCCTCATCGCTAATTAGCTAATATGTTTTCCTGGGCATGCATCAGCCTTGATAGAAACTTCTTTGCCCACATTCGCTCAAAGTTAAAGCTGACAATCATTAATAAATACCCGAATAAAAACGCCAAATAAGCCCGTAAATCATCCCATATAAATGCACGAGTCTTTATTTCGGATATGATAAATATGCTTGCCCCTGCAAATGTGACAAGTAAGAAAAGCAACATAAACCATATCGCCTGAGCTTTCGGAACCAACTTTAATTTAACAACACATTGCCCACCTGTATTTTCTATTAAACCGATTATTTTAGGGGCGAAGGCGTTTTTACGATAATTGGTATTTCGCTCCACTTCGAACGCACCGTCCTTGATCCAGCCCTTAAAGAAAAAGTCGGGCTCGGGCATGGTTAAATGCCACCCTTGGGGGGCTTCTGTATTGGCGGCAATTAAACGCTCTACTTCTGCCGCATCGAGCGTTGTTTCAATTTGAAAACTATCGTAGGGTATAAATTTCATGCTCAAAAATCCATAAATCGAAAAAATCCGCTCAACGGCGGAGCCCTCTTTAATACCTTTAAGTACAATTCAACAAATTAAAAATCCCGTTTATATATTCTCCCATTTCCCGCTATCCAAACTGCGGTAAATGGCATCTACTACTTTATTGGTTTTTAATCGGCACTTAAAATTAGGCTAAAATATCAAGCAAGCAAAGCAGAAAATCCTCATACGCAAAAGTTTATTTCCGAATATCAGCCTTACTTCAGCAGCACTTTGGTTGCCCCGTAGCCGAATTTCTCTTTACGGGCATCCATAAACGTTTGCACTTTGTTGCTTTTGCTGAGCAGTTTATGCAATTCGTTCTTGAGCGTGCCGTTTCCGGTGCCGTGGATAAAGGTAATCTCGGGCATCTGGTGCACCATAGCCGCATCAAGCGCGTGCTTAAAGTTGGTGAGCTGTATATTCAGTATCTCGCTGCTGCCCAAAAAGTGGTGGTCGGTACGCAGCTTTTCTATGTGGAGGTCTACCTCGGCTTGTGGTTTTGCTACCACCTGCTTCTCTTCGGCGGGTTTAAAAAAGCTTTCTTTTAACTTCTGGGCATCTATTACCAGTTCGGGTTCGTCAAGCTGTATCATCCAACCCAACTGATTGATAAAGGGTACCTGCTTTTTCGCGCCCGAGAAATCTTTGGCTTTAAATTGCTCGCTTATATCCAACGGGGCAAGCGCAGGCTGGTTCTGTTTGGTATGGAACAACACGCGGAAGATGAGTTTTGGCCACAGCTGCAAATCCGCCAGCTTTGCCGAGTACACTTTTGCGTGGCTGCGCGGCTCTATGATGCCCGCAAACTCGCCTTTATATTGCTTGTTTTGTTCAGTACTTACCGATGCCAGCAGCTGGTACGACGTTTCGTTAACCAAATGCAGGTGCACTACCGAGTTGGCCCGGGCATCGGCAATTACGGCTACAAAAACACCTTTGCTTTTGAATTCGCCGGCTGGCAAATCCACCTCTATGATGTCTTCAGGCCGCTCATCGCCAACCAATTTGGCATGGCCATGTACAAAGGTTACCTTGCTGGCCAGCACCGGAATCTCAAAATCGTCGTCGCCGGTAACGCCAATCATTTGCTCGTCAATGATGCGGGTTACGTACCCCTCCATTTTTTCGTCTACGAAGCGAACAAAATCGCCTAATTTATATTTCATATATGGTATTGCTGTAGGGCAAAGGTATCAATATAGCCGCAGCCCGGTAATTAAAATGAATCAAAGCATGCGCCCATCAAATTTCTATTTAGGATAGTCTGCGCTATTTCCGTAACCGAATCATTAAATAAATCATACCATTATGATAGACACCCCAACTGCTGCTAACGACATACTTCTGAAAAAAGTTTTCGAGCACCACCTTGGCCGTATATACGGCGGCAAATGCTTCCTGGATAAAAACCTCGACCACCTCATCAGCCTTGCCTCTTTCAAAGGCCTGCAACTGGCAATCGAAGAAATTGGCGGCGACGTAAAAAAGCAGATAGCGCGGATGGAGCAGATTTACCGACTAATAGGCGAAACGCCCGTTAGGGACGGCTGCAACCCCATCAAATCTATCATGAAAGATGAGTTTTGCCTGGATGAGCAGCAAACCCTTGCCGTTTTGAACGATCTGGACTTGATGTTATACGTGCAGGTGCTTGAGCATGTGAATATTACCTCGTACCGCATGCTCATCATGATAGCCAAACTGCTGCATTATGATGAAGTTACCCAGCTGCTGAAGGAAAACTTCGACGAATCGGAAGACAACGATAAACTGTTTATGCTGATTGCGAAGGAGTATATTAGTGAGTAGAGGTTAGGAAGAAATTCTAAAGCCGAATGTCTAAATCCTAAAGAGAAATTCTAAAATCTAACCGATAAATTCAAAAAAAACGAATTTGTTTGGTTGGGTATTTTAACCGCAAAGTGCGCAAAGAAGAAACACAAAGAGGCGCAAAGCCTTGCAGATGGATAAAGTTAGGTCATTTAGAAATTGGCAGAGTATTTCCCTATCTCCAGTTTAGTGTTTTTTTAAACGATCACGCAAAACCTTATTAGTCAGTTTACAAAGCTCTGCGTTCTTTGCGCTAACCGAGCCGCAAATCTCTGCGTCCTTTGCGGTAAAAATTGCCGCTAAAACAACATCAAATACCCCTAAAAAAACAAAAGCCGGGCTTTCGCCCGGCTTTGCAGAGTTATTTAATACCCCTACTAAAATAACTTTGAACAAAGGAAAATAATTAATCGGCGCTACGCAAATTAATATGGCAAACCTATTGTAACAATTCGTTTACCATCATCGTCTCATCTATTAGCGGTATAATACCTAATTTGCGCACCTAATCATCAAATTGAATATATCCACCCTATAACCTCGTAATTTATGTTTAAACCCATTGCGTTAACCGCTGTATGCAGTTTGTTCCTGTTACAGCTGCAGGCCCAAAACCTGTACATGCCGCGCGAAATTAAGCAGGCATACACCAAAGGAACCCGCTCGCCCGATGGCAAGCCCGGCAGCAAATACTGGCAAAACTTTGGCCGCTACAATATTGCCATTACCCTGGCCCCGCCCACCCGCACCGTAAAGGGCGTTGAGCAGATTACCTATATCAACAACAGCCCCGATACCCTGAAGCGGTTGAACATAAAGCTGATCCTGAACATCCACCGCCCGGGCGCATCGCGCGATGGCGGCGCCAGCCTTGATTACCTTACCGAAGGCATACAGGTAGATAGCTTTTTGGTGAATGGCCAAAAAAAGAAATGGGATAATAAAGTTGCCTCGGCTACAAACGCC
The DNA here is from genome assembly GCF_056406215.1 of Mucilaginibacter sp. P1_D10. NCBI lineage: Bacteria > Pseudomonadati > Bacteroidota > Sphingobacteriia > Sphingobacteriales > Sphingobacteriaceae > Mucilaginibacter > Mucilaginibacter sp. P1_D10. Next base: position 69,644 of record NZ_JBFUAP010000011.1, on the reverse strand, counting down.
GGCGTAGGCTTAACCAAACCCCTGATGCCACACGATTCGGTAAAACTGGATTTTATCTGGCATTTTGATGTAAGCAAAGAAAGCGGCCGCGAGGGCATGATCGACTCTACCTCGTTTTACCTGGCCTACTTCTACCCCCGCGTATCGGTTTATGACGATTACCAGGGCTGGGACCGCGTAGAATTTGTAGACTCAAAAGAGTTTTACAACGATTTTAACGATTACACCTTAAGCGTAACCGTACCCAAAAACTTTATCGTTTGGGCAACCGGCACCCTGCAAAACCCGGCGCAGCTTTTACAGCCTGAGTTTGCAAGCCGCCTTGCCGCCTCTTTCACAAGCGATTCTACCATACACGTGGCTACCCTTGCCGACCTAAAGGCTAAAAACGTTACCACCCAAAATGCAACCAATACATGGGTGTGGAAAGCCGATAACATAAGCGATATGGCTGTGGGTATAAGCGACCATTACCTTTGGGATGCTGGTAGCGTTGTGGTTGACAAAGCCACGGGCCGCCGCAGCAGCATGCAGGCTGCATACCCGGATGCCGCTTTCGATTTCAAGAAATCGGTACAATATGGCCGCAACGCACTTGGCTGGTTCAGCGCCAACTGGCCGGGTGTGCCTTACCCCTTCCCTAAAATGACTGCCTTTAAGGGCTTCGCCGATATGGAATACCCTATGATGGTGAACGACAGCCAGTTTGGCGACCCAACATTCGCGCAACTGGTGCAAGACCATGAGATTGCCCACACCTGGTTCCCATTCTATATGGGTATCAATGAAAGTAAATACGCCTTTATGGACGAGGGCTGGGCAACCACGCTGGAGTACCTGATAGGCACAGCCGAAAACGGCAAAGACAAAGCCGACAGCTTTTACAAGCAGTTCCGCATCAACGGCTGGATAGGCGATAAATCTACCGCCGAAGACCAACCTATTATAACCATGAGCAGCGAGCAGAAAGGCGGCTACGGCAACAACGCCTACGGCAAGCCATCGTTAAGCTACCTGGCCCTTAAAGATTACCTGGGCGATGACCTTTTCAAGAAAGCCCTGCACGGGTATATGGATAGGTGGCACGGCAAACACCCCATTCCATGGGATTATTTTAACTCCATGAGCAACGTATCGGGCAAAAACCTTACCTGGTTCTTCAATAACTGGTTCTTTAGCAATGGCTATAACGATCTGGCTATCACCACCGGCGTAAAAGGCAAAGATGGCTACACGCTTACAGTGAGCAACGTTGGCGGTTTTGCCATCCCATTTGATGTGGTATTAACTTTTGCCGATGGCACAACCCAAACCATCCACAAAACCCCTGCAGTTTGGGAAACCAACCAGAAACAAACCCTGGTAACCTTCAAAGCGGTAATAGGCAAAAGCTTAAAATCCGTAACTTTAGATACCGGCATTTTTGTAGATGCTGTTAAGGCAGATAATACCTGGGTGGTGAAATAAGTACTAAACAAGAGAGATTTGACAACTTTTTAAAAGTTGTCAAATCTTATATCACATCCCTACAAATGCAAAAAACCCGGCTCATCACCGGGTTTTTTGCGTTATTGCAGCGAGTATCTTATGCGCCCTGTATAGAGCTGTTTACGTCGTTAGCGGCAGATTTCACCCTGCTTTTGGCTTCGTCTGCGCCGTTTTGGGCATAATTTTTGGCTGAGCCAATAGCATCTTCGGCACTACCGCGTGCGCTATCAACCACATTGCCTGCGCCGCTTACCAGGTCGTTATATTTAGATTTTACCGAATCTACAGCGTTGCTGCTATATTCCTTTACGCTACCGGCGGCATTTTGTGCCTTGTTTTTAGCATTCTCCAACACGTCGTTAACGTAATCGGCAATATCGCCTCTTAGGTTTTCGCCTTTTTCGGGGGCCAGTAACAGGCCCAATGCGGCACCGGCCGCAGCGCCCACTAAAAGCGCTGCTATAATTTTTGCTTGATCTTTCATATCTGTTTGCTTTTAAGTAGATGTTCTTTTTCTTATAAGGTTAACAACGCCTTTGCGTTTGTGTTTACACAAATAAAAAATAAGTTAAAATTGCTTAGGGGAGCGTAAACGAGGCTATTTGCATTTTAAAGATAACAATAAGTACAAAAACGCTGTTATCCCGGCGGCAACTAGCCCGAATTATATGGATCCTATACTGCAATCGATACACTTCCGCAAGGTGTTTTACCTGGTGAGCATCATCGCCCTTATATTGCTTTTCGTAATAAAATACACGCTTATACCTGTTATAGACCGCCGCGAGGCCCTGCCCAAAAAGATATTAAGGTATATATTAGATACCCTTATAGCCGTATTGATAGCCGCTATGGCCATTGGCGGAGCAGTGTTTTGGATGAGCGGGAATGAGTAAACCGGGAACAGGCCTACCGCCCTTCATAAATTAATTGCCGAAACCGGCCTTATATTTTTTGATGGCCCGGATGATGGATTGTACGATCTGGTTCTGCCCCTCATCTGAGTTGAGGTATCTTTCGTCGTCGGCATTGTTGATGTAGCCCGTTTCTATCAGCAGGCCCGGCATGCCGCTTTGTTGCAACACCAATACGCCCTGCTCCTTTACGCCGGCACTGCTGCGGCCATCTGTATCGGTAAATTCTGCATTCAACAACTCGCCAAACTGCACGCTTTGCTTGCGGTAACGCTGCTGGAAAGCTGCCAACACAATGGCGTTCATGGCGGCATCTTCGCCGTAGCCGTTATATTTTTGCTGGTAATCTTTCTCCTGGTAAATAGAGGCGTTCTCGCGCAGGGCCTCCAACTGCTCCTGCTTGCGGTGGAAACCGTACAGCAACAGCATCGCGCCACGCCGCGTGCCTATACGCTGCGGGGTAGAGTTGCAATGTATGGATATAAACAGGTTTGCCTTGCTATCGTTCGCTATTTGGGCGCGGGTATGCAGCTCTATGAACTTATCGGTGCTGCGCGTCATTATTACATTGAGGTAGGGCATCTGGTCGTTTAGGGCATCGCGCAGCTTTTTGCCGATGCTGAGTGCCACGGCTTTCTCGTTAGAATATGCGCCATGGGCACCGGGGTCTTTGCCACCGTGGCCGGGGTCGATAACGATGGTTTTAAATTGAAACGACGGGGTGGAATCGTTGGTTTTGCCGGTAGTTTGAGCGAAAGCCGGGCAAACGCCCGCAAAAAATAAGATGATAAAAGCCGGTAACGGGGCTTTAAGGAACGGCCTAAAAAACATGGCGCAAAGATATAGGATTGTTTTTGGGTACAAAACCCTTGAGTGTTAGAAATATGGTTTTTAGTCCCCTCTCGAGAGGGGGCGCGGTAGATTGTGTAGTGGGAGGGGTGTGTTCACCACCATGCAATGGCGTAACGCATAGCGTGCAAACACACCCCTCCACCCCTCTCAAGAGGGGAATCGCACATCCCCCTGCGCTTTTCAAAGCTTTCGAACAATCAAGGTACGAACCCCGTGTTTTTGAATTATTTGCAGGCATTTATTTGGTTTATAATACGGCTGGCCTTATAACGGAACCTTGGCAGCTATTGTTTGGTATGACGGCAAACAGGGTAAAAGGATTAACAGGAACCGGGATTTTTCGCAATCAGTTGTTTTCAATGGTGCTCAAGAGAGCTTCGCCGTTTCATCGATTTATTCGATTTCACAGATTTTAATTTCGCTCATTAAAAATAAAAAAAGACGCAAAATATTGCGTCTCTACGGTTGAGATTATACCTACATATCGTTTACACGATATTATTTTTCTCTACAAACGCCTTCACTTTGGCCATTAGACCTTGTTTCAGCTTTAAATAAGCCGGGCTGTTGCTCAGTTTGGTATCGAAGTCTATCTTACCGCCATCCCATTTAAAGCGGGGGGTTAATTTGCCATCTTCAAAATCAATTACGTTGAACAGTTCCAGCAGGCCATCCATGCGGCATTCGCTTACTTCGCCCTGGTTAAGGTCGTTCACATAAATGGCAGGCGTGCCCATCCCTACCGAAGGCAGGGCGCAATGCACGCGGCTGGTTACCACAAAGGCCGCTTTGGCGTATTTGCCCAGCAGTTCTTTGGCGTACTCGAATTTCTCGTCCTCGTCTTTATAGGTCTTCAGCGGGTCGGCGTGTTTTACGTATTCGGCCTGGGTTAGTACCTCATCGGTAAAATAAGGCGAATAGGTTTTATAGAAACTGGCGGCGCGTATCATCCACCGCAAATTGGTAAAGCCCGACCGGCGCTGCGATATGGTTTTGATGATATTGTATTTCGTCAGCAATATCCAGCTGAAACCTATAAGCGAGGCATCCCTTTTTATGGCTTCGTATTTGGTATCTACAAAATAGGCTTTGCGTTCTTTTTGCGGGTTGGCGTAGGTTTCGCCCAGGGTAAGCGTTAGGCAGCCCGAAAAATAAGCATCGATACCTTTGGCATTGAGTACTTCGGCCGTTTTGCGGTCGCGGCAACCTATAGGCGCGTGCTGCTTAAGGTAATCTATAATTTGCGGCGTATTCAAAAAGTGTTCCTGCGCCAGCACATTCAGGTGAAAGGAGATAAAAAAGGGTAGTATGGCTTTAGCGGGTGGCCAGTTTTTGGGATGATGGGTAAACCAGCCGTTCATAATCAGGGCTATCTCCTCGCCGGTGTATTCGTTCAGCAATTCGCGGTTCAAATAAGTATCGGCTTTGCCGCCTAAAAATTGCAGGGCGGCCAAACTTTGTACGTAGTCGCCTACGTTATCTTTACGGAAACCCGACTCGTAAATTAATACGCCTTTCTTAATACTCATAAGTTTTTGTTAAAATCCTTGCAATATTTGCCCTAAAAATAAGCATAAATCGTAATTACGCAAGTTTAAGCGCAGGTTTAAGTCGTTTTAAGCTCGTGCGCAACAAAGCAGCCGGTAACAAAGGCCGCTCAATAAGTTTTCCACATTTTCTAATTTAATCAACTGATAATGTGTGATTTAAAAAAATAACACATGCTTACATTTCTACTAAATTAATTTTCTCTGCAACCTATCGTTCCAAAATATCGTATTAACTGTATATTAAAAATACAGGGCGTTATGGAAGCAATTTTCTCCTCATCATTATTTACTTTTTTCTTCTTCCTGGTGGTTGGCAGCGTGATAGTGTATTTTATTTTGAAGTACGATAAGCAGCAACGCCATAAAATGAGCAAACTGGTGGCCGAAACCCGCAACGTACAGCCTTTGTTGATGGCCAAAGCCATTAACCATAAATTGAAAAGCATTAAGCCCGAGTTGAATTCAGATTCGAGGCGCGACATAGCCAAACAACTCGACGAATTGGTTGCCGCTTACGATCGTGGCCAGGTGACCCTGCCCGATTACTGCCACAAGTTGAACAGTCTGCTATCGATGGTAGCTTAATGGTGAGTGGTGAATAGAGGGTGGTGAGTGGTTAAAGCTTCCGTCAAACTTCCCGTGTTACATACTTTTCCTTAATTTTGGCGCATCATCATGATCGCCGAAAATCAACCCCAACATTTAAGCATAGTTGCCACTGCAGATGGTTCTAACACCATATACAACGCGCAGGTTGGCGAAAATTACCACTCGCGTAATGGCGCCCTGCAAGAGAGCCGGCACGTGTTCCTGCAATCGGGGCTTGTTTATTTCCTTCAGCATGCACCCTCACCTCCCACAACAGTCAGCATTTTAGAAGTCGGCTTTGGAACAGGGCTTAACTTTTTGCTGAGTGCCGATTATTGCGCTACCGAACATATCGGCCTCGATTACACCGGCATAGAAGCTTATCCCCTCCATCCCGATATGATTGCCCAAACCGGGTATGATGAATTCGTATCGGAAACCACCTGGAATGACTTCCTACGAACTTACCCCGCATCGTTAACGGCCAAAAGCAACTACAGCAATGGCATCCAACTGCAAACCGCTCACTGCCCACTGCTTAACTTCTCTTCCAACCAGAAATTCGATATCATTTATTTCGATGCCTTCGCCGCCGCCTACCAGCCCGAAATGTGGGATGAAGCGGCCATAAGCCATACCCTAAGCTTTTTGAAACCAGGCGGCGTATTCGTAACCTATGCTATTACCGGCAACCTTAAACGCATCGTAAAATCACTTGGCCTTAAAGTAGAGAAAGCCCCCGGCGCACCGGGGAAGAGAGAGATGCTGAGAGCAACGAAAGGTATGCAGATATAAAAACAATGCTACGTGATGATTATGGAGAGGGCTTTAAGAAATTTATAACGTGGGCAAAATGCCGGTAAGGTTTATATTCTGTCAATCCCTTCCGAGTTAAAATCCAGGTTCAAAAAGAAATTTTTGCAGTAACCTTTACTGCAGGCCTGTCGTCTTACAGGTACCTTGTATTTAAAACCTGTTACTCAAAACATATTTTCTGGCATGAAGAATACTTTTAGGCGTGTACTCATCTTATTGGCAATAATTGCTCAAACTACCATCGTTGTTTATGCGCAAGATACGGTTATCATTAAGCATGGTATTTCGTACCTCGATTCGTTGCAATCAACTATACTGCAACAAAAAAGGATGATACAGGTGTTCATGCCCGAAAATTACAAACCGCAAAATGCAGCAAGATACGATGTGCTTTACGTACTCGATGGCGGCAACTGGAACACCAGCCTCATCAAAAACATTCAGCACTTTGTAGAGGGCGAAGGCTACATGCCGCCAACCATCATCGTGAGCGTGCTGGGTATCGACCGTAACCTCGACCTTACCCCAACCCGCCTCTCAGGTTGGAAAACATCGGGTGGCGCTACCAATTTTCTTAATTTTATCACTACCGAGCTAATCCCCTATATTAACAAAAAGTATCCTTCCAATGGCGATAATACCTTATGGGGGCATTCGCTTGGCGGCTTGTTTGTGGTAAACGCATTACTAACACAGCCAACGGCCTTTAAATCGTATATAGCGGTTGACCCCAGCCTGTGGTGGGATAAAGAATACATCCAAAAAATCGCTCCCGATAAACTGAAAGCTCTGCCTGCAACTGCTATCACCCTCTACATTAGCGGACGCGAAGGTTCCGACGGCGAGGGCATGAAGATAGCAGCGATGGATAGCGTGCTGGCGAAAAATGCGCCCGCCGCTTTGAAATGGAAAAGCGTAAGATACCCCGATGATACGCACAGCTCGGTACGGTTTAAAACCACCTATGATGGGCTTAAATTCTCGTACGGGTGGCAAACCGGCAAAATAGAGTTCCACCCTATGAACGGCGTAATAGACAAAAAGCGACCGCTAACCGTATGGTATTTTGGCGATACAAACAGCGCACACTACACCGTGAATGGCGAATTGCCCACGTTAGCCTCGCCCAACGCAACACCCGATATTGTGCTGAGTAAGGCTACTACGATAACCTTTAAGCAATTTACCAACCGTAGTACGCACGATAAAGTTAAAACGGGCACATTTACTTTAGAAGATGCCTGGAACCCCGTTGCCAAACCCAAAAAAGCGCGCGTCGGCGGCCTTCGCTATGCCTATTACGAGGGCGACTACAAATCCATAGCCGAACTAACAGGACTAAAACCACAGCAACAAGGCCTTGCCGATACCACTTTCGATGCTGATAAACTCCCGCGCAAAAACCATTACGCCATGATGTTGGATGGTTACTTTGAGGCAAAAGAAGATGGCTATTACCTCCTCGGGCTGGAGGCCGACAAAAACTCGAGGCTTTACCTAAACAACCGTATGCTGATTGACTGGCAGGGGAGCTACACGGAAACCACCGCATCGTACATGGTGCCGTTAAAGAAAGGTTTCTATCCCATCCGAATAACGTATTTTCATCAGATACAGGATTTTAAACTGCAGTTTGCCTACATCACACCCAGCGGCCTTAAAACCAAAAACGGGGGGACTGTTCCTTTTGGGGTGCTGTGGGCCATTGCCCCTTGATTTGCAGATTTCAAATTAAATATCGAACACCGAATATTGAATTTCGAATGATGAAGGAAGCTTCTGTATTGAAAGGAAATTCGGTGCTTAACTTCGATATTGGAAATTCGAAATTCATTATTCGATATTAAACCGCTCTGTTACCTATCTTTGCAGCCTATGCCAATAACACCGCCTATTGCTTCTGCAACGCCCTCGGGCGCTTTTGAGCGCTTGCTTACGATCATGAACGACCTGCGCACCAATTGCCCCTGGGATAAAAAACAAACCCTGGAGAGCCTGCGCCACCTCACCATCGAAGAAACTTATGAGCTGAGCGATGCCATACTGGGCGGCGATATGCAAGAGATAAAAAAAGAGCTGGGCGATATTATGCTGCACCTGGTTTTCTATTCGCGCATTGCATCAGAAACCGATAGTTTCGATATCACCGGCGTGCTCAACGGCATCTGCGATAAGCTCATCAACCGCCACCCACACATCTATAGCGATGTTGAAGTGAGCAATGAGGAAGATGTAAAACGCAACTGGGAGCAGATAAAGCTGAAGGAAGGCAATAAATCGGTATTGGGCGGGGTGCCTGCATCACTGCCGGCACTGGTAAAGGCATCGCGCATACAGGACAAGGCCCGCGGCGTAGGTTTTGATTGGGATAACAAAACGCAGGTGTGGGCCAAAGTGGAAGAAGAACTACAGGAATTTAAGCAAGAGTTTAACGTGGATAACGATACCGCTATTGACCAGGAAAAGGCCGAGGCCGAATTTGGCGACCTGCTTTTCTCGCTCATCAACTACGCGCGTTTCATCAATATAAACCCCGAGGATGCGCTGGAGAAAACCAACCGCAAATTCATCAAACGCTTCCAATATTTAGAGAGCAAGGCCAAAGAAAACGGCAAGCAATTGCAGGATATGAACCTGGCCGAAATGGACGTATTTTGGAACGAAGCCAAAAAAGTGTAGAAATATATTGCGTTTAGTAGCGTTTTATTAAATTACTGCGTAACCCAATTGAAACCAAATAGCTCATGAGAAGAAGATTTACTTATTTACTGTCCCTTTTAACTGTGGTGATAGCCTTTTTAGCCGGTTGTTCCCCCAATAAGCCAAACGACCCGGTACCAAATCCAAACGGCACCTTCGCAGGCGAATTCCGCAGGCTGCACCGTTCACCAGGTGCCAGTAAAATTGATACGCTTAAAGCAAATATATCCGTTACTTTAAACAGCGATTTTACCTACAAGGTAACAGGCGACACCAGTACCGTCCACGCCGGAAGTATGGGTAATTGGAACATCTCTGCCAACAGTATAAAATTCCTGGATAACACATATTCTCCAACTTCTACGATAAAAAAAGCACGCCTGTTTGGCGAGTACGATTATGCTTATGATGGTAGTTCGCTTAAAATGGCAGTGAGTAGCGTAGATACCCTTAGCTTGCAATACGATTTGAAAAGAGTTAACTAATATTGCTGCATAGCAGTTGTGCCCTGTAGCTAAAAAAGCTACGGGGTTTTATTTTTATAAATTATTTGGTATTATTTGTAGCGTTTTGCCCATAGGCGGCGTAATGATTTGTAAACAACCGGAACTAACAGTTTTTAATGCATCTAACCCACCGCATTACCGAAGATGAAATAGTAGGTAAGTGCAAAACCGGCAGCCTAAAACACCAGGAATTGCTATATAAGCAGTTCTATGGCTATGCTATGGGTATTAGCGTACGCTATAGCCTTAACCAGGATGATGCTTTAGAGGTTGTAAATGATGCGTTTATAAAAGTGTTCAACAATATAAGTACATATAATACCGATAAGCCTTTTAAGGCCTGGCTGCGCACCATAGTGGTAAACACCGCTATTGACAGGCGTCGCAAAGAACTGAAGCACCAGGCCCATACCGATCTGGATACGGCTGTTGGCGTAGGCAGCAACGCCAGTGCCATAGCTAGCCTGAACGCACAGGACATTTTAAAACTAATGAAACAGCTGCCACAGCTACAGCTCACGATATTCAACATGTACGAAATTGATGGCTACAACCACGATGAAATTGGCAAAATATTAAACCTGCCCGCCAGTTCATCGCGCGTATATTTAAGCAGGGCCAAGGATAAATTAAGGCAGTTATTAACAACAGAAACGCAAACCCATGGATGAGCAGTTTGATGATAAGCTAAGCAGCCGTATAAGGGAGGTGTTTGATAATTACGAATCGCCACCTGCCGATGAGGCCTGGCTGGAACTACGCAAAAAGTTCCCGGTGAAAGAGGAGCGCAAAATTGCCTGGCTTTGGTGGAGCAGCGCAGCTGCCCTTTTATTGGTATTTTTAGGCGTAGGCCTATGGCTGATGAATAACAAGCCGCAAGCCGGCAATAATGTAGCCGTAAAACCCAAAACACAACAGCAGCAGCCGAAGCAAGCGGCACCAACCCCTACGCCTGCAAGCAGCCAGGTTGCCTCGGTTAATCCGTCGGCAATTAAGGGTATCCAGGGCGATAGCACGGCGCAAACGCCAAACAATGCTGTGGCCGGCCCTGGTGTTACAGCCGACCATTATGTAGCCAATAATGCGGGTAAAACAGGCAGCAACGCGGTTGTAATGCCGGGCAAAGCACCCGTAACTAACGGCGGCTCTCCTGCCAGTGTAGCAACCAACCCGCAATTGCCGGGCACGGCCACCATTGCAGGCAACACGCCTGCAGCCGGGCAAACTGTAGTTACAGGTGCAACAACCAACAACCAGCAGGTTGCAACCGTTGATGTACCAGTAACCGGTAATGGCCAAACCGCGCCGGTAATTATCAACAAAACAAGCCCCGTTATTGCACAGCAGCCTGCAAAAACAATTGACGATTTGTTTGCGCACGACAAAGCCCAACAGGTGGCCAAACAAAAAACCGATAAAAAAGAACTGAAGAAAGTAAACTTCAGCGTGTATGCGGCAACTTATATGAACTATGCCCAGGGCAGCGCCAACCAGATAAACGCGGGCGCGGGCTTCACCTCTGATATACGGCTGAGCAAAAACATCAAACTATCTACAGGAGTATCGCTGGCGCAGAATACGTTGAGCTACGCGGGCCAACCGCCTCCATCGGGTAACAGCAACAGGTCGCTTTCTGCAGCAAATTCTACCATATTACAGAATGACGCACTCAACTTCGGCGCATCAGCAACGGTTGCCGAGCTACAGAACTACAGCGCCAGTTTGGTAGGTCTTGATGTGCCTATCAACATCAAATACGAGTTCAACCCCGATAAAAGCGATACGTACATATCAGCCGGTTTAAGCTCAGGTACTTTTATCGATGAACGGTACACCTCTCATTATGCTTATAAAAATGCGCAGGGTTATGCCTCGGCGGTAACGCAAGACCAAACCTACACCCAAAGCTTCAACAGTTTTTACTTCGGTAAAACGCTTAACTTATCGTTTGGCACCGGCTTCCCGATAGGCAAAAACAACAGACTGGTTGTAGAACCGTTCCTGAAATATCCGCTTGGCGGGCTGGGCGCGCAGGCTATCCATTTTGGGGCTGGGGGCGTTAACCTCAAGTTCAACTTCAAAGCAACCAAAAAATGAAGAAAACCGCTCTAAGCCTTGTTTGCGTTTTTATTGCTACTACATCCTTTGCCCAAAAGCTCGAGGTTAACGCGGGGGCATACTCAGGCTTAATGAGGTTTAGCGGCCAGTCGGCCGAATCATCTTCTATAATGTCAGTCAGCACAAACAGTGCAGTAAATTACTCCTATACCAATAACCCCTATGGCAGTAAGTTGGGGTTTGGTTACGGCATAAGCGGGCAGGCACAGCTGGTAGGCAAAGCAGGCTTTATTGTAGGCCTGCAATTGGCATACGAACAGTTAAAAAGTAAAATTGATGTAAACCAGGTGTTTCTGTACAACCCGGTGAGTAGCAGCACAAATGGCCAAACTTTAGCAGCCGAGGGCAGTACGAATTTAAAAAGCAATATCATCAACATTAACCCCTACCTGGGCTACCGTATACTAATTGCCAAAGTTAGGCTGGATATTTTAGCAGGCGCCGATATGGGTTACATCAGCAGCACACGCGAAAAAGGCGTGGCCCATGCCAACGATGGCAAAACCTATACCACCAGCATGGATCGTACCGGTATAAAAGAAGATTACCGGCTACGTGTTGGCATCGCTGTGGGTTTAAACAAGTTTACCTTTAACGCGAGTTACGCCAACGGTATATCTAACTACATGGGCGGTTACATAGGCGGCGGCTCGCCCAATGCACATAGCAAAGTTATCAGGATTGGGCTGGGATATAGGTTATATTAGCACAATGAAATACTGTTGGCTTACTGTTCTGTTGATCCCTATCGTGTTATCCTCCTGCGGAAACAAGTACCTTGACCCGGAAAAAATAGAATTAAGCCAATATACTTTGGCAGCTAAAGAATTTATTAAAAATAGAGGTTTAATTAGTGCACCAGACATGCCCAACGGATATTATTTCGAGGAAAGATCGATTGAAAAAAGCGATGTCAACAGCGGAAAAATTATGGGGGCATTCCCGCTAACTTATAAATTATTTACCGAGAACAAGGCTGAAAAACTCACCTATTCTGCGGAGGGCTGTGTAATTATAATCCTAAAAATACATGGAAACAATTTTGGCGCCACAGAAGAGTGTTTAAGAACCGGCGGACCAAATAATTGTGGAATATATAGCATGGCAGGCAATTCCAGTTCGATAGAAAAAGACGTACCGCTTAAAAATGGCTGGAGATATCAGAGGGCAAGTTTTTTTGCCTTCTAATTTTATAGCAATTTAACACTATACCAAAGTCCTCCCTACTTAAACCTTATAGCCCGCACCGGCGATATACGCGTTACCAGCATGCTGGGTATAATAAGCACCAACAAGCAAATAACCAGGGTGCCTACATTAAGCATCAGCACATCCAGCACGCTGAACTGAATAGGCACAAAGGCCATGTAATAGTTTGCCGGGTCGAGCGCGAAAAAGTGGGTTTGCTGCTGAAAATAGCCGATGCCCAGCCCCAGCAAATTGCCCAAAAACAGCCCTACCCCTATAAGATAAGCCGCATTATACAAAAACACTTTTTGTATAACCCAGTTTTGCGCACCCATTGCCTTCAGCATGCCTATCATGCTGGTGCGCTCCAGTATCATGATCAATAGGGCCGATATCATATTGATAACCGCCACCACCGTCATCAACACCAGCATCACTACCGCGTTTGCATCCAATAGCCCCAGCCACTCAAAAATCATGGGGTAATTCTCCACCACCGTGTACGATTTTAGTAGTATGGGCAGCTTATCGTCTATCCAGTCGGCAGTAGGGTTAAGCAGGTCGAAATCGGCAACCCGCACTTCGTAGCCGCCAACCTCGCCTTTTTTCCAATCGTTAAGGCGTTTGATGAGGTTGATATCGCCTATGATAAAGTTTTTGTCTATCTCATCGGCACCGATATCGAAAATGCCTTGTATCCTGAGTTTACGCTTGCGCGGGGTTTCCTGTACGAAATAAATCAGCAGGTCATCGCCGGCTTTTAGTTTAAGCCGCTTAGCTATCACCTGCGATACCATCACTTGCTTCATCGCGTCGGCCGAATCCCTGAAATCGATAACGCTGCCGCTCACCAGCATTTTTTTCATGTAATCCCAGTCGTAGTTTTTATCTATTCCTTTCATGATTACGCCTTCCCTATCGTTGTTGGCCTTAATAATACCGGGTTTAGTGGCAAAGGCGTTGATATGGGCAACATACTTATTGGCCGTTAATTTAGCTATAAGGCCCGGCTCGGGTATAAAGGAAGAATTTTCGTAGGAATTGTTCAGGTCTGATTTTACGATTTGCACATCGCCGGCAAAACCGCGTATTTTCTCGCGTATCTCGGCTTTAAAGCCCCTGATGATGGCCATAGAGAGTATCATCACCCCAAGCCCGAGCATAATGCCTAAAATGGCTATACGCACAATTAATTTAGAAAAAGTGCGCTTACTTTTTAAGGTGATACGATTGGATATGAACCGGGCGAAACTCAATGCTGGATGGATTTTTGTACCTTCGCAAATATGCGCTTTTAAGCTTAAACAAGCTGCCTTTAAATTTGGTTTAGTATAATAAAATGATGATGATGATAAAGATATTGTTGCCCGCCGCCTTGCTATGCAGCCTGTTCATCACCTGCGATAACCTTGCGCAAACAACACGCAGCCATAAAACCGCCATCAAAAAAATGACGTTGCCCGTGCTGCCAGCTGCCGACCAGGTGTCCGTTTACCTCGATTACCTGAAAGGCAAAAACATAGGCATGCTGATAAACCAAACATCGGTTATCGGGCCAAAAAAAGTACCTGTGGTTGATAGTTTGCTTAAGCTGGGCGTAGCCGTGAAGAAAATTTTCGGCCCCGAGCATGGCATAAGGGGCAATGCCAGCGATGGCGCTTCCATAAATGACAGTACCGACCCCGTAACCGGTCTGCCCGCCATATCGCTATACGGCAAACACTTTAAACCCACGCCCGAAGATTTAAAAGGCATCAACCTGATGGTATTCGACGTGCAGGACGTAGGCACGCGCTTTTACACCTATATCTCTACCCTGCACTACGTAATGGAGGCCTGCGCCGAAAACAACATCGAACTGATGATACTGGACAGGCCCAACCCCAACGGCTATTTCGTGGATGGCCCGGTGCTGGATACCGCCTTCCGTTCTTTCGTAGGTATGCATACCATCCCCGTAGTACACGGCATGACGATTGCCGAATACGCCCAAATGATTAACGGCGAAGGATGGCTAAAAAACAAGGTGCAGTGCAGGCTGAAGATATTCAAAGTGGCCAATTACACGCACGATAAGCCTTATGTGCTGCCCGTAAACCCATCGCCCAACTTAAACTCCGCGCAATCGATACTGCTGTACCCGCACATCTGCTTTTTCGAGGGTACCAACATCAGTTTAGGCCGTGGCACCGAGGTACCGTTCCAGATACTGGGCAGCCCTTTGCTGAAAGATAAGTACCCTTTTTCGTTTAAACCGGTAAGCATACCGGGGATGAGCGATAATCCCCCCCTAAAAGACCAGGTTTGTTACGGAATTAGCTTAAAAGATTACAATACCGACACCCTACGGCAACAGAAAAAGCTTAACTTAGCGTGGCTGATCAGTTTTTATAAAGCGTACCCTGATAAGGAACACTTTTTTATAGCATACTTCAATAAACTTGCCGGCACCGATGTACTGAAAAAGCAAATTATTGCCGGCAAATCGGAGGCTGAAATAAGGGAAAGCTGGGAGCCTGCCCTATCGAATTTCAAGGCTATACGCAGCAAGTATTTGCTGTATAAGTAAGCTGCTTTGCTGTGCCGAAGGCATTGCAATGCGCACCGTTCCGCTCTTTTTATTTAATGCTAAATCTTAACTCTACAAGCAGATGAGAATTATTTTTATGGGTACTCCCCAGTTTGCTGTTGCGTCGCTAGATGCCCTTATTACCGCCGGTTGCGAAGTAGTAGCCGTTGTTACCGCCCCCGACAAACCCGCAGGCCGTGGCAAAAAAATAAGTGAAAGCGCCGTAAAGCAATATGCTGTAGAGAACGGATTGAAAGTACTGCAGCCCGAAAAGCTGAAAAACCCTGATTTTCTAAAAGAACTGGAAGCCCTGCACGCCGATTTGCAGGTGGTAGTGGCCTTCCGTATGCTGCCCGAGGTTGTTTGGAGCATGCCGCCAAAGGGCACTATCAACCTGCATGCATCACTTTTGCCGCAATACCGCGGCGCGGCCCCCATCAACTGGGCCATCATCAATGGCGAAAAGGAGAGCGGCGTTACCACCTTCTTCCTCACGCATGATATAGATACCGGGCACATCCTGTTCACCGAAAAAGTAACCCTTAAAGGCACCGAAACCGCCGGCTTTTTGCACGACTGGCTGATGACCAAGGGCGCAGGCCTGCTGGTAAAAACCGTAAAAGGCATCGAAAGCGGCCGTTACAGCCAGCACCCGCAAGACCATTTTACCGACGGCATTGTACTGAAGCATGCCCCAAAGATTTTCAAAGAAGATTGCCTGATTGATTTTAACCAGCCTGCCCAAAACATTTGCAACCTTATCCGCGGCTTAAGCCCCTCCCCTGCCGCCTACACCACCATAAACGATAAGGTACTAAAAATATACTTCGCCACCCCGGAGATTACCGACCCGGGATTATCGCCCGGCGCCTTCGTAACCGACAATAAAACCCATCTTAAATTTGTAGCGGCAGATGGCTTCGTAAACGTAACCGATGTGCAGCTGGAAGGCAAAAAACGTATGGATATAGAGGAGTTTTTGAGAGGGAATAAGTTTTAGTACCAGCCATCAATTACCCGAATATTTTTTTACCAATTGTTGGGTTTTATTATTCAGCCTCGTTGCCTCATCGGATAGCTTTTTCACTGGTTTTATGCTGGGCATATTTTTATCCTGGTAAATTTCTATAACCGGTAATGTGGCAACCAGTTTAAGTGCCTGGTGATAATCTTCTATCACGTGGCTTTCATGCTCAGCACTAGCTATCAGCACCGAAAAACGGCTGGTTTTTTTCTGCAGGTTATTTTTACTTGCCTCCAGCAACAAACTCAGTCGCTGTTTTAAAACGGAATCTTTGATACTCTCCAACACATAGTTAGCTGACGAATAATAGCTTGCGGATTTTTCATAATATCTGTCAAAAGCGGTAACACTATCCACGCTGGCCGCATTTAGCCATTTAAGTTGGCTTTCGAGGGTTTGCAGTTCCGGCCTTTTTTCGGCAAGGTCGCTGTACAATTCGTCCACTAGCGATCCATCTGCGAATCGCCTTACATCACTCTTCACCAATAGTTCGGCCGAGGATTTATCTTGTAAGGGCTCCGGTATATCTGGTTTGTCGGCTCCGGCTTTCTCACTTTCATGCCCACAGCCTAAACAAAAAATACAAAATAATAGGGCGGGTAATAAGGTTTTGGTTGTCATGTTTAAAGATATATTAATTTGATTGTAAAACCCACAAAATGTTACCCGGGAATTTGGCTAAAACTATTGGCACGAAAATCCAAATCCTTACTTTTGCGGTTTATTTCAACACCATGACGGAACAGAGCGCAAGGATTACCCAGCTAAAAAACGAAATTGAACCCATACGTGCCCAACTCATTGCACACCCGCTTTACCATAATATCAATACCATAGATGACCTGCATACCTTTATGCAGCACCACATATTTGCCGTGTGGGATTTTATGTCGCTACTGAAATCGCTTCAGCAGAATTTAACCTGCACTACCCTACCCTGGATGCCGGTGGGCAATGCCAATACCCGCTACCTTATCAACGAAATAGTAACCGGCGAAGAAAGTGACGTGGACCATACCGGCCAGCGCACCAGCCATTTTGAACTGTATTTGCAAGCCATGGAACAGGCCGGCTGTGATGCATCGGCCATCTTATCATTATTTGAACAGCTGAGCAAGCACCCAGACGTTAACACTGCACTAGTAAACGCCGATATACCCGATGCGGCCCGCGCATTCGTAAAGCATACGTTCGATGTAATTGCTGCCGGTAAAAGCCACCTTACGGCAGCCGTGTTTACCTTCGGCCGCGAGGATTTGATACC
The DNA here is from genome assembly GCF_056406215.1 of Mucilaginibacter sp. P1_D10. Lineage (NCBI taxonomy): Bacteria > Pseudomonadati > Bacteroidota > Sphingobacteriia > Sphingobacteriales > Sphingobacteriaceae > Mucilaginibacter > Mucilaginibacter sp. P1_D10. The sequence continues at coordinate 52,067 of NZ_JBFUAP010000011.1, read as the reverse complement.
CGGCATGTTCATAGAAATGGTAAAGAAGCTGAACGGGCAACTCCCCGGCAAAGTGGAGATACTATTGTACTACCTGGAACGCCATATAGAAGTAGATGGCGACCACCACAGCCAGCTGGCCTACCAGATGACGGCCGAACTTAGCGGCGAAGATGATAGCAAATGGAACGAAGCAACAACCGCCGTTAAAGCAGCCCTGCAAGCCAGGCTGGCGCTATGGAATGGGATCCTTGCTTCGATAAAAGAGGAAGTAACTATTTAATCCGACGCCGAATTTCTTATTTTGTTAAGCCAGTACGCCTTTAAAACCTTCGGGGAAAACAAGCAAGGGCACATCCACTGCTTTTGCCAGGTGCTGGGTATGGCTGCCATTTAATAGCCGGGTAAGGAACGGTTGCTGCCGGTGTACCATGGCCAGCATATCCACCTGCCCGTGTTCGGTAAGCCAGGCAAGGCCTTCGTTAACCTGGTTATTTTGCACGCCGCGGTAATATACGCGCGGGTAATTTATCTTACAGGTTACATCGCGCAGGAAACTGTCGACCCGGTGCTGCTGCGCTGCCACATCTTCAATCTTAGTGTTAACATGGGTTATCAGTATCTCGGCATTGAATACCTGCGCCAAACCCGCCAGCGATTGCAGTATCTCCAAATCCCCATCGCTCAAATCGGTAGCGAAAGCTATTTTATTGATGCCTTTGAAAGTAGCATGTGCGGGTATAAGCAGTATAGGAAAATCGGCCTTGCTTATCATCTCGCGGCTGTTGCTCCCAAAAAAAAGCCGGTTAAAATCCCCCGCGCCCGACATCCCCATGATTACAAAATTGGCCTTATCGGCAGCAACCAGCTCTTTTACGTAAGTTACAACCTCGCCTGCATCGCTGCTGTGTTCTATTTTGGGGTAAAAACCGCCATCCTCGCCTGCGGCTACCTGCTCTTTGGATAAGGTTTTGGTCAGGTAATCCAGCTCGGCCTCTGCATCGTTCTTCAGCGTGCCGTAATCTTCCAGCGGCCATACCACCTGCCCGGCCATTACGTAATCTGCGGGCACCTTTATCGCATTGCAAAACTTGATGCCTGCTTTTATCTTCTGGGCGATATGCACGGCGTATTTGGCCGCATTGTACGCGGCGGGCGAGAAATCGGTGGGGATGAGTATTTTTTTCATGGTATGCCTGATTTTTTACTGCTACGAATTTTGCCAGAAACCCGCTTTTATGGAATGACTACGGTCATAATTTAATGCTGTTTTTTGTGATGCTCGTCACTCGTTGCCATTAAACCCTGCGAGTCAAAACCTGAGAAGCTGTCTAAAAATGGTTTATTTTTTCGTAGAGACGCAATATTTTGCGTCTCCCACCATACAAAACGGATTGGCAGGATGGAATTTGCATAACGGAGACGCAAAATATTGCGTCTCTACGGTCGATTCCGCCCTTGGGAAACAGCCACGGTTAAAACAAATTATATTTTAGACAGCTTCTTAGATAAACGCTACCGTGTAGTAGCAACTGCTTTATCTGCGCCATAGAGTGCCAGTTCCAGGCTGGCATCCAGGTTGTAGATATCTTTATAGGTAACCACTTCGCCGTTCTTCACTTCGCAGGTAAGGTAGGTTATGGCAATGGGCACCGCCTTTTTCAGGTTGAATGTTTTGGTTTGATATGCATTTATTGATTTTTGCATGGCCGCCACTTTATCGGCGCTGCCATCATTCTGCAACAGCGCAGCGGCAAATTTATCGGCAAATTGTACGCGTACGCAACCGAGGCTTAGCGCCCGTTCGGGTTTGCCAAACAGTTTTTGCTCGGGAGTGTCTTGCAGGTATATATCATACACATTGGCAAAACGGAACACCAGCACGCCCAGCGCATTATCGCAGCCGGATGATTGCCTGGCGTAATACCTGCCCGGTTTTTGTTTTATTTTAATAAGGTATTCCTTGTTCGGGTGAATGAGCTCGCCCTCGTAATTATAAATGGCATAATTATTTGCGGCGAGGTAGTTAATATCTTTAATAGCCTTTGGCAGCAATTCTTTCGCAAATATTTTTGCGGGCACTTTCAGTTCTGGTGCCGTGGTAAAATATTTTATCCGGCTTTGCAGGCTGGGCGTTGGGTTGCCGGGCTTGCCAACAACTACCCTAAAAGTATCAATGGCGCCGGCGCGGTAAAAGTTTAGCTGGTAAGAGGGTATATTTACCTGTACAACATTTAGTGTATCCATATCGGCCCAGCGTAAACGCTCCATATTGATGGCAATTTTGCGCACAAGGGCTTCCGGTGTTTCGTAGCAGTCTTCCTGGTACAGCCCGGTCAGCAAATGCATTTGGTACTGCAAGCGGCTATACCAGGCATTTTGGGGCTGCGCGCTTAATACCACCTCCATCAGGTCGGTGCTTTGCATTGCCTGCTTAAGAAGTCCTACAGCCTTAAAACTACCTGCTTTATCTATATCGATTTTTGCGGCGGGGTACATGGGGTTCAGTTTGCCGTAATGCAGGTGGTTGATAAAGGTTAGTATGGCATCGGTAAGCATAATATCGTAACGGGCCTGGCGATCTGCCGGCACGGCATTGGGCCGCTCCAAAATATCGTGCAGCGCAGTATATAAGAGTTCGTTTGGATGGTAAGCTTCGTGCGTAAGCCCAAATTGCAGCACGCAATCAATCATGAGCATAGCTGCCCAGGCCTGCTTACCGTTGTTGTTGCCTGCAACCCAATTTTCCCTAAAATCCTGCTGTTGGTAAAACCTTGCGGTAGAAGCCGGGAAATTCAGGGCCAGTTGGCCGCCTGCCAATTGCTTCTTAATTTCTGTAGAAAGGTCTGCATTGTTCAGGAGAATCGCTTTTAAAAATAATGCGCGCGACGGATTGTGCGATTCCCCTCTTGAGAGGGGTGGAGGGGTGTGTTTGTACGTTATGCATTGCGGCGAACACACCCCTCCACTGCACAATCCACCGCGCCCCCTCTCAAGAGGGGAATTAAAACCTAAAAGCGGTTTCCCTGTTGCATTGCTGTTAATTTTGGTACCGGCCCTGGCACTTATGCCTGTTATCAAAGCAAATAACAGTACTACCCAAAAGAGGCATACTAAAAGGATAGTATTGGCAGTGCTTGCCGGCTTATATTGGACTGATAAGATTAAATTCTTTTTCATGGTTTTGTGCTTTGTTGTTTTCCATGTCAAAGTTAGGGCTGCTCCCGCTGCCGAATAATGACGGGCGTCATACAATAACATGAGTTGCAGCAAGCCGGGGGCGCGGCATCAATGTCATTAAGGCAAAATTTTTTATCTCGCAAAGCCGCTAAGATCGCAAAGTAAAAAGCTTAAAAATCTTTGCGCCTTTGCGCCTTTGCGTGAAATTAGCTTTACGGCTTTTCCTTAAATAATGACATTGGGCGGCATAGGAAGGGCGCACATGGGGTGAGACCATGGCGCCCTGCACTATCATTGTTATTTGAGAAGGGGTATATTTTTTAGCCGGCCATATATGCATCTTCCCGCATAACGGTTTCTATGAGGGCAAACAGCTCTTTTTTTACCTGGCGAAATTCGACCAACAAATTGGCTATTAAACACTCCAGTTCTATTTGCTTACCTTTAAGCTTATCTATATTCTCCGGCACAAAATCCTCCGCCATCAGTTCCAGTTGTCTGGTTTGCTTAGCGAGCGACTCACCTAACAAGCGTTCATCATCTTGCAGGCATTGTATTTTCTGCATGATTTTGCGGAGGTTTTCAATCCCCGAAAATTCTGCCACTTTGGTAAAATACCTGTCAATCAGTTGCTTGAAAAAAGCGGTTTCTATCTTAAAAAATTCCAGATCAGAAGCCCAATGCTTCGCCACAAGATAATATTGCAACGACCGGGCCGACATAGCGTTTAATGTTTCCATATGCGTTTATAATTGGTGTAAATATGCGGCGCTGCTAACGATAGCAAACTGATGCGGCTCACAAAAAAGGGTGATGCAAAGCATATTTGCAGTTTGCAAATCAAAATCGTTTACTTAAGCTACTTAGTAGCTTCACCCAAAGAGGCTGCATCATAAATACATTTTAGGTATCTACTCAAAATCAAATTTGGCTTTGTGTCCTTTGTGTTTCTCCCTTTGTGGACTTTGTGGTAAAATTTTAACCACAAAGTCCACAAAGATTGGCATATAGTTTAGCGCAAAGGGCACAAAGCCTATGTTGACCAAATTTAGTTTTGTTGTTTAACACTGGGTTTTATTTATGATAAAGACTCCTTAAAGTCCTCTCCTGATTTGCATAGGCGCCTACCTTTCAAACAGCCAGCGCAAGGGTTTCAATTCCCGCTTCGGCTTCAACTTGAATTGCCTGATGCTTTTTTCCTTTATCAGCGCCACGGCCTCGTCTATATCATCGGTAACTAAAAAGTACTGCATATCGTCGTCGCCAATGGTGTGGTTTGCTTTCATTACTTCAATGTGCGCTATCAATTCCTGATGGTACTCCCTGCCTAAAACGATGATAGGGAAGTTTTTTATTTTGTGGGTTTGGATAAGCGTAAGGGCTTCAAAGTACTCGTCGAGCGTGCCGTATCCACCGGGCACTACCACAAAGGCAAAGGAATACTTCACCAGCAACACTTTACGCAAAAAAAAGTGCCGCATATATACCCACCTGTCCAGGTAGGGGTTTGGCTTTTGCTCAACCGGCAATTGTATATTGCAGCCAACCGAATAACCGCCAACATCCCTCGCACCGCGGTTGGCCGCCTCCATTAAGCCAGGGCCCCCCCCTGTAATTATGGTAAAACCCAGTTTAGCAAATTCGCCTGCGGCTTTACGCGTTAGTTCATAATACGGGTGGCCCTCTTTAAACCTGGCCGACCCGAACACCGTGATGCAGGGCCCTACAAAGTGCAAAGCGCGCAACCCACGGATAAGGTCTACCATGGTTTCTATGGTAAATCTTAATTCCCTTAAACGCGACCGTGGCCCGTCCAGGAATTGTATATCGGTGTTAGTGCCCATATGATTAATAAGGGAAAATAATCATGGGGACATTTATCCGCTGTCGCATGCATTCTTCAATATATCGCCCAAAAATTTCTTCGAAATGGAAACGGTGGTTTACTACCGCCAGCAAATCGGTACGCAGGCCGTTTATCATTATGTCGGTAGCTTTGCCTAAATCCCGTTCATTGGTATTGTTAAAAAGCAGGCGCGGGTAGTGCACGCGGTTGTATATTTCGTTGTTAAAAACGCTTAGGGCATAAGCTTCATTCATATGTGGCAGGCCGCGCGCTGATAGGTGATTTACCGAAACAGATGCGTTGAACAATTCTCCCAGCGCGGCCAGGAATTTCACGATTTCAATTCGGCAGTAACGCAGGTCGGCAAGGTAAACCATCCTTTCCAAGTCTTTTACCTCCCAGTTTTCAGGAACTAAGATTACCGGGCATTTTATCCGGTTCAATAAATAACTAGTGTTGATAACATTGCTCCCGGCATCCGCTTGCGTGGCATTAAAGCCTTTAATAACCATCCAAATATTACGGCTATTTATTTCCGCGGCTATTTCGCTTTCCTTTTTGCCGGCAACATCCAAATAGCTCAGGTGCGGCAGCTGGTCATCAACCAAATCAAGTGCCATCAAAGGCTGCTCAAAGCTGTCAGCAGCCGGGGCCGAATTACCTGCTGCAAGGGCAAATTCCCGCCTTTTTTCGGCTTTCGCCGCTGGCTTACATGTTTGCGCAATAAGTATTTCGCACTTCCTATGGCGGGCTATCAAATTTCCCAGCAGCAGTGCGTTCTCTGCCCCGGCAGCGTTATCGCTTATTACCAAAATTGTTTTCATCTTATTTGCAGGTTTTTGATTACCGTAAAGATGCAGCCCGGATAGGGTGTATAACAATGACCGCCGTCAGTAAAAATTATGGCTATGATCAGTTATTAAATATCCAAACGGCCCTCTGCTCCCCTAATGCCGTTTAATTAAGAATTAGCCCGCTGCATAGGCCTCACCCAACACCTCCCCAAAGCGTAATAGCCCATCATAAGACATATTTCATAAAACGTTCCGACGGAACGTGAAAATTGTCGTTGTCTTTTTTTCTACCCATAAGACGTTCCTCTGGAACGTTTTCTTTTTTCATCCCTTCGGGATGTTTTATAGGTAGAAAATGCGAACGAACCTCCTTACGTTCCTTCGGAACGTCTTATGAATTATCCGCCTGTCAGGTCATGGGCTATTACTCTCCAAAGGAGTGCTTCGGACAAAGTAGGGGCTTTAAGTTCTCTCCTTTGGTGCCCCTCTACTCCCCTAAAAATGACGCAGATCACTTTTCAGCAAGGGGTGGCGTTACTTTTTAACCAATATGCAATATTCATATTTGTGACAAGTATCATTTAACCGTTACTTTACCCTATGGAAAATGCAGCCTTACTAAAAGCTATTATTAACAATGCGATTGATGGCATCATCACCATAGACGAACGGGGCCTGATAGAAACCATAAACCCGGCCGCCTGCAAACTCTTTGGCTACAACCAGGAAGAGGTGATAGGCAAAAACGTATCCTTCCTGATGCCCCCGCCCGACCGCAACCAGCACGATGATTACTTAAAGCGCTATCAGCATACTAATGTGCCGCACATCATAGGCATAGGCCGCGAGGTAACAGGGCTGCGCAAGGATGGCACGGTGTTCCCATTCCGGCTGGCGGTAAGCGAGGTGAACTATTCGGGGCGTAATAAATACGCCGGCTTCATCCACGACCTGAGCAAGCAAAAGGAAGCCGAAGAGCAGCTGAAAGACTACGCCGCGCACCTGGAAGAACTGGTAGACGAGCGCACCCGCATATTAAAAGACACCGTACTGGCCCTGCAAAATGCTAAGGAAGAGGTGAGCATTTCGCTTGAAAAAGAGAAAGAGCTGGGGCAACTGAAGAGCCGTTTCGTATCTATGGCATCGCACGAGTTCCGTACCCCGTTGAGCGCGGTGCAGCTGTCGGTTTCGCTGATAGCTAAATACGCCGAACCATACGATAACGAGAATATACGCAAACATGTGGGCAAAATAAAAAACGCCGTGGGCACGCTAACTACCATCCTCAACGATTTCCTGTCGCTGGAGAAACTGGAGGCTGGGAAGGTAGAGCCCACCTTCTACAGCTTCGACCTGGTGAAGCTGGCCGAAGAGATAACCGAAGAGATGCAAACCGTGGCCAAGCAAAACCAAAACATCATTTACCAGCATACCGGCAAGGCCAGCATGGTAAAACTAGACCAAAACCTGCTGAAGCACTGCGTTATTAACCTCGTTGCCAATGCCATCAAATACTCGGGCGAGAATACTTTTATCGAGTTCAATACAGAAATAAACCGGGAAGCCTGCATCATCACCGTGAAGGACAACGGCATAGGCATCCCGGAGGCCGACCAAAGGCACTTGTTCGAACCCTTCTTTAGGGCGCATAATACGGGCAACATACCAGGCACCGGGCTGGGGCTCAATATCGTGGCACGCTATTCGAGCTTAATGAACGGTACCATCGCTTTCAAAAGCGTAGTAAACCAGGGTACAGCATTCACCATTTCATTTACGCATTATGAGTAAACAGGTTTTAATCATCGAAGACAACAACGATATCCGCGAAAGCATCGTAGAGATACTGCAACTGGCCGATTTTACCGTGCACCAGGCCAGTAACGGAAAGATGGGCGTTGAACTTGCCCTTGCCCACAAGCCTGATGTTATCTTATGCGATATTATGATGCCCGAACTGGATGGCTACGGCGTACTGTACATGCTACACAAAAATCCCGAAACGGCGGCAATCCCCTTCATATTCCTGACGGCCAAAGCCGAGCGGGTAGATTTGCGTAAAGGTATGGAAATGGGTGCCGACGATTACCTCACCAAACCTTTCGACGACATTGAGCTACTGAACGCCATAGATAGTCGGCTGAAGAAAAAAGATTTGCAGCAAAATTTCTATAGCCAATCGTTGGATAGGTTGAACACCCTGATTGCCAAAAATGGCGGCCTTGCCGAACTGCGGAAGGTAATAGCCGAGCGCAAAAGCCGCCAATTGAAAAAGAACCAGGTAATTTATTACGAGGGCGATAAAGGCAACGGCCTGTACATTGTGCTGAGCGGAAAAGTAAAAACCATGAAGCTAGCCGAGGATGGCCGCGAACTGATGACCGGCATTTACGCTACCGACGATTACCTTGGCATAAACGCCATGCTGGCAAACGAACCCTACTCTGATACCGCCACCACACTGGAGGATACGCAGCTATGCCTTATCCCCAGGGAGCAGCTGGACGAATTGATAAACCAGTACCCCGAGGTAGCCCGCGAGTTTATTACGCTACTGGCCAACAACGTGCGCGAGAAGGAGGATCAGCTGTTACAACTGGCTTATCAATCGGTACGTAAACGTATGGCAGGAGCCTTACTGCGCTTGCATAAACAACAAAACAATGCGGAGAGCATTAAGATAAGCCGAGAAGATATGGCTGCCATGGCGGGTATGGCTACAGAAACCGTTAGCCGCACGCTTACCGATTTTAAGGATGAAGGCCTGATAGAGAAAAAAGGCAGCGTGATAACTATTATAGATGAAAAACGCCTGCAGAAGATGAAAAACTGATGCAGATCACTTTTTAGCCTGACCCCGCTCAGATAAGGACTGCCGCCATTACGATAATTTTGACATCAAATTATTGTGGATGAAAGCGGTAGCATATAGTATAAAGCCATTCGAGAAAGAATATCTGGCCAAGGCAAATCAAAAAAAACATGATATAACCCTTATATCAAACCCACTGAGCTTAGATACAGCCATCTTTGCCGAAGGTAAGGATGCGGTTATCGTTTTCACCAACGATGATGTATCGGCAAACGTGGTACAGCGGCTGGCCGATATGGGTGTCAAATACATTGCCACACGCTCGGCCGGGACGGACCACATAGACAAAGAAGCTGCCGCGAAGCTCCATATAAAAGTGGCCAATGTGCCTCAATATTCGCCGCAGGCCATTGCCGAGCATTCGGTAGCCCTGGCTTTCGCGCTTAACCGTAGGCTCATAAAAGCCGATTATAACAGCCACCATTTCAATTTCCTGAACGATGAGCTCATCGGCTTCAACTTCCACGGCAAAACAGTGGGATTAATCGGTTTGGGCAATACCGGGCTGGCGGCAGCGGCCATATACCACGGCATGGGCTGCAAGGTAATTGCGCACGACCTTAACTTCCCCGTCGATACCGCTATAGTTAAACCGGCCTCGCTGCAGGAAATTTGCATTACAGCAGATATCATTTCCCTGCATATACCATTAACGCCCGCCACAAAACATATTATCGATAAAGAAAGCATCGCGTTGATGAAACCGGGCGTAATGCTCATCAACACCTCCCGCGGTGCCTTGCTCAATACTACCGACGTGATTGCCGCCCTGAAGACCAATAAAATTGGCTACCTGGGGCTGGATGTATATGAGTTTGAGAAAGACTTGTTTTTTGAGGACCATGAAGACGATTTGGTAAAAGATGCCCTGCTAACCGAGTTGATGCGGCGCGACAATGTGCTGATAACACCGCACCAGGCGTACCTCACACGGGAATCGCTACAGGAGATATGCAACCAAACCATCACTAACCTGGATATGTGGCAGCAAAACAAATGCGTAGGCAAAGCCTGTGTATGCGCCAGCAACTGCCGCCCGCATGCCGATAAAACCATTCCCACGCCATGACATTAACGGATAAGCTTTTAACCGATAAATACAACGTAGCAGCCCCGCGCTACACCAGCTACCCCACCATGCCCTATTGGGATACGGAAGCCTTTACGGCGGACGCATGGGAGGCCAGCGTACAAGCCTCATTTACCCATAGCAACAGCGCCGATGGCATAAGCCTGTACGTGCATTTGCCTTTTTGCGAAAGCCTTTGCACCTATTGTGGCTGCAATACCCGTATTACCAAAAACCACGGGGTAGAGCAGCCTTATATCAAAGCTGTATTAAAGGAATGGCAATTGTACAAAGATATTATGGGCGATGTGCCGGTTATACGCGAGCTGCATTTAGGTGGCGGCACGCCGACGTTCTTTAGTCCCGAAAACCTGCAGTTGCTGATACAGGGCTTGCTGGAATGGGTAAATATTCATCCAAAAGCAGAGTTCAGTTTTGAGGCGCACCCGGGCAATACCACCGCGCAGCATTTGCAAGTACTGTACGATTTGGGTTTTCGGCGCCTGAGTTTAGGCATACAGGATTTCGACCCGAGGGTGCAGTTCATCATCAACCGGCACCAAACGCTGGAGCAGGTGCGCGATGTTACTAACGAGGCACGGCGCATAGGCTACACTTCCATCAATTACGACCTTATCTACGGCCTGCCCTTACAAACCGCCGAGGGGCTCATTAACACCATGCAGTTGGTAAGCGAACTGATGCCCGACAGGATAGCCTTTTACAGCTATGCCCATGTGCCCTGGATAAAAGCCAGCCAGCGCCGCTTCACCGAAGCCGACCTGCCCGACGGTGCCGCTAAATTAAAACTGTATGGCATTGGCCGCAGCCTGCTGAAGAACTACGGCTATATAGAAGTGGGGATGGACCACTTTGCACTCCCCCACGATTCGTTGGTTGATGCCATGGATAACGGTCAGTTGCACCGCAATTTTATGGGCTATACGCATCAGCACACCCAACTGATGATAGGCCTGGGCGTATCAGCCATAAGCGATTCCTGGTATGGTTTTGCCCAAAACGTAAAGCAACTGGAAGAATACCATAGCCTGATAGAGCAAAGTGTGCTGCCCGTGTTCAAGGGCCATATCCTCACACATGATGACCTTATCCTGCGCAAGCACATCCTCAATATCATGTGCACCGGCAAAACCAGCTGGAACCATCACACCGAGCCCTGCGAGGCCTTATTGTTGGGCATAGAACGCCTGCAGCCCCTGGAAGACGACGATCTGATAGAACTCAGCTCATTAGGCCTTACCGTAACCGAAAAAGGCAAACGCTTTTTACGCAATATATGTATGGCCCTGGATGCCCGCCTTTGGGCCGATAAACCCACCACGCCGCTGTTCAGCATGGCGGTTTAGGTTAGCTCCTCACCCAACAGGGTGGCAAATCCATAAAACGTTCCTATGGAACGTACCGGATGCCTCTTGTTTTCTCTACCCATAAGATATCCCGAAGGGATATTAAAAAGCCTTCTTCGTCCCGGCGGGACGGCTTATTGGTAGCAAAGCAAATAGCATATTTTAACGTTCCATAGGAACGTCTTATGCAAGCTGCCCAATACATAGCCCATTATCGTCTCAGTAAGGAACGAAAATTGAAAAACATCTCCCCTTAACGACCTTCTACAAGGCTGGAAAAAGCTGGAAATTTTTTTCGCCTTAAAAACAGGGTCTTTAACAAAAAACGGCCATTCCATGCAAATTGGGCCTTTTTGTTACCTACGGGGAAAAGTTCAAAAAAAGGTGCAAAAAGGTCCAAAAAAAGGCCCAAAAAACACCTAAAAACGCGAAATAAACGCAAATTTTCGACGGTAATTTGGCGGGTTTACGCCCGCGGAGGAGGAAAAAATAAGCGCGTAGGGTTTATTTGGTCCAGCCGAATTTTGCCTGTTCTTTTTAAATTTCTATAAAATAAAACCTGGACAAGAATTGCGGGAAATTTACCCTTGTAAATAAAAAAGCCGGCTACATCTAAACGATGGCCGGCTTCCTGTTTTATATGAATTATTGAATTAGGCTGTTGCTATTTCCAGTACGATACGGCCCTCTATCTCACCCTTTTTCATATTATCGAAAACGGTGTTGATATCTTCCAGTTTGGCCGTATGTACGGTGGCTTTTACTTTACCATCAACCGCAAATGCAATGGCTTCCTGCATATCTTTACGGGTACCCACAATAGATCCCCTGATGGTGTAGCGGTTAATAACCGTATCGAATATCGACAAATCGAAGCCACCCTTAGGTAAGCCATTGAGTGCCAGGGTACCTTTTCGCCTTAGCATGCCTATACCCTGCTCAAACGCAATGGGCGATACGGCAGTTACCAGCACGCCATGCATACCGCCGGTTTGCTTTTTGAGGTAGGTGCCGGGGTTCTGTTCTTTGGCATTCACCACCAGATCGGCTCCCAGGCGTTTTGCCAGGTCGAGCTTGTCGTCGGCGACATCTACTGCCGCTACCAGCATGCCCATGGCTTTGGCGTATTGCACGGCCAAATGCCCCAGTCCACCTATGCCCGATATGGCTACCCATTCGCCGGGCTTGGTTTCGGTTTCCTTCAGGCCTTTGTACACGGTGACCCCGGCACAAATTATTGGTGCCATGTCCACAAAGTTAATTCCCGCCGGGAAATGCGCTACATACCGCGAATCGGCCACCACGTATTCGGCAAAGCTGCCGTTCACGCTATACCCGCCGTTCTGTTGTTCCGCACAAAGGGTTTCCCAGCCGGTGATGCAGAACTCGCAGCAACCGCAGGCGCTGTATAACCAGGGTACGCCTACTATATCGCCTTCCTGCACGTTGGTTACGCCCTGCCCTTTAGCTACCACATAACCTATGCCCTCGTGCCCGGGTATCAGCGGCAATTGGGGCTTTACGGGCCAATCGCCGTTGCAGGCGTGCAAATCGGTGTGGCAAACGCCGCAGGCCATCACCTTTACCAATAACTGGTTATAGCCAGGCTCGGGCACGGGCACTTGTTCAATCAGCAGCGGTGCTCCAAATTCATGGATTACGGCGGCCTTCATTGTTTTTGGGATCATGTATGTTTAACTGGTAAGATAAATAAGACGCGATTGTTTTAAATCAAAAAGATAAGCAGCATCAGCACATGCGCAACAACACTTACGGCCAATAAACCCAGCAGCGTTCTGATGCCGGAGCCACCCATGCCTGCAATAATATTGGCAAAGAACAGTGCCAGCGTAATAGCCAGCACGATTATCGGCGCGTTGAAATAGTACATAAATACGGCAGGCAGCGGCAGAAAAAGCACGCCCTGCGCAGTAAGTGATACCAGGAACCAAAGCGTTTTGTTGGGAGCCTGCCCGTCGGCCCAGAGGCTTAGGCGGGTAAGGAAATTATTAGTGGTGGTTTTAGCAGGAGTGCTATTGGYCCAGTGGGCTGCAGTGTTTGTTAAAGTTGCCATGATGTTTGTGTTAATAATTTATACCACAAAGATGGCGTGTTGGCCGCAGCAAGGCCATGACGGCGGGCCTTTTGAAAAGTGACAGGCGTCACTTTTATTGGTCAGTAGCAGATGCTGCCATCGGGGTTCCTGGCAGGGCTCAGGTAAGGTATATCGAGGCCTGCCCCGCGCAATATGAACCACAGGCCAAGGCAAACCATAAGGTAGGGCAAAAAAACATTTATTTTGCGGCGCACCGCCGGCCCCGCAAAACCTGCGCTTATGGTTGCCAGCAGCATCAGCGGGAAGGTGCCCACGCCAAACCAAAACATATACTGCGATGCGGTTACCGGCGATGGCGTGTTGATGGCCCCCAGCAGCGCCAGATAAACGAAACCACAGGGCAGGAAACCATTCAACAAGCCAACGGCCAGGTGCCCTGCCTGATGTTTTAAAGCATAATTCAGCATACGATTTACGGGCGAAAAAAAGGCTTTGTTTCCGTTGCCGGGCAGTAGCCTCCATTTAAATATGCGGCTGATGCCCACCGCAATAATAATAAGCCCGGTTACTAAGCTTAACGCCTGCTGCAGGTTGGCCAGCCACAATTGCCTGCCCACCATACCGGCTATAAAACCCAGCAAGGTATAAGTGATAACCCTGCCGCTGTTGTAAAGCAACTTATCTACAACTATACGCCAGCGGCTTTGCCCAAACGAGGGAATGGCAAAAGCAAGCGGCCCGCACATGCCAACGCAGTGCAGGCTGCCAAACAAGCCTATAAAAAAAGCTATCTCGTTACTACTCATTTCACTAACACTTCTTTTTTATACAAGTATTGCTTGCTGTTGCTTTTCCATTCTATTGTTAATTGCCAGGGGCCGCGAGCCATGTTGGCCAATGGAATAGCCACTAACCGCCCCGTATCTGAGTTGAGTTGGAACACCCTATCCATACTAGTGCTGGAGGGGCGCATGAATTTCACCGTACCAATAACCGGTTTGGCAAAGACAAATTTCAGCTGCCCGTTTGTCTGGGTAATGGTGGGACGGGCGTTATCTTTAGTTACCTGTTGTTCGCGGTTGTACTCCTGGTTAAAGTTCAAGCCTTTTTCGTAATACTGATGGTCGAAATCATCCGCCGGTACGTTGAACATGTAGATGCACATACAGATGATAAAGAGCATAAATACTACCATACCCCCAATTATTCCTTTTCCCCAATTCATTTGCTTAATTATTTACAGGACCTATAAAAGAGGTACTTACGGTTTCTACAATTTTGTTGTTGGCTATCACCTGTAGCTTGATATCCGTTTTTGGCGAATGGATGGTCGAAGCTTTCACCATTACAAAAAACACCACCTTGGTAGAGCCACCTTTGGCAATTTTATCCGGTGCCTGGATATATTTTATCCGGATAGCAGGGTCGTCTGCTTTAATGGTAATAGAAGTAGCAACGTTGAACTTGTTGATAATTTCGGCATTATAAATATTGCTGATGTAGCCGCCTGGTTGCTCCTGGTATAGCATACCGGCACTGCGCATCACCGTCATATCCAAATCTGTCCGACTGAAGATAAAATAGCACAGCACCGTCATCATTACGGCAATAACCGCGCTGTAGCCCATCATCCTGCCGGTAAAAACAGGCTTTTGGTTATTGGCTATCATATTTTCTGAGTAGTAGCCAATGAGGTTGCGCGGCTTGTGTATCTTATCCATCACATAATCGCAGGCATCTATGCAGGCAGTGCAATTAACGCACTCCAGCTGCGTGCCGTTACGGATATCAATCCCGGTAGGGCAAACCGCCACACAGAGGTTGCAATCCACGCAATCGCCCAGCGGAGGTGCCGATGGCGCGGCTTTTCTATCGAGTTTACCGCGAGGCTCGCCTCTGGTTGTATTATAAGCCACAACGATGGTATCGTTATCTAAAAGTACGCCTTGCATACGCCCATAGGGGCAAATCACCGTGCAAACCAGCTCGCGTACCTGGCTGTAAACCAAGTAAAAAACAGCCGTAAACACCCATATGCTGATAAACCCAACCCAATGCAGGCTAACCGTTTCTGTCACGATTTTTATCAGTCCTTCGCTACCGATGACGTACGCCAAAAAAGTATTGGCTATTAAAAACGATACAAGGATGAACAATAGGTGCTTCGCCCCTTTCTTCAGTATTTTTTCCCTGTCCAAGGGTGCGGCATCCAGGTGTTTGCGTTTGTTGGCGTCGCCCTCTATCCAAATCTCTATCTTACGGAAAACCATTTCCATGAATATGGTTTGGGGACATATCCAGCCGCAAAACACCCGGCCGAAGGCGAGCGTAAACAGAGCCACGCAAACAATAAATACCAGCGTGGCCAGCACGAACAGAAAGATATCCTGCGGCCAAAAAACCTGCCCGGCTATTACAAAGTGCCGCTCCAGCACGTTCAGCAGCAATAGCGGCTGCCCGTTTATCCGCAGGAACGGCCCCGCGAAAAAGAACATCAGGTACACGTAGCTGATGATGCTGCGCCACCTGTAAAACCTGCCTTTACGCAACGATGGGTATAACCACCGCCTCTTACCTTCGCTCCCAACCGTTATCGCTGCGTCCATTTTAGTTTGCTGCTATTTTATTTTCTTCTTCTTTGGTTCCTTGCGGTTCTTTTGCACCCGCCGGATGTGTGTCTTTCAATGACAATATATAGTTAGCCACATCGGATATCTGTTTGGGCGATAGCTGTTTTTCCCAGGTAGGCATTCCTTTGCTAAGCACGCCGTATTTCACGGTTTTGAATATATCGCCGATTTTGTTGCCGTGCAGCCAGTATTCGTCGGTAAGGTTGGGGCCAACTACACCTTGTCCGTTTTCGCCATGGCAGGCTACGCAGCTTTGTTTAAACACAGCCTGCCCCGACCCGATAACCGCCGGATCGCTAACATGCTTCACGGTACGCTCGTCTACCCGGTTTGCCGCTTTGCTCAGGTAAACCTTTTGTGCGGCATCGGCTACAGCTACTTCATTTTTATACTCTTCATCTTGCAAGGGCGCAAGATCAAACACATGGTATATCAACAGGTAGCACACGGCAAATGCTATGGTACCATAAAAAAGCACCATAAACCAGCCGGGCGTAGGGTTGTCCAACTCCTGTATGCCATCGTACTCGTGCTCCATAATCATATCCTTTTCTTCGGATAACGGCCTTAGGGATAACAGCTTGTTCCAAACCTGTCCTTTTGGTTTGGCGGCCGCTTTCGGTGGGTTCAGCTCGGCGACAATTTGCTGGTTGGTATAACCCTGGCTTTTCATGATAACCTTGGTAAGCACTTTAAAGGTGCGCAGTATCATCAAAAGTGCTATCAGGAACAGCAGCATCATGGTGATGATGGCACCGTAGCCGATGTAATTTTGAACCTCGGGAGAAATGAGGCTGTCATTTTGGGCGCTTGCCGGTTGCAAAAACATTACAAAAACAGCAAGCAATATCAAACGTAAGTATTTCATGGCTATAAGGTATTAAGTACTTCGCCTTCGTTATCATTCAGGGGGATGGCGCTCATGTGATCTACGTGGCTTTTTTTGAGCCTGAGCAGCAGCACCGTTACGATAATGAAAAACACTAAAAATATTGCGAGTGAGAAAAGCAAGTAAACCTGGTTCCCTTGTATGTTTTCTGTGAATTGCTTAAACATGATATGGTTATTTATTGGTGGTTTTGGTTGCTTTGATGTCTACCCCAAGGCGTTGCAGATAAGCTATTACGGCTACTATCTCTTTATCGCTCTGTACTTTTATTTTATCCTTGGCCAGGTTATCGGCAATGCCTTTAGCCTGTTTGCCAAGTTCCTGATTGGCTATTTTATCGTAACCGGCAGGATATGGCACGCCCAGGGTTTGCATGCCCCTTATCTTGGCCGGTGTAGAAGTGGTATCCAGGCTCTGGGTTATTAGCCAATCATAATTTGGCATGATGCTGCCGGGCGACATCAGCCTCGGGTCCATCATGTGGTTATAGTGCCAGGCGTTGCCGTATTTCTGACCTTCGCGGGCCAAATCGGGGCCGGTACGTTTAGAACCCCAAAGGAAAGGGTGATCGTACACGAACTCGCCTGCCTTGCTGTACTCACCGTAGCGCTCCGTTTCAGAACGGAAAGGCCTTACGGTTTGCGAGTGGCAGTTAGAACATCCCTCTCTTATGTAGATATCGCGGCCCTGCAATTCCAGCGGGGTGTAGGGTTTTACGCTGGCAATGGTAGGTACGTTGGATGATATAGTCATCGTAGGCATCAGCTCTATAACCGTGCCGATGAGGATAACCACCAGCGCGGCAATCATTAGTTGTATAGGCCTGCGTTCCAGTCGGCGATGCCAGGCTGTTTCGCGCTCCATGGTATGCACGGGCAGCAAAGCCATAGCCTGGGCCGGTTCGTTGGCCACCAATTTGCCTTTCAGCATGGTTTTGGCAAGGTTATAGGCCATTACGATAACCCCTAGTAAATACATGGCCCCACCTACCGAACGCATGATATGCATCGGTATAATCAATACAGTGGTTTGCAAAAAGTTGGGGTATTTCAGTATGCCTTCGGGGGTAAACTCTTTCAGCATCAGGCCCTGGGTAAAACCGGCCCAATACATGGGTATCGCATAAAACAATATACCCAGCGTGCCGATCCAAAAATGGAAGGAGGCCAGCTTTTTGGAGTAAAGTTCGGTTTTGTACATCCTCGGCATCAGCCAGTACAAAATAGCAAAGGTTAAGAAGCCGTTCCAGCCAAGCGCACCCACGTGCACGTGCGCCACGATCCAATCGGTAAAGTGGGCTATGCCGTTTACCTGTTTAAGGGATAATAAGGGCCCTTCAAATGTGGCCATACCATAAGCGGTTAAGCCAACCACCATAAACTTAAGCACTACATCTTCGCGCACCTTATCCCAGGCACCGCGCAGGGTAAGCAGGCCGTTGATCATACCGCCCCAGCTTGGCGCTATCAACATGATAGAGAATGCTACGCCTAATGATTGCGCCCAGCCCGGTAATGTGGTGTATAATAAATGGTGCGGACCGGCCCATATGTAAATAAATATCAAGGCCCAAAAGTGCAGTATGCTCAGCTTATAAGAATAGATTGGGCGATTGGCCATTTTAGGTAGGAAGTAGTACATCATGCCCAGGTATGGCGTGGTAAGGAAAAATGCTACCGCATTGTGCCCGTACCACCATTGCACCAGCGCATCCTGAACGCCCGCGTAAACCATATAGCTTTTGAAAGGCGATACCGGCAGCTCGAATGAGTTTACGATATGCAACACTGCTATAGTAACGAAGGTGGCAATGTAAAACCAAATGGCTACATACAAATGCCGCTCGCGGCGTTTGAATATGGTACCGAACATGTTGATGCCGAAGACCACCCATATCAGCGTAATGGCAATATCGATGGGCCACTCCAGTTCGGCGTACTCATGCGATGTGGTGAGCCCAAGGGGCAGTGTGATTACTGCCGAGAGGATGATAAGCTGCCAGCCCCAGAAGTGTATCTGGCTGAGGGCGGTGCTGAACATACGCGCCTTAAGCAGCCTTTGTAGCGAATAGTAAACGCCCATGAAAATGGCGTTGCCTACAAACGCAAAGATTACTGCATTGGTATGCAGCGGCCTTATGCGCCCAAAGGTGGTATATTGGTTGCCCATATTGGCAGCGGGGTGGAACAGCTGAATGGCCGCGATTAGCCCAACCGTCATCCCGATGATGCCCCAAACGATGGTTGCAATACCAAAGTTGCGCACGATCTTGTTATCATAATAAAATTTCTCCGGCTCCATATATTGTGGTTTTTATTTCGGTGGTAAAAGTATAAGTGCCGCCTCTGCGACAGAATGATGGTGGTTGGCTTAAAAGGTGATGGCGGTCACTTATCTGGCTCTATAAAATCTTCTTCGTCCAGCAGTATGCGTACAGATGGGGTGTACAGGTCGTCGTTTTGCCCGCTGCGCTGCGCCCAAAAAAAGGCCGATAAGAACAGGGTGGCCAGCAATACACTGCAGCCTATTAAAAAGTAGATTATGTTCATTGCAGGCCCCTCCTTCGTGCGGCTATATGCGTGGCTATTGTAGTGAATGATATGATGGTTACGGTGCTTACAGGCATCAGGATGGCCGCTATCAATGGCGATAGGTTGCCCGTAACCGCATAGCTTAGCCCGATAAGGTTATAAGTTAGCGAGATGAAGAATGAGCAATGGATAATCCTTACGGTGCTTTTTGAGAATTGCAGGAAGGCCGGCAGCTTGCCGAAGGATTTGCCATCTAATATGGCGTCGCAACCCGGCGAAAAGTTATTTACGTTATCGGTTACAGCAATGCCCAGGTCGCTTTGTTTAAGTGCGCCGGCGTCATTAAGACCATCCCCAACCATCATTACTTTGCCCTTGAGGTGTTGCAACAATTTTATAAAGCCCAGTTTTTGCTGCGGCGACTGGTCGAAATGCATCTGATCGGCCTCGAATACGCTAAGCAGTTCTTTTTTCTCGTGGTTCTGGTCGCCCGATACCAGGAACAGGCGATACGGGGGCGACAACCGGGCCACTTTATCCAGCCCATTTCGATAGCTTTGTGTGAAGGTAAAATACCCCAGATACTCCGCGTTGATCATGATATGCACCCGCGTAGAAAGTGCCGCTTCCTCGAAATGCCCGAACAAGAACTTACCACTGCCCAACCGTATAGTATCCGTGCCGATGGTGGCGTTTATACCCTTACCCGGCATCTCGTTATACTCGTTTACGGGCAGTTTGGCCATGCTGCCCAGATAACGGCATATCATGCGCGATAACGGGTGGTTGGAGTTGCTGCAGGCGCTATATATGAGTTGTTTCTCGCGGCCCCGCAATACGGCGTTCAGCGTAATGTTATTGCCGCCGCTGGTGGTGATGGTACCTGTTTTATCGAATACGATGGTATCTATGCGGGCAAGCTGCTCTACCACGGCCGTATTCTTCAGGTAAAAAAGGTTGCGGTCGAAAATGCTGAGCGCGGCCGACATGGTAAAAGGCGTACTCAATGCCAGCGCGCAAGGGCAGGCTACGATGAGCACCGCAGTAAAAGCGGCCAGCCCTCTTCGGGCATCGGTTGGCAGCCAAAACGCCAGGCAGCCAAATGCAATTACGAGCAGCACTACCGTGAAATATTTGCTTACCTTCTCGTTGAAAGTTTGCATGCGGTTATCCTGCTGGCGGGTAAAGGCCTCATTATTCCAAAGCTGGGTTAGGTAGCTTTGCGATACAGGTTTCACCACCTCCAGTTCAATAGCTTCGCTGGTTTGCCTGCCGCCGGCGTAGATAATCTCGCCAAGGGTTTTATTCACCGGTACCGACTCGCCCGTTACGAAACTAAAATCTACCAAAGCTTCGCCTTTCAGCAATATGGCGTCGGCGGGGATAATTTCGCTGTGCCTTATCACGATGCGCTGCCCTACTTTTAAATCGGCCAGGGGCACGGGCTTTTCGGCATCGCCTTCCATCACCTGCACTGCAACGGGGAAAAACGAGCGGTAATCTCGCTCGAAGGAAATATGGTTATAGGTTTTGCGCTGCACAAATTTGCCCACCAGCAAAAAGAAAACCAGTCCGCACAGCGTATCGGCAAAACCTGCGCCGCTTTTTGTTAGTATCTCTATTACCGTGCGGCCGAACAGCACCGCAATGCCCAGGGCCAGCGGGAAATCGATATGCATCACCTTATTGCGGATATTTTGCCAGGCCGAAGTAAAGTAGCCGGTGCCGCTATAAAAAACAACCGGCAGGCAAAACGCTATATTGAGCCAGCCGAAAAAATGCCTGAAAGATTGTTCGTAGGCCGATAGCCCGAAGTACTCAGGGAAACTCAGCAGCATTACGTTGCCAAAGCAGAAACCCGCCACTGCAATTTTAGCCACCAGATTATCGTTATTTATACCGTTTTGCTTTTTGATGACATCCTGCAGGCTAATTACCGGCTCGTAACCAATATCATACAGCAACTCCACCAGCCCTTTCAGGCTCAGTTTTTTATTATCGAATTTGATGTTAAGCTGCTTCTTCAGGAAGTCGATACGGCAGTAATGTACCGCCGGGTTAAACTTGTTCAGCTTCTCCAGCAACCAAATGCACGAAGAGCAATGTATATGCGGTATGTACAGCGTAACCGTTGTTATCTCGTTATCGGTATAATCTATCAGCTCTTTGATAATGGTGGGTTCGTCCAAATAATCGAAACGCTTATCAATACGCTGGCGGGTGGCACCGGGATGGTCGTTATAATTATAGTAACTGCATAGCTTATTTTCAGAAAGTATGCGGTACACACTTTCGCAACCCTGGCAGCAAAAGGTTTTCTCTTCGAATTTGTACGTTGTGGAAACGCAATCTTCCCCGCAATGGTAACAGGTAGTGAGCTGCGCAATTGTGCTCTCGGTCATTATTCAAATGTTTGCTCAAAAATCCCTGCTTTTGACTGCTTAAATAATGATGCGCCTCGCTTAAAAATGTGACCTCCGTCAGGTTCCGCCCCACGCAGTAAGCATAGTTTTGTTGAAAATTATACGCAGCATGAGCCATACATTTCATATACCCGTATTGGGGCTTGGTTACTCCATAGATACGCCGCTGAAAGTTGCCCGCTATGGGGTATCGTCGGTAATGTCGATAGTAGACGATGACCTGATAGAACGCATGCGGGAATACCATTGCCACAAAGCAGGCGACCCCTACACGCTCATCAAAAAGGGCGATGAAGATAGCCGTGCAAGGCGTATTACTGCCTACCTTAACCTGGTGGATAAGCTGGTGAAGGCGCAGTTTGAAGAACTGAAAACGCAATCTTTCGAGAGCGGGACAGATTTGTACCGCTACTTCGACTTACTGCCCGATGCCTCGCAATTAAAGCAAGGGTACGATTTGATGGTGGATTATCCCGACAATCAACGGAAGGAGATATTCGGCAACATTCTGCGCAAAAAAATGACGATGGGCTCCATCGACGTAAACATTATGGCCAAGGTAGATAAGATGAACTTTGATGCCGATGGCCAATACACGGGCGACGAAAACACAGATGCCCTGGCAGCCCTGCGTGGCTTTGCCGAGAGCACGCTGTCATCATCGGTAATCCTATCGGCGGGGATGAACCCTAAACTATATAGCTACCTGGAGGCTTTCCCGGCCTTCTCTCCTGATGATGAGGGCATACTGAAAAAGAAAATAACGCTGAAGGTGAGCGATTTCCGTTCGGCTTTCATACAAGCCAAATTCCTGGCCAAAAAGGGGCTATGGGTATCTGAGTTCCGGGTAGAATCGGGCCTTAACTGCGGCGGGCATGCCTTTGCCACCGAGGGCTTTTTACTAGGGCCGATACTACAGGAGTTTAAGGAACGTAAAGCAGAGATGCTTACGAGTTTATCCGAGTTATACCAGAACGCACTGGCACTAAAAAACATCACAGCAACAGCGATACCCCAACAGCGTTTCAGCGTGCAGGGCGGCATAGGCACGGCAGCGGAGAACAATTTCCTGATGGAATATTACCAGTTGGATGCCACCGGTTGGGGAAGCCCCTTTCTACTGGTGCCCGAGGCAACAAACGTTGACGACGAAACCCTTACCCAGCTTACAGTTGCCCGCGAGGAGGACTACTACCTTAGCGGCGCATCGCCATTGGGCATATTGTTCAACAATTTTAAAGGCAGCAGCAGCGAACAGCAGCGCCTGGAACGTATAGCCCGCAACCGGCCCGGTAGCCCCTGCACCAAAAAATTCTTGTGTAGTAATACCGAATTCACCGAGCAACCCATCTGTACTGCATCGCGCGAGTATCAAAACCAAAAAATTATGCAGCTGGATGCGATGACACTCCCGAAAGAGGAGCATGATGCTCAGCTGGCAACGATAACCGAAAAAATATGCCTGTGCGAGGGCCTCTGCTCATCAGCCTACCTCAAGTTTGGCATGATTAAACCGCGCGAGAATAAGGCGGTGGCTATTTGCCCCGGCCCCAACCTGGCCTATTTCAAAAACATATTCTCGCTGGATGAGATGGTGAAGCACATCTACGGTAAAATAGATATCCTGAATAATCCTCAGCGGCCGCATATTTTCCTGAAGGAACTTGATTTGTACATCAACTACCTGCAAACCGATATCCAAAACCACGTCAAGGATCTTACCGATAAAAAACGGAAGCAACTGACCAAATTTAAGGACCAACTGCAAGAGGGTATTAATTACTACAAGCAGCTTTTCAACGAGTTGCCCGCACAGGCCACCGGGTATGTACAGGAAGCCCTGTTACGCTTTGAACTTGACCTGCATGCGACAGCAATAGCTTAAGTGCCTAATATTGCAGCCAGGGCGAATTAATCCTCGCCGGTGATTAGGCTTTTAAATTATTGAAATATGCTGTTGTTTCTTCAATCAAAGATTCCATCAAAACCTTTGCCTTGGTGTGTTTTAATATCGGCGCTATTTGCCCGCCCCAAAATAAAATCATATCCCATTTCTCCTGCTCAATGGCGGCTTTCCGCAGGGGCGACATGAAGGTTGATTGCAAGGGGAAGGGTAAAATACTTGCTTCCTTGTGCACCAAGTCTTTAGCTACCCGGCTGGTAATGCCCCTGCCCAGGCGCCCCGTAAAGGCACGCGACAAAGTAGTGTACCTTGCCGCATCAGAGAAAAGCATTTGCCTGTGTATAGGTAACGCATTCGATTCATCGGTGGCTAAGAAAGCGGTGCCTATTTGCACTGCGTCTGCGCCCAGGGTTAGCGCGGCAGCTATGCCCCTCCCATTCGCTATGCCGCCTGCGGTTACAACGGGTGTTTTCACTTTTTCTTTAATTAGTTGCATCAATACAAACGTGCCGGTGGTTGATGATTCAGCCGGGGCCAGGAATGACGGCCTGTGGCCGCCTGCCTCGAAACCGGATGCGATAATCACATCCACGCCTGCATTTTCCAGAAAAATGGCTTCATCTAAGGTAGTTGCCGCGCCAATTGTTGTTATACCCAGCCTGCGGAATTGCTCCAAAACATCGGCTGACGGCACGCCGAACATAAAGCTGAATACTTTGGGTTTTATATCCAATATGACCTGCAACTGGTTCTCGAAACGGGTTTTGAAGGGTGCCGGTTTTGCCGGCAACGGGATTCCCGCCTCGTCGAAATAGGGTTTAAATAGGGCCGCCGCTTTGTCGAACTGCGCATCTGTGACGGTGCCGCCTACCGCATCAGTATCAGATACCCACAGATTTAAGTTATAGGGTTTATCGGTAGCGGCTTTAATTTGCTTATCCACATCTACAATTTCCTGCGGACTCATGGTATAGGCACCGTATCCGCCTAATCCCCCGGCGTTAGATACTGTTGCCACCAACTCTACTGATGATAAGTTGCCGCCAAAAGGCCCCTGCAAAATGGGGTATTTAATACCCAGCATTTCTGTTGCTTTTGTATTGTGCCACATAGCTGTATTTTTATTGGGTTACGTCGCTGATCATTTTATTTACGATGAGCCACTCCCCGTTGATTTTATGGAAAGATAAAAACTCATGATAGTTGAATTCGTACATTTTCACCTTCACCTCGGCAACGGCTATCGATTGCACCACGCTGACAGACAGCACCTCGCCCTTAAACGGCTTGCCCGAATCTTTGGGGCTTTGCCGGTGTGCAACACCGTCTAAATATACTGCTAGTGTTTTGGCATAAGGCTGCCCCTTTACGTCGCCGAACAATAAGGTGCCCGGGTGATAAATCTGGTTTAAAATGTTTATATCGCCATTATAGATGCCTTTGAAATAGACATCCTCCAGCACCTGCGTAATGGCTGCCGAATCTACATCCTGAGTTTTCATCTCCTTAAATTTTTTAGTTTAATTTAAATTGTGCCCGGCTCCCATACCGCCGTCCACATTGATAATAGCACCGCTGATAAAATTGCTTTTGGCTACCGTGTAAACCATTTCGGCCACGGCGGCCACTTCTCCAATGCGGTTAAGCAAATGTATCCCGGCGCTGTCATCAGCTGCTTCGCCGTGCATGGGCGTGCGGATAACGCCCGGCGCTATAGTATTGACGCGTATATTACTTTTGCCAAACTCGGCTGCAAGTTGCAGCGTAAGCGCGTGTATAGCGCCCTTGCTGGATATTGGCGCGGTTGCGGGTGCACCGCCCAAAGCATGGTAAACCAACGGCGTACCGATATTTATGACCACCCCGTCGCGCTGTTTCAGCATCTGGGGGATTACGGCCTGCGTAGTAAAGTAAGTCCCTTTGAGATTGGTGTTCAAAAAGCGATCCAGGTAGGCTTCATCCACCTCCAAAAATGGCCGGGTCTCAAATATGCCGGCATTATTTATCAACACATCTGCCGAACCGAATTTATCTATGGCAGTGGCCACCAGCCGCTCGCCGGTTTTTTTATCACCTACATCG
The DNA here is from genome assembly GCF_056406215.1 of Mucilaginibacter sp. P1_D10. Taxonomy (NCBI): domain Bacteria; kingdom Pseudomonadati; phylum Bacteroidota; class Sphingobacteriia; order Sphingobacteriales; family Sphingobacteriaceae; genus Mucilaginibacter; species Mucilaginibacter sp. P1_D10. The sequence continues at coordinate 26,446 of NZ_JBFUAP010000011.1, read as the reverse complement.
CCGGCTACCGTAGCCAGGTTTCCGCCTGCGCCAAGTTCCTGGTAGGCTTTTTCCAGCTTATCCTGCGATGCCGAGTTGATTACTACGTTATCGCCTTTCTCCAAAAAATACCGGGCTATTTCTTTGCCTATGCCGGATGATGCACCGGTTACTATAATTGTTTGTTTTTTCACGGCCTTATTTTTTATCGGCTGTTATGCCTTTTTCCCGTAGTACTGATACCTGTTCGCCGGCGTAGCCCCAATTGTCAAGATCTATTTCTTTGATTACAACATGGGTCAAATGCGGATCTTTATTGAGCGTGTTGCTTACCAAATCGGTTACACCTTTAATCAGTATTTGTTTTTGCTCCCTGGTAACCCCTTCGCGGGTTACTTCTATTTTAATGTATGGCATGGTTTTAGGCTTTAGCGGTTATGTTTACGTTCAGGTCGAAATCATTGTAGATGAGGGTGTCGCCAAGGTCTTTAAAAAAGTTGCCCGAGCGGAACCGCATTTCGTATTTGGTACGGTCTATTACCAGTTTAGCCGATGCGGTCAACGTAGCGCCGTCAACATTCACCACAGCATCAAAATTGATAGGGTGTGTAATACCCTTAATAGTGAGGGCGGCTGCAACATGGTTGCCAGATACAGAATCAATTACTAAAGTAGCTTCCGGGTGTTTTTCGATCGAGAAAAAATCATCCGATGCCAGGTGGCCGGCAAACTGCGCGTTAGTGGCGGGGTCGGTTACGTCCAGTATCTTTATGGAAGTGGTATCGATGCTGAATTCGCCGCCGGTAAGTTTACCATCTGTTAGGGTGAGCGTGCCCGCTTTGATGCCTATGGTGCCGTTGTGGGCTCCGGTTACTTTTTTACCTACCCAATTGATATTGCTTTGGGTGCTTACGATTTGAAATTTTTGAGTTTTCATTTTCTTTATGTTTTTAATTACAACACAAAGTTGGGCATGAAAAGCCGCATAGACGTGTGACCTACATCACATTCAAAACAAGGGGCTTATTTATGTGATGTACATCACTCCAGGCGCTGTTAAAGCCTGCTCAGGGTTTCCCGTGATACGCCAAGGTAAGCGGCAATGAGGTTTTTGGGCACCATATTATATAGTTCGGGGTATTGCTTAAGCAATTCTTCGTACCGGTGCTTAACGTTGTTATTCATAAAAGAAAGCAGCCTTTTTTGGCTTGCCACATAGCCTTTATTGGTGCGCCAGCGGAAGAAGTGCTCCATTGGATGCAGTTCGCTGCATATCTTTTCGCGGTGCTGGTTAGAGAGGCACAGCACTTCGGCATCAGTAATACAGTCAACGTTGATGGTAGCTTTAGTATGGCTGTACAGGGCATTAAAATCTGAGGCCCACCAGGTAGGCATAGCAAATTGCAGGATGAACATCTTCAGGTCATCATTGATGTAGAACGACTTGAGGCAGCCGGATAACACAAAATACTCGTGGTCCACTTTGTCTCCGGCGGCTATGATGCTTTGCCCTTTTTTGAATGATTGGAGTTCGAAGTGCGAAAAAACATAATCGAACTCCGCATCGGTTAAGGCAACGGTTTTGGCAATATGCCCTTTCAATATTTCTTTGGCTGTGGTCATCTCGTTGGATAAAGTTAAGCCGAAAAATTCAATTTTAATTGCTCCGCAGCTATTTTGGCGACTATCGAAGCCGTTCGGCCTATTGGTGCCCATATCGCGGGTACGCCCGTTCCCTCAATGAAACCTCACCACAAACAATCATTTGTATCACTCACGCAAAGGCGTATTTGTTGGCTTGTAAATGTTTACCTTTAATTGCTAACAAATATTTATGCTATGCTTAAAGCCTTGCTGGTTGACGATGAAATAAATAACCTGGCCAGCCTGGAGTTTCTGCTTCATCATGATTGTGAGGGCGTGCTGGTTACGGGCAAGGCCGATAGCGCCGCACAAGCACGCAGGTGGCTGCAAGCCAACCAGGCCGATGTGCTTTTCCTGGATATTGATATGCCCGGCGAAAACGGCTTCGAGTTTTTAAACAGCATCAAAAACCCCGAGTTTAAAGTGGTATTTGTAACCGCGTACAACCAATTTGCTTTACAGGCCATTAAAGCAAGCGCAGTAGATTATATATTAAAACCCGTAAGCATTGATGAACTGCAAAAAGCCGTGGAAAAAGTAAAACGGGCCATCGGCAGCGCCACTGCCGGGATGCAGGACAAGCAGCTTCTACAACATCTGTTAAGCACCATTGGCGAAAAATCTCCACCCAAAAAAATCGCTTTGCCGCAGTTGGGCAGCATAAGCTTTATCGAGGTAGACGATATGGTATCGCTGCAGGCCGATAGCAATTATACTATTATTCATCTGAAGGATATGCAGAAGATAGTGATCAGCAAAACCCTTAAAGATTTTGAGGACCTGCTGGATGAACACCAATTTGCCCGGATACATAAATCGTACATCGTAAACCTCAAATACATAAAAGAATACAGCACCATTGACGGCGGCATCGTAAAAATGACGGATGGCAACCACTGGAGCATCAGCCGCCGGCAGTTGGATATGTTCCTCGAAAAAATGAAACGGGCGAGCCTCATGTTCAACAAGTAAAATAGGCTATCTTGGTTAACCCTTATTATAACACCTATGCGCCTTACGGTTTTTACTTTGTTTATGCTTTGTGTAAGCCTGTATGGCGTGGCGCAGCAACAAAACTATACGGCATTTACCGTAAACAATGGCCTGCCCAGCAATTACATTCAACCTTGTGTTGAGGACAATAAGGGGTTTTTGTGGGTATCTACCGACTCGGGTATCGCCAGGTTCGATGGCAAATATTTCCAGCTTTTCACCACAAAAGAAGGCCTGCCCGATAACGAAGTACTTAATGTAGTAAAGGAAGAAAGCAACGGTCGGATATGGGTAAACTGTTTTAAACAGGGGCCAGCTTATTTCGATGAAAAAAAAAACCGTTTTATTAACGCCGCTACCGATACCAACCTGCGTAAAGTTAAGCTAGCCACATCGATTATGTACTTATTTGCATTACAGGGCGACGGGGTAATGTATTATAACGAAACCGGCTATTATGTTTTAAAAAACAAAAAGGTGGTGCGTCACAACGTGTATGAAGAAGGAGTGGTTGTGAAGGAATTTAAGAATGGCACCAAAATAGTCTGGGCTCAATCAAGGGTGAAACAAAACCCAGTCATAACGAAAGTGATGATATATCAAATGACCGGTACCAAGCGTACCGACAGCGTTTCGCTTGGCTTCCATACTTCCACTGAAGTGGTTTTACCCGCATTAAACGACGACAGGTTTTATAACATGCGGTTATATCAGCGCAGGTGTTATATATATAGTGTTTTCGAAACTAACCCCCTTAAATTTAAAACAGATTCTGTTGCGATACCCGAGCGATGTATCTACTATGGCTTCACCCTAACATTTTTGAGTTTTTATGGCGCCAGCGGCAAAATATACGTATATGATAAGAAAACATTAAAACCACTGTTTACAACTGGTGGCAATTACGCCCCCAATTCGTTACTTAACGATAGCCAGGGGAATATATGGGTGAGTACCATTGATAAAGGTTTACTGCTCTATAAAAAAACGGATATCGGGCATATAACGATGCCGCCAAGTTTCGAAAACAGGAACCTCTTTAGCATAGCGCGCCTGCCAAACGGCACCATATTGGCTGGCAATTTTAACGGAGAAGTGCTGGTGAATAAAGGCCCGGAGATTGCAATACGCAATGTGACTAAAACACAAACCGACCTTTTCCGGATCAGGAAAATAATCGCATCGCAAAATAAGGTTTTCACGTTTTCAGAAAAAGGCGCTACCGTAAACTTCAATAGAGAGATCCGTACAAAGCAAGGGACTTTTTTTTATGCAAAAACAGCGCTTAGTTACAGCGATAGCATTATCCTGGTGGGGCAGGTTGGCGCTTTATATAAATTAAACACCATTACCGAAAAAGCAACACGCTTAAACTTCCTTTCTAAACGGGTCACGGCCCTGGCCAAAACAACCGATGGCATGGTTTATTACGGCTCAACAGATGGTTTGTATAAGTATAGCTACACCCAAAACAAAGGCTGGGCCCTTACTAAAGATAACCAGCTGTTTGCAGAAAGGGTAACGGACCTCTGCGCCACGGCCGACGGGTTGCTTTGGGTGGCAACATCAGGCAAAGGAGTGTTCGCGGTAAAAAATGATACGGTGCTATACCATTTTACTACAGCAAACGGCATCATTAATAATGCCGTTCGCAATATTACATCAACTGCACAGGGCCAGGTATGGATAGGCACTGGCGATGGCATCAGTGTTATTAACTATAATTTATCGGGAACAAAAACTTATAAAATCCAAAACCTATCGGTTAACGACGGGCTTACCAACAATGTAATCAACGAAATGGTTTACCAGCACGATACGGTTTACGCCGCAACTGCGGATGGTATATCGGTTATCCCTGCAAAAATATCCATTCCCCAATTTAATATACCTGTTTACCTAACCGGCATCAGCATCAATCAACGCGATACCATCCTTTCGGCATCGTACAAGCTAAAATCCTCGCAGCGCAATATCCAGATGCATTTTGCCGGGGTAGAACTTGGGGGCCATTTTAAAAGCCTGCAATACACGCTTGATAAGTTGCAGAACTGGATAGACCTTGATCAAAACACCTTAATCATACAGCTTAGCAGCGGCAGCCATACCGTACAGGTGCGCGCGGTAGATGTAAATGGCAACCTCAGCAATAAAATACTCACGCTGAAATTTGATGTAGAAACGCCATTTTGGAAGTCCGTTTGGTTTTGGGTAACACTGGCCGCGCTTACACAGATGGCGATTATATACGCGGTGAACCGCCGCCTTAGAAAACGAAAAGAGGCTCGTTTAGCCAAAGAGATCTTAAATGTGCAAACAGCATCGCTGGAGCAGCAGGCCTTTACATCGCTCATGAACCCGCATTTTATGTTCAACGCGCTAAATAGCGTTCAGCATTATATTAACCTGCAGGACAGGCAAAACGCCAACCGTTACCTTAGCGATTTCGCTTCGCTTATCCGCAAAAATTTCGAGGCCGCCCAGCAATCTTTCATCCCGCTTGAGCAGGAGATGGAGAATATTAAAATTTACCTGCGGCTTGAACAAATGCGCTTTAACGACCGCTTTGCTTACGAGGTAGACGTGGCCGATAATTTAGATACGGAGGACTGGATGGTCCCTACGATGATCGTTCAGCCTTTGTTGGAGAATGCCCTGCTGCATGGCCTGATGCCATCTTCCATCGACGGTAAATTAACCATTGGGCTAACAGAACAAAACGGCGATTTGCTGATCACCATAACAGATAACGGCATAGGCATGGCCAATAGTGTAGCGCTTAAAACAATAGGCAACCATAAAAGCCGCGGCATGGAACTGATAAGAAAACGCGTTGCTGCCCTAAGTCGCTTTGGCGCACATGCCATAACCATCAGCATGGCACCGGCCTTCGCCAGCGAAAAAAACCCGGGCAACCAGGTAACACTTTTCATCCCGCATAACCTCCACGCAGCCTGGCAACAGGCCCAGCGGCCCGCTTAGCCCAACCGCACACTCATTCATACTACTCTCACAATCAGCAAGGTGTGCCCGTTGCGCAAGGCGGGTTGTACAATGCATTTGTAGCAGGTACTTTAACGCTGCCTTACAATCATTTAAATCACAACTCCCCTGGTAAAACAAGGGGCCTCAATGCAAAACCATGAAGAAGTTCCTTTCTATTTTGCTGTTAGCTTTTGCCCTGCAGGCAAATGCGCAAACCAATCCCATTACCGCTATCAACATCAGTTTGCCGGCCAACCCCGACGCCAATGTAGCCAATTGGGGCACGGGTACATCGCTGCTCACCATAACAGCAAGTTCGCAACTTGTAAATGGTAAGGTGAACGGTTTGGTTGTAGAGAGCAAAATACTGGTGATCATTAAAAAAAACGGGGCCAAAATGTGTGGCGCTTATACCTCATCATCTGCGCCGACATCGGGTTTTAGCACAGCTACCAAAGTTTGGAGCGGCGGCAACGCAGCATCGCTGATTGGGCAGGATTGTGTGCTGAAACCCGGGGATTACGAATTAAGTGTGCAGTTCTTCGGCAGCCGGGGCGCAGCAGTTATGCCCTTAAGCGACGAAAGAACAAAATCCTTTACCATCCGTGGTAACGAGCAGCAAACCTACCAGCAGCCGCAAAATATCGTGCCCGCCAACGGCACTGCTTTTACCGAAAACGATATTAAGAAACCGATCACTTTCCGCTGGACACCGATAGTACCCCGGCCGCAGGAACCAACCACTTACCGCTTAAGCGTATGGCAATTAATGCAGGGACAAAATACGGCGCAGGCCCGCACGGTAAACCAACCAATTTTCACCAAAGACGTTGACAATATTACGCAGGCCATTGCAACCAATTTAATAACCGGCCCATGCAAACCACCATACCTTTGTAGTTTTATTTGGAACGTGCAAGCGCTTAACCGCGATGGCAAGCCCATAGGCGGCAATAACGGCACCAGTGAATTATTTAGTTTTAAATATGATATTGGGACATCGGTTGTTGACGATGCAAAAGCATCGGTTAGGTTGGTATCGCCTGCTGATGGCAGCACGATTGATGCAGGCAGCCTGCCAGTGTTTAAATGCGAAACCGACGGTAAGCCGACATCGGCATACAAAATTAAGATTATAGAACTAACAGGCGACCAATCGCCGGAGGTTGCATTCCGCACTAACAAGCCGCACTTTGAGAAAGACAGCTTAGATGATTTGTCATTTAAGTATCCGCCAAACGGCCCGCAACTAATTGATGGTAAAAAATATGGATGGGCAATATGGGCCAACGGTATTTGGAGCAAACCATGGATATTTATAATAAAACCAAATCCATCACCGTGCAAGGGGTTAAATGTAAAGTTTGCACAAAACAACCGCGAAGGAAAGGGCGATGCCTGCTGTTATGATGTAAGCATAAATAACAGCTACCCTGGTACCGGGGCAAATGCAGTTTATATGTTAAGGATAAGGAGTGGCGCGCCCATTATTTCTGCTACCAATGCCGTCGGCTTTACCCGCTTGCCCGCTGCAATACCACCCGCCACTAACACCATCACCTGGATTAAGACCGGCGGCCCCATACCCAATGGCAGTATCGCGTTGGGTAATATTTGTTTCAGGAACCGGGGGAGCGCGCCTTTTTACGTGGTATATGAATGGCTGAATAAAGAAAAACGGGTGATATGCAAAGATTCGGTAAAGCTGGTTTGCCGCGAAGAACCGCCGGCATCTGCCTGTTGCCAATTGGGTTTAAGGTTGTTTAATAACGTTGCCAATACTTTTAAGAAGATAAGGGTTACACCTGTTGTTGCAAGTGATGTAACCGGGGTATATATGGACCCGGTAAGCGATGGCGACAACTGGACCCTGACCAACGGGGGAGCCTATTACGACTACACCTACATAAACGGCTTTATACCTGCCAACGCTACCGATTTGATTGAGAACGACTTTTATGTGCAGGTAAACCCGCTGGCTGCTAATCCCAAACTAAAAGTGGAGTGGATAGATGGTACAGGAGCGGTAAAGAAAACCGAAGAAATTAAGCTGGTGTGCAAGGCCGACGCGCAGTTAGAACAAGATGATTTTGAATACGCATGGAAAGACAACACCCAACTAATAAGCGGGTCTTACACCGATGAGCAGGTATTTGCGGGCGCCGAAGCCGAATTATGCGACGAGTCCGAAATAATGACCGAGAGGGACGGCGAATGCGCAAGCATAACCAGCGCAATATCCTGCAGCGGCAGCCAATTATCTATTACCTTAAGTACTACTGCCGTACCGGGCGCTACCGCCTATAATTGGATGGTGGATGGTACCGCTATCTCGGGCGGCACAAGCTTCTCGGCACCGCTAACGGGCATAGGGCAAACAACCGCCAATATCTTATTAGAAGTACATGGCGTTTCGCCATCTGGTGGCGATACCGTTTTATGCACGCAAGCCTTAAGTGTACCATATTGTAAGCCTACTGCCGAGTTTGTAACATCAACGCCCAAAGTGGTTTGTGACAATTCCGGGGGATTACAAGGTTGGAAAGTGACGTTAAGCCCGGCCACCACCTGCACCAATATCACCAGCTTTGCATGGGACTTTGGCGATGGCGCAACCAGCAATACAGGCACTTTTGGCGAAATAGAACATCAATATGCAAATGCAGGAGATTATACTGCTAAACTTAATATTACCGATGCAAATGGCTGCACAAGCACCTACAGCTATACCATAAAAATATCGTCGGAATGCGACCCCAAGTTTCATGCTAACTATGAGTGGTGCGATCAAGATATCAACAAAACTCAAAAATATCCCATCACGGTTACTTTCACCAACCAATCGGTGGCATTTTGCGCAAGTACGTACGTTTGGGATTTTGGTGACGGATCACCCACTTTAACCAGCACCGATGCTACGGTGAGCCATACCTATCAGTCGTTACCGGGGCAGGAATTCACGGTTAAGTTAACCATGAAAGATCCCAAGGCATGCCCTACCGGTAAAACCGTGGCGCATACCTTCGCTATTAAACCGGTCCATGCAAACTTAAGCGTAGTGGCCTGCCCTGATGGCATCGTCAAATTTTCTACCACCTCAAACAAAACCAAGTGGCACCTTCCAAACTGGCAGGCCCTGGTAAATGATCCTGCTTATTATTGCCTGCCTATACCATTTGCGCCGCTGCCCAATATCGCGCTGAACGCCCTGTTGGGGCTTGGCGGCACCAGTGTTCCGCAAAGTTTCGTCAACCTCTTTAATATCAAACATTTCGAGTTAAAATTTAAAGACAATACAAATGTAAAAGTATCCATTACTTGTGTGGAAGACCAGGAATTCGCCACCGCCACCTGCACCATTACAAAAAGCGTAACGGTGCACATTACCACTTGCGAAGACTTTACCTATCATGATAAAGTTTACCAATCAAACAATGGCAAAACCTACATGATGAAACGCAAGTTTAAGGTGCACTACCGCGAAAAACATGGCGACCCGGCATTGGGCGTATGTTTTGACTTGTATGTACACCTAATTCCCGGTGTAACCGAAAAAACGCACCTGATGGCCAGAACCGTCCTCAAGGTAAATAAACGGATAAACGGCACGCCGTGGTCTTATTACCGCAGGACCAAGGCCGATGCAATTGAAGCCGATGTTGTAGGCACCTTCCGCAAATCGGGAGGCCCGGATGGCTGTAACGGCATCGATCCCGTAACATGGAACCATGGCAAATCAACAAGCAACTCAAGCCACATAAAATATAAGGCAAATACACCATCGCTGTATAAAATCGACCGGAATGACCTGCTGCAATCGAGGCATTACATACAAAAGGGCAGCTTTATTTGGGAAACTTTTATATCGAAAATGCCGGGCAATTGCCAGCCTTAACTAATCAATACCGAGCAATAAATATTACCCGGAAGAATATATATGTCGAAACCTGCACGGATAATTTTATTGATGCTGTTGTTGATGTGCGCTACCCGTGCCAGCGCCCAAACAGCATTTTCGCTTGGTGGCGATATGGGCATTTGGTATGAGGGTTATGGGCTAAATAAATGGCCGGGGCAATCGGTGCCCGATATTTACCAGCAGCGCAAACCCTGGAATTTGGTACGTTACAGCTTTAACCCGGTGTTTAACTTCGGCAAGCTTAGCATCCCGTTCAATTTCAACTTCAGCCCTATGCAAAACAACTTTACCGTGCCATCGGTGGGCGGTAAGCAAAGCTTTTGGCAGTTTTTAACTAACCCGGCAAACAATTTCGGCATCGCGCCCAAATTTGGCTTTACCGAAATTTTGCTGGGTACCCAAACGCTCAAGTACAGCGACCTCAGCACCGGCGACCTGGGCGTTTTTGGTTATGGGGTTAATTTATCACCAGGCAAGTTCCGCATCCGGCTATTTAATGGCGTATCTCAAAGGCCGGTGAACTATATAGCGCCAACGATCGTCCCGGCCTCTCCGGGCGTTATTGGCTCATACCAACGCAATCAGTGGATGGCGCAGCTCGGGCTGGAAAACGAGGGGAAATACTTTGCAGGTTTCAATTTTGTTCACTCCAGCGATCAGCGTAATTCGGTTACCTCACCGCCGCTCTCCCCTATCGATCCGCAGGAAAACATGGTAGTAACCTTTTTGGCGAACGCTATTACCGCCAATGGCTGGAAATTCAACGCCGAATTTGGGCAGAGTTTTTTCACCCGCGATTTAAATACGCCGCTCTCAACCGTCCTGTCTAAAGATTTCAGGCCCTTTTTGGATGCGCATACATCTACCGGGCGCGACAATGCAATTATGCTAGGTATCGCCAAAAAAGGCAGCGATTGGGAGATCGGCACAAAATTCAACTATTACGGTGCAGGCTACTACACTGCCGGCTACCCCTACATGAGTAACGACCGGATGGAATACCTGGCCAACACCCGCTTCAACGCCTGGAAAAAGAAGGTGAACGTGGTAGCCAGTATAGGGCAGCGTTTTGGCAACCTCAGCCGCACAGCCGGTCCATCGTTAAACAAACAGCTCATCGCCAATGCCAACATCTTTACGCAGTTTACCGAAAGGTTCAGCATGAACGCCAGTTTCAACAATTTCGGGTTCAATTCGTCGGATCTTTCGGGATACAAAAGCGTAAGCAACGAACTGAGCATCAACCCCACTTATACCTGGAGCAACACCAGTATGAGCCACCTTATCAGCGGCACTTATACCTGGAGCAAGTACGATGAAACCACCATTGTACCCGCTTCGGTAACTAACAATAATACCCAAACCGTTTTGCTGCTGTACGTACCTACCTATTTTAACCGCTCTATAAGTCCCGATTTTAGCGTGATGTGGTTCCATAATTCGGCTCCATCGATAAAACTCACCTTGCTTACGGCCACTACCGGCATCACCTGGAAAGCAGGTAAAACCATCAGTCTAAAGGGGCAGTTGCAGTACACCGCCAGCAGGACCGACCCGTTCACGGCTAATCAAAATATTCTGGCTACCAGCGGCTTTGATTGGGCGCTTTATAAGAAACTAAGCTGGCAGCTAAGTATGACGGCCAATCTGTACCGCTTCGGCAGCGAACTGCCGGGCAATACATTGATCCCATTATACACAGGCAACCCGCATTATTTAGAGAGCAGCTTGCGCACAGGCTTAAATTATAAATTTTAAACCGCTAAGAGATGAGGCATTATAAAACAGGGTTAACCGTAATGATGATACTGCTTTGCTTAACGGCACAGGCGCAGATACGCCTGAACCTGGCCTTGAATGCCCGCCCCCAACCCTGGCTGGCCGATTGGGCAAACCCGGTAAACGGCCTGATGATAATTACCTATATGGATGGGCCGGTATTAAACGACCCGCTGATAAAAATAAAAACCACTTTGTTAGATCAGAACGAAAACATTATCGGCATATCGAATATCAATGCTTCGCGGATAATTACCTTGCGCCCGGGCGTAAACCAGTTTAGCATTGCCGATGCTTTGCAACTGCAAAATTTAACTCTAAGCGGCAGTGCACGTGGGTTGTTACAGCGTACCGGCCGTTTAGCCGCCGGGCAGTATCAGCTTAAAGTAGAATTATTTAATACCACCGGCGAAATCATTCGCGACAGGCAAACAAAGCCTTTTTTTGTAACCGCTTACCAACTGCCTGTGCTCATAAGCCCTGCAAAGGATGCCGCACTGAATGCACACACCGCACAGTCGGTTATCGTTTTCAGATGGACATCTGTGGTACCGCTACTTCAGGAATTACCACAGTACCGCGTACAAGTGTTTGAAATACTGCCGGGGCAAACCGCGATGCAGGCCTTCAGGGGTAACAGGCCACTGCTGGATGAGCCTGCCATAAAAGGCACCACCCAATACATCTGGCGGCCAAACCTACCCATGCTGGATAGCACTGCCAACCATCGGTTCGTATGGGCGATACAGACACTGGATGCTAACGGGCAACCGCTGCCAACAGTAGATAATAATGTACAGGGCCGCAGCGAACCTTCGGAATTCAGCATCAGCAATCGCGCTATAATGGCGGATAAAGACAGACAGACCATACCAGTAATAAAACCATGAAAAAACTGACGCTGCTAGCTGTGTTCATTAGCCTGGTTACCGGATTGCAAGGGCAATCTGTGCCCGATAAAAAGCCACCCACAATCGTTTTCCACATGTTCTATAACGATTTTAACACCGCACAGGCCATCCGCACAACATCGTTAGGCAACGTGTTACGTAATAATTACTGGAGCAGCATCGGCGATATGCAGGCGGGTTTTGGCTTTAATTATTTAAAAGGCATTACGCCCAACATCGATTTCAGTTCCAACTTAGATGGCAGCTATACCGATTACCTGTATCAAAGCGGTATAAGCAATGGCAGTAGTGAATTTTTGCTGGATGCAAACGCCGGGCTCAATTTAAAACTACTTACCGATAAGCATGCCGTTGCGCCTTATCTTTTTGCAGGTGCCGGGCTTTCATTATATAAAGGCAAGGCGGGTGCGTACATCCCGATAGGCTTAGGGCTGCAGTTTAATTTATTTAACGAAGCCTTTATTTTTACCAATATACAATACCGAACAGCGCTCACGCCACAGGTGAACAACCATTTTCAATATAGTGCCGGTGTGGGTTTAAGTTTTGGGAAAAAGAAAAAAGAACCGGACATTATCATTGAGCCACCGATAGTACGTGCCCCGGTTGTAGTACCAACCGAAGTGAAATTAGTTACCAAAAACCTGGTGATTACGGTAATAGACGCTGAAACCGGGCTGCCTTTGGCTAATGCGGAAGTGACGTTGGACGGCCCCAATGGCAAAACAACAAGTATAACCGACGTAAGCGGCCATGTCGCCTTTAACAACCGGCCGGCCGGCAATTATAGCGTAAACGGTATGCTACATAATATTAATACCGATACCAAAATGCTTAATGCAACCAACTTCGAGACCCCGGGCAAGGATATCGACATCGCATTATCACATTACGATCCCCGGTTTACGCTTATGGGTACCGTAATAAACAAAACCACCGGCGAGCCCGAAGGGGGCGTAATCATTACCGCTACAAACGTAAGCCAAAATACGGTGATAAATACCTCAAGTGCCGATACCAATGGCAGCTTCAGCATACAGTTGGATGCCGGGAGCGACTTCAGTGTTTCGGGTAAAAAGGCAGGGTTTATCTCCAATATCGAGCGCATCAGCACAAAAGGGCTAAACCGTAGCACAACGCTATATGTGAACCTGCAGTTGACTGTAGACGAAGTAAAGCCAGACAAAACTATCACCCTGGCCAACATCTATTATGACACCGGCAGCAGCGCTATCAAACCCTCCGCATCTACCGACCTTGAAAAACTGGCACTATTCCTTACAGATAACCCCGGCGCTAAAATTGAAATAGCGTCATATACTGATAGCCGCGGTAGCGCTACCAAAAACCTGAAACTAAGCCAGGCAAGGGCCCAGGCTGTTGTAAGCTATTTGCTGAAAAAGGGGATTGCTAAAGCCAGGCTAATTCCCAAAGGCTACGGCGAAAGCAGGTTGGTGAACGGCTGCGATGGTACAAAAAAATGTACCGACCTGCAAAACGAACAAAACCGAAGGACAGAATTCAAAATTTTATCGCACACAAAATAGCTAAGCAGACAAGTGAAAATAACTAACCATCAATTAATTATTTGCGGATACAGAAAGTAATTAGTATTTGATTAATGATTTTCCCGGAAGCCCCGGTTATGTCGTTTCTGGGCTCAATTAGACTCGCATGAAGGCGGTCGAAAATTAAGTAATGCCAGAATAATCCATAAAAAGTGGCAAGCACAATAACAAAGGATAGTGGCTGAAAATGCCTGACTCTTTTCCCTTCCAAAAACTCGCGGATAGTGTGGCCGGGCCTTGTCAGAAGCTGCTTAGTGGTGTACAAAACCCCTTTATCAAAATGAATCAGCCCATGTTGCAACTCATGCAAAACAAAATGCATGTTCAGTTTGTGGGTGTCGGCCCGTTGTCCACAACCACTACAAAAATTGCCTGATACCTGGCCATCGCAATTTTTGCAAATGATCGAAGTATTTATTTTATGGCCGGTTTTTTTCAACGTTTTTCGCATTTGCTTTCTTTGATAAGCCGTGAGCTACAATCATTAAACTTATGATTTTATATTGAGTTGGCGCCGATGTTGGTGTTGTCACCAACAACTAACGGATGTCGTTCGTTAACTAAACAACATGCATTTTTCGCCGTTAATGCAAATCGGTTATTGCGTCATTTACAGGCATCGCGGTTTGTTGGTGACAACACCAACAAAGGCGGAAAAAGATTTTCCTTATTTCTGTTCTCTGATTACCACCGGCCCCAATAATCCGGCTGCCATTAACTGGCCTTCTTTTCCTTTAAATTGTTTGTAATGAGCATCGCCGGAGCTTGCCTTACCAATAAACCCATTTAACTGGCCGGGTGTAACACGTACTTCGATACTATTTCCGCCTTGTTTAAGGTAAGCGGTAATATCCAGCATATAGGGAGAAAACAAGCGTTTACCCGCAACATGCCCGTTAACAAAAACCTCCGCAGTGAAGTACACTTTGCCCAAATCCAGGTAGTAGTGCGATGTGGCGCTGCTTTTACCCCATTGAAATGAGGAAGAGTAGATGCCTTCTGCCGAAGAGAATTTCAACTTATCATTTGTTCTCCAATCGAATAAGCCGCCGTTTTCAATTGTCACGGTATCCGCTTTTAAATCCCATTTATCCAGCGCAAGTACAATCGTTCCTTCGTCGGTTGCACCAGACAAAATTCCGGGGGATTTTGCGCCTATGGCTTTCTTTGTGGAAGCAAAAAGTATTATCGAACCGTAAGGCGGCAAGCGGTAATTGATAACCGAAGTATTGTTTTGTACCGAGGTACCCGCGTCGGCGTTAAGCCAAAAACTGCTTAGGTATTTTTTATCGAGTGATAAAGCCAGGGTTTGCCATTGATCGCTTTTGTTCCAGATGAACTGGATGCGGCTGCCGTCGGCCATATCGCGTTGAACTTGCCTGGTAAAGTGGTATTGCCCCATGAAAGCAACGGCTCCGCGGACGCCTTTTAGCCAGCTGCTTAAGGCGATACCCGTTTGTATATACTTACTGCTTTTTGCCCTTAGCGCGGTTTGGATAAACTGTTCCGTTTTCCTGTCGTTAGCCTGCCAGTTTAAATATGATGGCTGCATATAGGGCAATGTGCCTGTAGCCATTAAATTCATCCCCCTGGCTGCAAGCAGGCTGATCTTTTGCGCTGTTTGAAGCTGGGTAACTGGGTTATTTGCCAGAATGAGCGCCTTATAAATATTTCCCCGGATATTGATCTGTTTATTGGCATTTAATTGTGCAATTTGAATAGAAGCATCGTTAACCCAATCCCAGGTGATGCCATTTGCTTCCAACTGGTTTATCAGCGGGTAAACAACCTCTGCCCATTTTTCTTTCTCTGCCATCTGCCGTTCTTTTATATCGGGCAAGGGGCCTTCAACGCCAGGGATATAACCTTTCGTCATAATCTCCTCCGGATTCTCGGGCGTGCCGTCTACCGACATGAACGGAAAATAGATAAGTACATCGGCATGCGGTTTCCCGGAGCGCAGGGCATATTGTACCCTTTGGATATATTGGTTTACAGCCTTTTGATCCTTCCAAAAAATATTGCCCTCGCCTAAATTCGAGGAAAAATTAATCGAGCCCAAAGTAGTCAGCGAAAATGGGTACCAGCCTTCGGATCCAACCTGTTCGGGGGTATAGCGATACGGTATGCCATGATAAATCACCTGATTTACCCCTTCGGCAAATAGCTTATCAACCGCCAATTTAATCTTCTGCGGCGTAGTGGTGTACGCCCTTGATGCATACACAACAGATTCTGCCGATATGATAGGGCGGTTATACAAATGCGCGCCCGATGTCATGATTTTGATGTTCGCTTCGGGGCCAAGCATTGTCTCTGTTTCGGGGATGGATGCCAGGCCTGCGGATGCCATCATATCCAGGTTCAATCCGTAAGCTTGCGTACGGTGCAACAAGCCCTGTGGCTCTAAAAAATCTCTACTGGCTTTTAAAAATTGCTCGCCAAACAGTTCACTTAGCGTAAGGTCATAATCGTACTTTAACCGCCAGTCCTGGCTGCTGAAGGAAAAATCCGGGCTGGCGTTGGGGTTCATGTAGTTTACATAATTGTAACCCCGTTGCATTTCGGCAGGCAGCCATGGGGTAATATCATAACCCCTGTGTTTTTTAAAATATGCTATAAACCCTAAAGCGTAGTGGCGGTTCACCGTAAACTCATAGCTATCGTTAAAAACCGAGCGCATTGGGTTGCCGAAATATGGCGCTAAGCCAGTTTGTGCGCCAAACAAATGCCTGTAATTTTTTAGCACTTTGGCCGAGTCGAAATGGTCGAACACCGGGCCTTGCGTTGGCGAAGCACTCATCGTTTTTTGCCCTGCAGGCTTGCTCCAAAAAGCGACAATCTTCCAATCGCCTGCCGGTGCATGCCAATTGAGGGAGTCCTTGTGAACATATTTCGTAAGCATGACAACCGAAGATGGGTCCAGCAGGACGGTGTTTGACTTGTCGCCTTCCTTTTTCGGTAATATTTTAGCAGCCATCACCGTTTCCAGCCGCGAGGGACTGGTTGTGTTATTAGTTACTGTTGGAAGTTTGATGGCAACAGCGCTGTTCCCTGTAACATCAATCGATGCAGCATCTAAACTTAAAAAGCCGTCGGCAGCTGTGAGGAACGAGCCACCCGGGGGCCAGCCGCTGCCGTCAGTCATATCTATGGTAAGGCCGCGCTTGCGGGCTTCTTCCATAACGGTTTTTAAGTTTTCATAGTAATCGGGGGTATCCCAGGTCACCATTTTGGCACGGGCTGCAGCCGTTCCGGGAGCAAACAATGCAGCCATCGGTTGTATCTCTACACCACCAAAGCTATTATCAGCAAAAAGATTAATTTCTCTTTGCAGTTCTGTTTTATCCACATTATTGCCCGGCCACCACCAGCGGGCGAAGGGGCCAAATTCGATAGCGGGCTGTTTAAATACTGCCGGGTTAAAATCGTACTTCGGGAACCATTTAGCGGTTACCGAGGCTTGTTTTTTTGTAGCACCCTGGCCTAAAGACCAAAATGACGACGCCATCAACGGCAGGAATACCGCTATTCTGTAAAAACTCTTCATCCTTAACTAAATGATATAGCTGCCGGCTTTTTTTTCGAAGAAGGGCGGCACTTAGGTTTAAACTCACCAGACAAATAACACCGGCTTGCCATGAGCAAAGCCGGTGTTTGAGAGATGATAATTGAGAGATGATAATAAAAATCTTTATGCCTTTTCAAACGGGTTACAGGTTGCCTACCAATTGATTATAATACCCCATTTCTTCTACTACCGATGGCAGGTTGCTCGGTCGGTAATCGGCATCGCGTTCTATATAAATATAGCCTTTGTAGTTTTGCCTTTTCAATTCTTCAAAAGCAGCTTTAAAATTCACCACGCCTTTGCCAATGTTTACATCGTTGGCTTTGGGGTTATTCATTTCGTCGGCATCCTTTAAGTGGATAGCCAGGATGTGCCCCTGCAGTTTTTTTAGTGCGTACACAGCATCAATCCCACTTTTAGGGTAATGGCCCAAATCGGGGCAGGCGCCAAAATTGGGGTGCCCTTTAATGGCCGCCAAAACCGAATCGGGATGCCAGTAAATGCTCATACCTTTCCAATGGTTATGGATAGCTACTTTAATGTGATATGCCCCGGCAAGGCTGTCGATGCTGTTCCACAAAGCTTTTGGCGGTTCTGCGGTAACAAAATCAACCTTTAGTCTTTTCGCCAGCTCAAAATCCTTTTTCCAGCTCGCAACGGTTTTGCCGCCAAAAGCATAAATAGATTTCATTTGTAGGTGATGCTCTGCCATAAAGCCGTTTAGCTTTTCAATTCCGGCATCCGAAAGTTGGCCTACGCCCACATTTTCTACCTCATCCCCTGCCTTTTGAAATGTTGAACCTTCGATATAATGAACGCCCGCGCTATCGCACTTTTTGATGGATTCGGCCAGGGTAAAGCGGTGGAAGGTCCACAACGCAACGCCAAGCTTCCATTTAGGGCCGGCATTGGGTACGGTAAAGGCAGCAAATAGTACTGATGAGAGCACAATTGCTGTTATACCTGCAAATTTTATTCTTCTCATAATTTACGGTACAGGTGGAATTAGTCTTTCTTGCGAATAGCCTTAGCCTCAAACATGCCCATCAGGCTACCTTTAGCATGGTCTGCATCTATGGGCTCCAGGCTTAGGGTAACGTCATAATCCTGCGCGGTAAATGCTGCAGTAATGGTTTTGTCTTTCTCGTCTATCTGTGTGATCTTAGATATTACTTTACCGGTTGAATCCTGCACAACACCGGTTAATTTGCCATCGGTTTTGCTGAATACAAAATCCATTTTAGCGTCGCCATTTGGGGTGCCCATCACGGTAACGGTCCACTTGCCGGCAAAGTAATCGGCATTGGTTTGGGCCTTTGCCGTAAAGCAAAAGAATATGCCTATAACTACTGTAAAAATTAAGCTTAATTTTTTCTTCATGATTTTAATGTTTGATATTGGTTTTTATACATTACGTATTTTTAACGGAATAAAGGTAATTGATAGTTTTCATATATCCAAATTTCATTGCGTAGTTTTTACGCATTAATATTTATTTTATTATTATCTGAGCAGATGCTGGTTTCAAGCCGTTTGCGGAAGCGGTTAATGTTGCTACCCCTTTAACACCGGTTGGCCTTACAATGGCTAATGCCACCCCTCTGTATATCTTTTTATGCTTTTGCTGAAAGCTCGACATATCCGCCGGGTCGCCATTACCAACAGCCGCTATAGCCGCCTTGCCTTTCACCGCAAAACTCACCTCCAGGCCATCAACCGATGGTACTATATTGCCTTTTGCATCTACCACTTCTACATTTACAAATGATAGGTCGTTTGCATTGGCGGCAATAGTTTGCCTGTCGGCAACAAGCCTTAGGGCAACCGGTTTGCCTGCTGTTGTTAACGTGTCCGATCCGGTTTCTTTTCCATCGTCAAAAGCTTTTGCCACTAAAGTGCCTGGATGATAATCAACAGCAAAAGTGACGGTTACAGATCCGACAGGAACAGCTTGTTCGGCAATAATTTTACCGTTCAATTCAAGCTTCACCATTTTGCTTCGGGTATATACACTTACCTGCATTTTTTTCCCCTCACGGCCTGGCCAGGTCCAGCTTTTCATTTCATCCGGGAACCCCCATGTTGCTACCGCTTCTTTTTGCCCATCGGGTATGGGTACGTGCACCAGCAACTCTATTTTACTATTACGCCAAACCACATTTTTATAGTAGGACGCTGCTTTGGGCGTTCCAATCAAATCCAGGTCGCCGCAATTGGCGTTAAACACCGGCCAGTTATTACGGTAAAAAACGGCCATACCCATTAGCCCCTTTTGCAGTACCTGGCCTTCGGGCACCATCTGCGATTTTCCTATTCCCGCCTCGCCTATATAGTCTATTGCCGTCCAGCTAAAGCCCCCTAAAAACCAGGGGTGCTTCTCTGTTGCATCCCAATTTTCGAGCGCGGCGTTGTTGAGGTATTCTGTAGACATGTATAATTTAGCAGGGTGCTTAGCCCTTTCCGTTTCGAAACGGTGCAGCGTGGCACTATCCCGCGCGAAGTAGATCGACGGGTCGAGAAAATAATTATAACCGTCGATATCAAGGTTGTTTACATGCGGCTGGTATGCTGCCCATGGCTTTTTGGTATAAGGCGGCAGGAAAACGATGGCTGCGGTAACCGCACGGGTGGGATCAAGCCTCCTCACCTCTGCCGACAGCCGCCTGGCATTTTGATAACCTGACGAGTCGGGTGCTTCATAAATTTCGTTACCGATGCTGTACATAATAACGGAGGGGTGATTGCGGTCGCTTTTGATCATGGCTTCCAGGTCGCGCTGCCACCAGTCTTTAAAATAAAGGTGATAATCCTGCGGGCTTTTGGCCAACTCCCACATATCAAAGGCTTCGTCTAACACCAGCATGCCCAAACGGTCGCAAGCATTTAGTAAAGCCGGCGATGCCGGATTGTGGCTCAAGCGGATAGCGTTGTAGCCCGCTTTTTTCAGCAGTTCCACTTTGCGTTCCTCGGCACGGTCAATACTGGCAGCACCTAAGGGGCCCAGATCGTGATGGATGCAGCCGCCTTTAAGTTTAACCGTTTTGCCGTTTATTAAAAGCCCTTTTTGCCCATCGAATATCAGGCTGCGGATGCCAAATGGGGTTACAGTTTGATCCACTCCCCTGGCGCCGCTAAGAATGGTAACTTTCGCTTTATACAGAACAGGATTTTCCGTCGCCCACAATTTTGGATTTACTATCGATAAACGTTGCGTAATATCCTCACTGGTATTTGCGGGGATAGTAACAGATTTTTTTTGCGAAGCAACTAATTGCCCGGCCGGGCCAATCAAATCTACCTTTACGGTTACCACGCTTTTTACAGGCGATGTGTTTTCAACGGAGGTTTGTATGTTTACTTCCGCATTGCTTGCTGTAGCTATTGGGGTAGTGATATAATTTCCCCATATTTTGGTGTGCACAGGGCTAACTGGCAGCAGCCATACATGGCGGTAAATGCCCGAGCCGGAGTACCAGCGGCTATTCTTGCCCACATTTTTTGCGCGAACGGCTATTACATTCGGCTTCCCCGCTACGTTTAAAAAGGCCGTCAAATCGTAAGAAAATGCTGTGTAGCCGTAAGGATGGTTGCCTAAATAGTGCCCGTTGATCCAAACATCGGCATCCATATAAACACCGTCAAATACGATATAAGTGTGTTTTCCTTTGTAGCTATTATCCAGCTTAAATGTTTTGCGGTACCAGCCTGTGCCGCCTTCGGTAAAGCCTGTTGCCGCTTTTCCTATGGAGGATTTGGTGAACGGGCCCTGCACTTCTCCATCTTTTTGATTGGGCAGATCCTCTATGCTCCAATCGTGCGGCAGGTTTAAGGTTCGCCATTTTGCATCAATGTAAGCGGGGTTTTCAGCGCCACTAAGTGTGTCCTTTTTAAAACGCCAGTTATTATCAAACAGGGTTGCCCGCGAATCCTGCGCAGCGGCGCTCAATGTTGTTAACAGGAAGATAATTTGTAAAAGGATATATCGTCTCATATATTTATTCTGTAATTTATACGGAATAAAGATATGTTGCGTTTTTTATATATCCAAATTATAATGCGTATTTATTACGTAATGTATTTTTTGTAACTTTGACATTGTAAATTTTAGAGCGAAAATGACAATAGAGCAGGAGGCGGCCGATTTTATAGGCAGGGGCGAACAATACCTTAAGAATGTAGCGGTAGATAATGTGATCTTCGGCTATCACGAAAAAGAGCTGAAGGTTTTGTTGCAACAGCCATTTTCGGTTGATAAATGGACAGTAACGGGTGGCTATATCAAAAAAACGGAGTCGATTGAAGAAGCGGCAAGCCGGATAGCTTTATCAAGGACGGGTTTAAAGGGCCTCTTTTTCCAAAAGTTTGGCTCGTTTGGTACCCCGCAACGGAGTGTAGACAGCGGGTTTACCCCCGAAAATCTGAAGGAGGTGACCGGGATAGATGTGCCTGCTAATTGCTGGATATTTGATTATTTTGTTTCGGTAGGCTTTTATACGCTTACGGAGTTTTCTAAAGTGGAAACGAAAAAGGGAGAGACAGAAGAGCAAAGCCGATGGTGGCCCATAACCGAATTGCCACCCATGATGTTTGATCATACGCATATCATTAGCGAAGCATTGAAAGCGCTGCGGTTGCACATCGCGCATTTCCCGATAGGGTACGAATTGCTTGAAGAAAAATTTACGCTCCCCGAGATTCATAGTTTGTACGAAACCATTTTGGGCAAAACATTAGATGACCGGAATTTTTCAAAAAAATTGATTGCAACCGGTATTATAACCAAACTAAACGAGACAAAAAAAATAGGTGCGCACCGATCGCCTTATTTGTACCGGTTTGATAAAGCGAGGTACGAAGAAGGTTTAAAAAGCGGGGTGGCTTTGGTGTTTTAAATGTTTTTCAATGCGCCGGAACATTCCTCGATTTGTTCTGGCGTCATACTTCTCTTACCTAGCAAAATCACGCTGAGCTGGGCTGGCGCAAAATTATATCGTCCAATTTTTCTATTACTGACGCAAAGTAGTGTCGGGCTGTCGAACGTCACCACGGCCATCTTCACGTCCTGCTACCGATATCAGAACGTGTGATTTTACGCAGTCGCTACGGCCATATTCATTAATTCGTATTCAAACCATCCTTCTAAAGCTATTCCAATTAAGTCTTTTAGAAAAGATTCGATATTGACCTGTGAGGGCTTGAACTATAATCAGCTTAAATGGACCGGACAAATTAATTTTGAGCAAACAATCTCAAATCTTCCAGCGAGTTGTTCCGCTTTAGTTCCGTTTGGCTTACCTTAATCTCCCCCCAGACTGGGCAGAATTCGAACCACAAAGTCGAGCAATTAAAGGTTTTGAATAAATTGTACGCCACTTAGAACTCTTTTAACAAGCTAAAGGTGTTTCTTAACTTGTCTATTCTTTTGATCCAAATGCGAACAAACAAGTAAAGTTGAAATATTAAAACTACACTTCCGGCTCCAATCAGCATAAGCTTGCGTTGGTCTATATCGATGGAAGATATAAAAAAGTAACCAACTCCGATGATCAGCATTATTCTTAGTAATACACTGACCATTGCAAAACGCTTAAGGGAATCTATTCGGTTTTGCAGTGATGAACTTATGTCCGGGCCTTCGATAAGCTCCTTTGACAATTGATAGCCATAGACATTGAAAATCATAGGCAGAGCGACAGATATTATCAATAAAATATTTGTAAGAATTGGCTTTTGATCTGCATCTAACCCAGTAAAGCAGACGATAAGGAAGGCAGACCAGCCAATCAATTCTATTGTGAATTGTTTCCTGATTCCACTAAGTACAGGATGGCTTTTCGCTATTGTCATATCTTTAATGCGATCAATATCGATTTGTGGCGTTTTGATGTTTTTCCACTCCTTTCTTAATTCTTCAATTTCCATGGTTTAATTCATTAGTTTTTGTAACCTTATTTTTATCCTGGTAAGTTTTACCCCAACGTTGCTTTCACTAATACCGAATATTCCTGCTATTTGCTGATAACTCAATTCATCAAGATACAAGGCGATCAATGCCCGGTCGGGTTCGCTTAATTGGGTTATGCTATTGAGTAGCTTTTCCTGCCTTTCGTTCTCTTCGTTATTAATGTTATCGAATTGTACATCTGGCAGATACTCAGTCAAAGTAATATTTGGTTTATTTTTTCTGAACGATGCCATAGCGGTATTCAGCGCAATGCGATAAAGCCAGGTTGAAATTTTGGAACCGCCACTGAACGATGGGTACGACCGCCAAAGCTGGAAGATCACTTCCTGGAAAAGATCTTCGCGGTCTTCGGGGCTATCGCGGTAAAGCCGGCATATCTTATGGATAATACCTTGGTTAGCCTGTATCACGCTTAGAAATTCCTTTTCGCTCATTGCTAATCTTTGATGTTCTTTATCTTTTCTCCTTTTATAGGGGAGTGATCGTCCGACATCTGTTTATTTACATTGATATGGTCAAAGTAGCATTTTATTCCGGTTGCTGTATCGAAGCTCATCGCATTCTGAATATGGAAATGCAAATGTGGTTCAGACGAATTACCCGAGTTTCCACATCGGCCAAGCAGCTGCCCTTGTTTTATCATGTCGCCCTCTTTTACGTTGACGGTGTTTTGCTTTAGATGTGCAAAAAAGAGATATTCATTATTCGCCGTTTTTAACATGACTGCATTTCCTGGTATATACATGGTGTTTACCTGCCCGGGTATATTATCCGCAACTCCATCAACCGCCAGTACAACGGTTGCATCGGCCGGGGCTATTATCTTTTCACCGAACGCGTAGTAGTCGACATTTGATCGTCCGTTTGTCCTGTAAGAACGATCGTTGGACCCATTAATAACGATATCAAAAGCATACTGTTGAAATTTGACGCCATTATGCTGATTAAGCGTTTTGGTATCGCCGCCCCAAAATACCGTCCATTCTCCATTAAAGGGCAGGATTAATTTAATGGTGTTGCGTTCAACTTTTGGCAGAGTGGTAGTCTGGGAAGGCCTGGCATATAATCCATTGATTTTTTGAAGACTATCAACGGCTATCCCTATTATAACCTGCCCCTTATCAAGATCAGTAAGATAGGTGGTGAATGTATTTTCTACCGAGAAAAACGCGGTGTTTTTTATATTTCCGTACCTGTTTTTCAGCTGATCAAGGAAGGCTATTGTACGCTCGGGCGGAAATTTGAGTTTTGCTTTTTCGGTGAACAAATTGCATATTAAGCTATAATTACCAGCGTTAAGATATTTCGTAAACAACTTGATAACAGACTTTGCTTGTGGAGTTTCTTGTTGTGCCAGCGCGCAGGTAGTAACAAGGGCCATTGTACTAAATGATAGTGCCTTTTTTATGAAATTTCTTTTCACTGCCATGCTATTAATGTTTGATGGCGGTGAGTTCCTTATTCAACAATGAGATACTGTCTCTCAATATTTGTTGCTGTTTAACTATTGCTGCTACTTTTTGTTCAAGTTCATGACTCTTAATATTCATCCGTTTCTCAGGGGATGAATCGGGTCCGCAGGATGTGGTGGTCATTAATACAATTATCAGGAATACTAAAGTTTTCATATATGCTTTTTCAACTATTAGTTGTCTGCTTTTTGAAAAACTTACACATTGGTCGAAATAATCTTATGGGACAAACGTATGGAAGGCTTAAGTCCCCAGACTGGGCATAATTCGAACCAATTAATAGAACAGTCGAAGCTTTTAAGCGTATTAGAAATAGCTTAGAAGGACTTAAATTTAGTATATTATTGGCATTAGCCGTATCGACTTCAACACGCCTACTGCGAATTTTCATCCCTCAAATGAAAACAATACAATTTTAAAGGGCAAAATTATTGATTGCTAATATCAGATAGTTTCTGGCAATTCAAGATTCATCTCCAGCAGTGCATAACTTAAGGTTTTGCCGTGGGTATCCATCACTAAGGAAGTAGTAACCCCGCCTGCCAAAGCCTGCAAGCATACAAACTGCAGGGCTGAAATATTGGGCAGCTCGTACCGAACAATTTCTCCATGTATGATCTCTTTGAAAGTTTCTTTTACTTTATCAACAGTTATCAAATTGCGCAGCAGTTCATAATCCTTTTCTTCATAAGGTATCAGCTATAAAATCAACGTGTTGCCTTTATCTCCCGCGCGACTGTGCGCTATATCATAAAGTTTAATGCTCATAACTTTTCACTTTTATTGATGGCTTGGTTTTGTTTCTGTCGATCAGAATCGATACAATACCAATCACTTCATTTACATATTTCCGAACTCCTCCGCCACCAGCCGGGCCATTGGTGTAAAGTGCTTCCACTTCTTCCCTATAGTGGCTGCTTCATTAGCGTTATTGGCCTTGCCGGCTATGCGTAAACGTACTTCATAAGGCTGATAGCCATTTGCCAGCGAAGTGAAATGAACCGACGTATGGCCGATAAAGTCGATTCTCAGATCGGGGAATTGATTAATTAATCTTTGCTGAATTATTTCACCCGCTAACCGGGCTCTTTCCAATGCATTTGCACCAGCATAAGTAATTTCGCCTTCCCCTGTAAAACCTGCTTTATACCCAATACTAACTTTTAGTGTCGATGGTTTTTTGTTGCCATTGCCGCTAGTCGTGTTTTGCGCCTTTACAGATGTACAAAAGGTAAATACTATTAAAAATAGTTAAAATTTTCCAAGTTGAGTTCATCTATCGGAGATTTATATTGTAAATAATACGTAACTGGTTGCGTCGAACGACTTATTTATGTTTGTAATAACTGGTTTTACGCTTAAATCATTAATTTCTTGCTTACTGCATCTTGTTAATGTCAGGATGCCTAATAAATAATTTAGAGTTTTTTTTATAAAAAATGGTTAGTGTTAATTTAATGCGCTTTATTTTCCAGGGGAAATGGAATCTGTTATATGGAAATAGTCAAAGTCGGCCGCGCCCCCTGTATTTTTTGTAGCATAATTAAACAAAGCAAAACGATAGCCCATAAAATGCGGGAAGGTATAGGCCATTTTTAATTGTGTGCCCAATGGTATCCATGTTTTCCCATCCAGGCTATAAAAAAAATCTGCCACGTCT